>JAEZMT010000140.1 GCA_023442085.1 Pseudomonadota bacterium | reverse complement strand
GTCGGCGGCATGTGCGAGACGGACTTCTCCGGCTATCCCGACTGCCGGGACGACACCATCAAGGCCATGCAGGTGGCGCTCAACCTCGGCATGGAGAAGCGCTTCGTCCTCCACACGCCGCTCATGTGGATCGACAAGGCCGAAACCTGGCGGCTCGCCGAGCATCTGGGCGGCCGGCCGCTGGTGGATCTCATCGTCGAGGAGACCCACACCTGCTATCTCGGCGACCGAGGCCACCGCCATGCCTGGGGCTATGGCTGTGGCGAATGCCCCGCCTGCAGGTTGCGAGCGGATGGGTTTGCACGCTTCAGCGCCGCCTGAATGGCCCCTAAATGGCCGTCGAGGCTTGGAAAACGCAGGAAAACAAGCGGAGCCGCCACCAAATAGCCGCCGCTTTGCGCTAGATTTGCAACACGTACCAGAACCGAATCGGAAGTTTCCATGGCCGAACCCGTGCCCGCCGCGTCCCCCGACGACTACGGCGCCCAGTCCATCCAGGTGCTCAAGGGCCTCGATGCGGTCCGCAAGCGTCCCGGCATGTACATCGGTGATACGGACGACGGCTCGGGCCTGCACCACATGGTCTACGAGGTGGTGGACAACGCCATCGATGAGGCTCTGGCCGGCTGGGCGAAGGAAGTCACCGTCACGCTGGAGGCCGACGGCTCCGTGACCGTGACCGACGACGGCCGCGGCATTCCCACCGATCTCCACCCGGAGGAGGGGGTCTCCGCCGCCGAGGTCATTATGACCCAGCTGCATGCGGGCGGTAAGTTCAACCAGAATTCCTACAAGGTCTCCGGCGGCCTGCACGGCGTGGGCGTCTCGGTGGTGAACGCCTTGTCCACCACGCTCGACCTCACCATCTGGCGCGATGGCAAGGAGCACTACATGCGCTTCCGCCACGGCGACGCGGAGGCCCCGCTGAAGGTGGTGGGCCCGGCGCCGGCCGGCAAGCGCGGCACCAAGGTGAACTTCCTGCCGAGCCCCGAGACCTTCACCCGCATCGCCTTCGACTACGCCACGCTGGAGCATCGCCTGCGCGAGCTGGCCTTCCTCAATTCCGGCGTGCTCATCGTGCTCACCGACGCACGCGGCGCCGAGCCGAAGCGCGAGGAGTTGCATTACGAGGGCGGCGTCGAGGCCTTCGTGAAGTATCTCGACCGCAACAAGACCGCCCTCATCGCCAGGCCCGTGGTGATCCGCGCGGAGAAGGACGGCATCACGGTGGAGGCCGCGCTCTCGTGGAACGACGGCTACCACGAGAACGTGCTCTGCTTCACCAACAACATCCCGCAGCGTGATCGCGGCACCCATTTCACCGGCTTCGCCGCCGCGCTGACCCGGCAGGTGCTGGGCTATGCCAACACCTCCGGCATCTCCAAGAAGGAGAAGGTGGAGCCCACCGGCGAGGATTGCCGCGAGGGCCTCACCGCCGTGCTCTCGGTGAAGGTGCCGGACCCGAAATTCTCCTCCCAGACCAAGGACAAGCTCGTCTCGTCCGAGGTCCGTCCGGTGGTGGAGAACCTCGTGGGCGAGGCGCTTGGCAACTGGTTCGAGGAGAACCCGGCCGAGGCGAAGAACGTGATCGGCAAGGTGGTGGAGGCCGCAGCCGCCCGCGAGGCCGCCCGCAAGGCGCGCGACCTTACCCGCCGCAAGAGCCCGCTGGACGTGGCCTCGCTGCCCGGCAAGCTCGCCGACTGCCAGGAGAAGGACCCGGCCAAGTCCGAGATCTTCATCGTCGAGGGTGACTCGGCCGGCGGCTCCGCCAAGCAGGGCCGCGACCGCGCCTTCCAGGCCGTGCTGCCGCTGCGTGGCAAGATCCTGAACGTGGAGCGCGCGCGGTTCGACAAGATGCTGTCGTCCGAACAGATCGGCACGCTCATCACCGCGCTCGGCACCGGCATCGGCCGCGACGACTTCGACATCGCCAAGCTGCGCTACCACAAGATCATCATCATGACGGACGCCGACGTGGACGGCGCCCACATCCGCACCCTGCTGCTCACCTTCTTCTTCCGGCAGATGCCGGAGATCGTGGACGCCGGCCACCTCTTCATCGCCCAGCCGCCGCTCTACAAGGTCGCGCGCGGCAAGTCCGAGACCTACCTCAAGGACGAGAAGGCGCTGGAGGACTACCTCATCACCACCGGCCTTGAGGAAGCCTCGCTCCATCTCGCCTCCGGCGAGGTGCGCACCGGCGCCGACCTCGCCCATGTGGTGGACGTGGCGCGCCAGCTGCGCAGCGCCCTCGCCGCGCTTCATCCCCGCTACAACCGCGCAGTGGCCGAGCAGGCGGCGCTGGCCGGCGCCTTCGCCGCAGCGGCGCTGGAGGACGAGGCCACCGGCACCGCTGCCGCCGCCGAGGTGGCCCGGCGCCTCGACGCGCTGGCGGACGAGACGGAGCGCGGCTGGACCGGCCTCTGCGACGAGACCGGTTATGCCTTCTCCCGCACTGTGCGCGGCGTCGCCGAGGTGGCGCGGCTCGACCACGCCTTCATCGCCTCCCCCGAGGCGCGCCGGCTCGACACCCTCGCCCGCGACCTCGACGGCGTGTTCGCCGCCGCCGCGACCCTCAAGCGGCGGAGCGACGAGCAGGTGCTGTTCGGCGCCGTGGACCTGTTCGACGCCGTCACCGATTCCGGCCGCAAGGGCCTCTCGCTCCAGCGCTACAAAGGCCTCGGCGAGATGAACCCCGAGCAGCTGTGGGAGACGACGCTGGACATCAACGCCCGCTCGCTCCTCCAGGTGCGCGTAAAGGAAGTCGACGCCGCCGACGACCTCTTCAACCGCCTGATGGGCGATACGGTGGAACCCCGCCGCGAGTTCATTCAGGAAAACGCGCTCAGGGCCAGCGTGGACGTGTGAGGGGACGCGGCCTGGCGCCACGTCTTGCTTTGGTCGTCGGGGGAAACACCAGCCGGCCTGTAAGCCGGGTTCTGTACGGCGGGCTTGCACCCGCGTGGCGACCATTCCTCTGGGACGCCGGTTGCCCGGCGCCTCTAGCAGTCAACCCGGACGACGCCCCGTAGACAGGGGTGGTTTCCCGTGCCGTCCCTATTCGACTTTGCTCCCGGTGGGGTTTGCCGTGCCGCTCCCGTTGCCGGTCGCGCGGTGGGCTCTTACCCCACCGTTTCACCCTGGCCCATGCACGCATGGGTGGTTTGATTTCTGTGGCACTTTCCCTGGGGTCGCCCCCGCCGGACGTTATCCGGCACCGTGTCTGCGTGGAGCCCGGACTTTCCTCGACACCGAAATGCCGCGGCCGCCCGGCCGGCTGGTCGGGGAGGAATGGGGGTTTCGGGCGGGGGCGTCAAGGGG
>JAEZMT010000136.1 GCA_023442085.1 Pseudomonadota bacterium | reverse complement strand
CACGCCTCCGCCCTTGCCTCCCGCGCGCCCTCGGCTACCTTGTCCGCTTGATCCGGGCCAACCGGACGCGCGGGCGGGATCGGGAGACGTTCAGTGGTGCAACCCTTCAGCGTGGTCCAGGGAGGCCGCATGGCTCAGGCATGCGCGGTCGGACTGCGCGACATCACCATCGCCTTTCCGGGCGCCAACCGCGCCACTTCGCCCTTTGTGGCTGTGCAAGGGGTCGATCTCGAAGTCGCGGATGGTGAGTTCGTCGCCGTCGTCGGCCCCACCGGCTGCGGCAAGTCCACCCTTCTCAACGCAACGGCCGGCCTCCTGAAGCCGGCCTCAGGGACGGTCACCATCCACGGCACCCCGCTTGCCGGCCTCAACCGCGCGGCGGGCTATCTCTTCCAGGCCGAGGCCCTCTTCCCTTGGAAGACGGCGCTCGACAACGTGGCCATCGGCCTTGAGGTCGCCGGCACCGACACCGAAGAGGCCCGCAGCCGCGCCCGCAAATGGCTGGCCCGCGTGGGCCTTGCCGCCTTCGCGGATCGCTATCCGCACCAGTTGTCCGGCGGGCAGAGGAAGCGCGTGGGTCTCGCACAGGTGCTGATCCGCGATCCCAAGATCCTGCTCATGGACGAGCCGTTCGGCCCCCTCGATGCCCAGACCCGCCAGATCATGGGCAACCTCCTGCTCGATCTGTGGAGTCAGGACCGCAAGGCGGTGATGTTCGTGACCCACGATCTGGAGGAGGCCATCTCGCTGGCAGATCGCGTGGTCATCATGGGTGCCGGGCCGGCCTCACGCATCATTGGCCAGTGGCGGGTGCCCATACCCCGCCCGCGCGACATCGACGTGCGGCTGGAGCCCGCCTTCCATCACCTTCACCGCGAGATCTGGGCGGCGCTGAAGGACGAGGTCGTGAAGGGCTATCGCCAGTCCGAGGTCGCGAGCTGAACCATGCGCAACCGTTTCGTCCTTTTCGCCCTGCAGGTGCTGGTGGCGGTGGTGTTGATCGCCATCTGGCATTTCGGCTCCACGGTGAAGGTCTCGATACCGGCGCTCTCGCCGAAGCCCTTCTACCCGCTGGACCCCTTCTTCTTCTCGACGCCGATCGCCGTTTTCGAGCGCACTTTCAAAGACTTCTATACGGGGGTGATCTGGTATCACCTCGGCATCACACTCCTTGAAACGCTGCTCGCCTTCGCCATCGGGGCGCTCGGCGGGGTGCTGGTGGGCTTCTGGTTCGCCCGCAAGGCGCTGATTGCAGCGGTGTTCGATCCCTATGTGAAGATGGCCAATGCGCTGCCGCGCGTCGTGCTGGCGCCGATCTTCGCCCTTTGGCTGGGGCTCGGCATCTGGTCCAAGGTAGCGCTGGGGGTGACGCTGGTCTTCTTCATCGTTTTCTTCAATGTGTATCAGGGCGTTAAGGAGGTCAGCCCGACGCTGCTCGCCAACGCCCGCATGCTGGGCATGAGCGAGCGCCAGCTGATGCGGAACGTCTTCTGGCCCTCCGCGCTCACCTGGATGTTCTCCTCGCTCCACACCGCCGTTGGCTTTGCGCTGGTGGGGGCGGTGGTCGGGGAATATCTCGGGTCGGCGGCAGGGCTGGGCTATCGCATCCATCAGGCGGAAGGGGTGTTCGATGTCACCGGCGTGTTCTCGGGCATGCTGGTGCTGGCCATCTTCGTCATCATCATCGACACGGTGGTGAGCGCCATCGAGAACCGCCTCCTCGTCTGGCGCCCCGCGCCGGCGACGCAGGCCTAAAGAAAAACGGGAGGAAAATCATGAGGATGCTCAAGCTCGCAGCGGCCGCGCTCGCGCTCGCTATCGCCACTCCGGCCGTCGCGCAACAGGCCACCAAGATCGAGAAGCCGAAGCTCACGCTCGGGGTCGGCGGCAAGCCGCTGCTCTATTATCTGCCGCTCACGATCGCCGAGCGGAAGGGCTTCTTCAAGGAGGAGGGGCTGGATGTCGCCATCAACGATTTCGGCGGCGGAGCCAAGTCTTTGCAAGCGCTTATCGGCGGCTCCATCGATGTGGTGACGGGGGCCTACGAGCACACGATCCGCATGCAGGCCAAGGGGCAAGACATTGTTTCCGTTATCGAATTGGGCCGCTTCCCGGGGATCGTGCTGGTCGCGCGGAAGGATCGGCCGATCAAGTCGGTGAAGGACCTCAAGGGCGCGAAGATCGGCGTGACGGCGCCGGGCTCTTCCACGAATTTCTTCGTCAATTTCCTGATGGCGAAAGATGGCCTGAAGCCGGATGATGCCTCCTACGTAGGTGTCGGCGGCGGCGCCTCGGCCGTGGCGCAGATGAAGCGTGGCGAAATCGATGCCATGTCCAATCTCGATCCCGTCATTACCAAGCTTGAGGATGACGGAGACGTCATTATTCTCGCCGACAGCCGCACGGAAGCTGGAAATGACAAGATCTTCGGCGGCGAGAATCCGGCTGCGGTGCTCTATATGAAGCGCGACTTCGTGGAGCAGAATCCGGTCACCACGCAGAAGCTTGTGAATGCTTTCTACAAGGCGCTTCAATGGCTTAAGGCCGCCACCCCAGAGGATGTGGCGGCGGTGGTGCCGGAGGAATACCTGCTTGGGGACAAGGCCTTGTACCTCAACGCGGTCAAGAACTCCCTGCCGATCTATTCGCGCACCGGTCTGATCCCCGAGCGGGGCATGAAGAATGCCCTCAACATGTTGGTGGAGTTCGATTCCGAGCTGAAGGCCGCCAAGATCGACCTCGCCAAAACCTTCGACGGCACCTTCGTGGCGAAGGCGGCGGCGGGCAAATAATCCGGATCTGGTTCGGGTGTGTTGCACCACGTTGCCGGGGGGCGTTCACCACCGGTATCGGATGGGTTCGGCAAAGGGTCGGGAGCGGCGGGTGAAAAAACCTGAGTCCCCGCCCTTGAACCGCCGCGATTGGCACCTATCTTCCCATCAACCCCAGCCGATGGATGCGGCGCGCTTCGAGCGCTGACGCTTCCGGGAGACGGACGGATGTACTCCGATCCCGATCGAGCAACTCGCAGCTGAGCAGCTCCCATTCGAGCAGTTCGTTTCCGAGCAGATCGCACCACGGCACGGGGTGTTCGTTCCTCCGCGTTCCATTTTGATGGGATAGCGGAGGGGCGAGCCGAGCGGACAAGTTCGTCGACGGCCTCTTCTTCGTTTCCTTCGGGCCGCGTCGCGAAAGCCTTCCTTCAAAAGCGAACCTGTCCTGAACTGCGTCCCGTTGCGCCGCGACCGTCAATTGTCGCGTGTCGCCGGGACGATCGGCGCTCCCGGGAAGTCCCGGCGGGCGTTTCTACAGGAGGCCTCCATGGCCACGGGTACTGTCAAGTTTTTCAATGCCCAGAAGGGCTTCGGCTTCATCGTGCAGGATGAGGGCGGCCCCGACGTGTTCGTCCACATCTCCGACGTGGAGCGCTCCGGCATGTACGGCCTGAACGACGGCCAGAAGGTCTCGTTCGATGTCGTCCCGGACAACCGCGGGAAGAACAAGGCTGCGAACCTCGCCGCCCTCTGACGCATCACGGCGTTGACATGAAAGGGCCCGGTCGTCGCGAGACGGCCGGGCCTTTTTCTTTGCGCGCAATCCTTTGCGCGCGGGATCAGCGCAGGACGTAGACGGTCGCGCCCACGCGCACGCGGTTGTAGAGGTCGATCACGTCGTCATTGGTCATGCGGAAGCAGCCGGACGACACCGCCTGCCCGATGGTCTCCGGCTCGTTGGAGCCGTGGATACGGTAGAGGCTGGAGCCGAGATACATGGCGCGGGCGCCGAGCGGGTTGTCGAGGCCGCCGGGCATGTAGCGGGGGAGGTCCGGCCGGCGCTTCAGCATCTGGGCCGGGGGCGTCCAGGAGGGCCATTCCTTCTTGGCGCTCACCGTCTTCACGCCGGACCAGCGGAAGCCGTCGCGGCCGACGCCGATGCCATAGCGGATGGCCTGGCCGCGGGAGGTCACGAAATAGAGGCGCCGCTCCGACGTGTTCACGACGATGTTGCCGGGCGCGTATTTCGGATCGATGGAAACCATCTGCCGGCCGATGGGCGAGGAGCCGCCCACCACGCCCACATTCCCGCCACCGAAGAACTTATTGAAATTGAAGATGTCGTAGCGATCGTCGGCCTTGGCCGAGCCTGTCGCCACCAGCGCGGCGACGGCCGCGAAAACAAGCGATTTCAGCTTCATCATGGCTCTGCGTCTCGGATGGGCCGGAGCGCGAACGACCATCGAGCACGCCCGGATACGTCGGCAACACCGCTTTGTCGCCACAAAACGGACAAGACTGCAACCGCTTTGTGGCGACATGGTTCCCGGCCCACGGGAGTGTGAAGCTTCATCAAGCTATCATGCTACCGTTCAGGAAAACCCTCACTTCGCGGTGGCAAAGGCCGCAAGCGTGGCGTTGAAGCGCTCCGCCGCCTCGATGAAGGGGGCGTGTCCGATGCCGGCGTAAAGGTCCAGCCGGGCGCCCGGAACGGTCGCGGCGATATGCTCCGCCATGGCCGGGGCCACCACCTCGTCCAGCGCTCCTTGCACCACCAGCACCGGCACGTCGAG
>JAEZMT010000077.1 GCA_023442085.1 Pseudomonadota bacterium | reverse complement strand
AGCCTTCCGATAAAAGAGCCTCGCTCCTGCGCCACGCACCCGTAGCTCAGCTGGATAGAGCGCCGCCCTCCGAAGGCACGTGTCAAGCCGGCCGATGCGAAAAGTGTGAGGAAAAGAGTTTTTGAATTCAATGGCTTGTGAGGGTTGGCTCGTGGAGCTTAACTTTCGCAGGAAATCCGAGTAAGCACTGCGTAAGCAGCAGGCACCCGTAGCTCAGCTGGATAGAGCGCCGCCCTCCGAAGGCGGAGGCCACACGTTCGAATCGTGTCGGGTGCGCCATTGCAGCCAGAAATTGTTTTGGTATTTGCGCGGAAGTCGCGTTTTCCATCCTGACGCTGGACGCTCATTGACCGCCTTGGCAAGACCGGGGCGCTGCTCCCGCTTGGATCTGAATCTCGCCTTCTCCAAAATTTGACGGTCGATGAGACGCTCGCCTGGGCGAGCCCGCTTCGCGGTGGCCTCTGAAGAGCACGGAAGTCGGCAAACGCCGGATGCCTTCCCGCTCACAAATCGTCATTCACAAGCACCAGGTCCGCTCTCGCCTCTCGTCACGTCGAGCAGCTGTCCCCTCAATTCGTGACCACCTCTCCCTCCTTGGTGGGCGATATGAACACTCTTCGCTACGGACGCGTTGTGGGAAGCCCCCAATGATCGGGAAGCCTTGGTGGGCTGTCCTCACCGCGGAGGCAAAAGATGACCCAAAGCGGCCCTCCCGGCACGCCGTCGCAAATGGCCGCTTTGCGCCCCCGCAGCAGACATTGGCTGATCGCCCAATAGCAGACGTTTGGCTTGCCGCGCGTGTCCCTGGGCAGATACGGCTCAAGCCACGCAAACTGCGCATCCGTCAGCCAGAAACGGTTTCCGCTCACCATCAGGCCCTCCACGGGCGGATGAATCACGACGTGCTGCGAAGGCCAATTACATTATCGGTCCAAGCCCTAGGTGGACCCGCGCGCAGTTCGTACGTGAGAGGTCACTTCCGCAGGATAACTGTCAGCGGAATACGGCGGTGGTCGATCAACGCCTGACCTCCACCCCCATCTCCTCCCGCCTGCATCAGGTGCGGGTGGGGGGAGACGTGGCGGTGCTGAAGGGGCTGATGAAGGTGCTGGTCGAGGAGGATGAGCGCGCCCGTGCGGCCGATCTCGCTCCGGTACTGGATTGGGATTTCATCAACGGCCACACGCGCGGCATCAAGAGCCTGATCGCGGACCTCGCCGGGACGGGGTGGGCGGAAATCGAAGAGCGCTCGGGCCTTTCGCGCGCCGACATCGCGGCCGTGGCCCGGCTCTATATGAACGCGGAGCGGGCGATCCTCGTCTATGGCACCCGCCGTTCCTGTTAATAGACAGGCAGAGCCCGAATTTTGGGAACTTAGCGAAACCCCTCGCATTGAATCGAGCGCTCGCGCGCGAATACCTTCGCGAAGGAAATCCAATGGCTAAGAAATCGGGCTTGTCCTCTGACAAGCCGGCCGCCGTCCATGACCAGAAGCTTCAGCGTGGGGCGGGCGGCGAGCTTCACCAGCTGGCGGGCAGCGACATCCCCGTGCTGACCACCGCCCAGGGTGGTCCCGTCGCTGATGATCAGAACACCCTCCGGATCGGCTCTCGCGGTCCCGCCCTGCTTGAGGACTTTCATTTCCGCGAGAAGATCTTCCATTTCGATCATGAGCGCATTCCCGAGCGGGTCGTCCATGCCCGCGGCTACGGCGCCCACGGCTTCTTCGAGACCTATGAATCGCTTGCGGACTACACCCGCGCCGACCTCTTCCAGCGCCCGGGCGAAAAGACGCCGGCCTTCGTGCGCTTCTCCACCGTCGCCGGCTCGAAGGGATCGTTCGATCTGGCCCGTGACGTGCGAGGCTTTGCGGTCAAGATCTATACCAAGGAAGGCAATTGGGACCTCGTTGGCAACAATATCCCCGTCTTCTTCATTCAGGACGCAATCAAGTTTCCCGACATCATTCACGCCGTGAAGCCCGAGCCTGACCGTGGCTTTCCCCAGGCGCAGTCGGCGCACGACAACTTCTGGGACTTCATTTCGCTGACCCCAGAATCCATGCACATGATCATGTGGGTCATGTCCGACCGGGCCATTCCGCGCTCGTTCCGCTTCATGGAGGGCTTCGGCGTCCACACCTTCCGGCTGCTGAACGCCAAGGATGAATCCACCTTCGTCAAGTTCATCTGGAAGCCCAAGCTCGGCCTCCAGTCCGTCGGCTGGAACGAGGCAGTGAAAATCAACGGCGCCGATCCCGATTTCCATCGCCGCGACCTGTGGGAGGCCATCCAATCCGGCAATTTTCCGGAGTGGGAGCTGTGCGTGCAATTATTCGACCAGGACTTCGCGGACAGTTTCGATTTCGACGTGCTCGACCCGACCAAGCTCATTCCGGAAGAGCTCATCAAGCCAGTCCCTGTCGGCCGGCTGGTGCTCGATCGGATGCCGGACAATTTCTTCGCCGAGACCGAGCAGGTCGCCTTCATGACGCAGAACGTGCCGCCGGGCATCGATTTTTCCAACGACCCGCTGCTTCAGGGCCGGAACTTCTCCTATCTGGATACCCAGCTGAAGCGTCTCGGCAGTCCGAATTTCACCCATATCCCCATCAATGCCCCCAAATGCCCGTTCGCCCATTTCCAGCAGGACGGACACATGGCGATGCGCAATCCCGTCGGGCGCACGAACTATGAACCCAATTCGCGGGGCGAGGGGCCCCGCGAGGATCCTGTTCGAGGCTTCCGTTCGTTTCGCGAGGAGGTCGACGGACCGAAGGTGCGCCTGCGCGCCGAGAGCTTCGCCGACCACTACAGCCAGGCTCGGCAGTTCTTCAACAGTCAGAGCGTGCCGGAGCAGAAGCACATCGCCAGGGCGCTGACCTTCGAGCTCAGCAAGGTCGAGGCGGCGCCCATCCGGGAGCGGATGGTCGCGCATCTGCTGGTGATCGACGAGGCGCTGGGGGCTACGGTAGCTGACAAGCTCGGCATGGATCCGCTGCCCAAGCCCGCGGATGCGGCTGTGTCGCCCCGCGACGACCTGCCGGCGTCTCCTGCGCTCAGCATCATCCTGAACGGCCCTGAGAGCTTCACCGGCCGCAAGGTGGGAGTTCTTGTCAGCAACGGTTGCGACGCGGGCCTGCTGAAGAAGCTTCGAGGCGCGGTGGAGAAGGAAGGGGCAACGATGGAGCTGGTCGCGCCGAAGGTGGGCGGCGTCGAGGCCTCGGATGGCAGCCGGCTGCCCGCCCATCACATGATCGATGGCGGTCCGTCCGTGCTGTTCGATGCCGTCGTGCTGCTGCTGTCGGAGGAGGGGGCTGAGCGACTGACGGGCGAGGCGGCGGCGCGAGACTTCGTGGCGGACGCATTCGCCCACTGCAAGTTCATCGGTTTCACGGCCGGCGCCGTGCCGCTCCTCGCCAAGGCTGGCGTCGCGCCTGATGCGGATGAGGGAATGATTGCCCTGGAAGGCGCGTCCGCGATCCCCGGCTTCATTGAGAGCTGCCGGAAGCTGCGCCTGTGGGCGCGGGAAGGAAGCGTGAAGCTCTGAGGACCTGGCTCAAGAAGGGCATCGGCGGGGCTGAAAACCCCGCCGATGCCCGCTATTCAGCGGGACATGCCCAGATACAGCGCCTCGTCGTCATCCGCTGCCGCCCAGCCATGGCGGCGGCGACTCCGGCGGCGAACGCGCCGATCAGAGAATCGAGAAGGGCGGACAAGGCGCCGGCCGTGCGGGCGGGTTAGGCCGCCCTCTGCGCCTTCACCTTCGCCACCTTGGCCTGCGCCAGCACGGCATTTACCCGCTCGGTCGCTTCGGCTGGGAGAACCCGCCGAAAGCCACTGGACGATTACCAGCCAGATGACCGTGTAAACGGCGGAGGTGGCGAAGCGGCCGCCGAACATGCGGTGGCCGCTGCGATCAGCCGGCCTTCGCGTTGGCGTTGGCGGACGCATCCGCGAGCGCGGTCAGCGACTTGTCGGTCTGTGTCTCTTCGGCCAGTGTCTGCTGGAGCAGGGCGGCGACATCGGTCAGCCCGAGCACCTCAGCCCAGCGCTTGAGCGTGCCGTAGCGGGCGATCTCGTAATGCTCGACAGCCTGGGCCGAGGAGATGAGGCCCGCGTCGATGGCTGGCGAAGCTTTGAAATTCTCGATGATTTCCTCGCCTTCGGCGACGATGCCCTCGATGGCATCGCAGGTTTTGCCCTGCGCGCGCTTGCCAATGAGGTCGAAGACCTGCTGCAGGCGTTCGACCTGACCTTCGGTTTCGTTCTTGTGCTTCTCGAACGCCGCCTTCAGCTCCGGCGAAGAGGCGGCGCGCGCCATCTTGGGAAGCGTCTTGAGTATCTTCCGCTCGGCGTAATAGATGTCCTTAAGCGTGTCGTGGAACAGATCTTCCAGCGTTTTTTCGCGGATCATGGGGTGTGTCCTTCGTCGTGCAGCATTGCACCGCCTTTCCCGAACGCGAAAAAGCAAAATGTAAAACAACGGAATGCCAATTTTGTTCCTGAACCTTGACGCAGTTTCCTCAGATTAATTGGCATGTCGGCATCTTTTAATCTCGCTCCTGCGGTCTATATATTTGAACATCCGGAGGCGATCTGTGCATCAGGTCCAGACGCTGTGCGGTGAGCCGATAACAGGAGAGCTGCCATGGATAAGGATCGTGTCGCTGGTGCCGCCAAGCAGGTGAAGGGCACCATCAAGGAAGCGGCCGGCAAGGTGACGGGCGACGTCAAGACCGAAGCCGAAGGCAAGGCCGACAAGTCCGCCGGAAAGGTCCAGAATGCGGTGGGTGGCGCCAAGGATGCCGCCCGCGACGCTCTGAAGTGACGAGGCGAGACGCGGGCCCCGCAGGAATGAACTGATAACACCCGTCCAAGTGCATCCGGCCATGCGGCCGGATGCAGCGCGTCCGCGCACGTCGCGTTTGCTTTCGTGCTGTGAGCGGGCGAACGGGTCGCGGAGAGCTCGTTCGCCACACAGGCATGCGCCATGGACATTAATGTTCCCATTGAGGAGGCCCTGCGCCCGCAGGTATACGACGCCAGCTACGATCGCTGCGCCGCTATGCCAAGGGTTGGCCCGGGCGCAGGCGACGATGACGGCTGCCGCCGACATGCGCCAAGGGCCGCTTCTTTAACGTCGTCGACCTCGTCAACAAGCTGGAGGCGGAGGCCCGATCCGGCCGCCAGGATCCGCAACGAACGCGATATTGGCCGATTCTCTCTCCCGCAAGGACTTCATCGTCCTCGACGAGCTCGGCTTCCTGCTCTTCGCCCAATTCGGCGGCCAGCTCAGGTTCCACCTCGTCAGCCGGCTCTACGCGCAGACCTCGGTCATCGTCACCACGAACCTCGCTTTCGGCGAGTGGCCGAGGGCCTTCAACGACCTCAAGATGACCACCGCGCTCCTCGATCGCCTCACCCACCACTGCGATATCGTCGAGACCGGAAACGAGAGCTGGCGCTTCGAAAACCGCCCCTGACCTCCGCCACCATTGGCCCCTCTGCCGCTGCGCCAAATCGACGCTCCGCGGCAGGGGGGTCAATGCCCTAGGCCGGGGTCAATATTCGACGCCGATAGGGGCTCAGGTTTCCACGCCGATTGACAATCTCAGATTGCGGTCGATCCGGCCAAGGCGTGAAGCTTCAGCGCCAGATGCGTTTCTAGCACACGAGAGGGGTCATCCCAATCTCCGCAGATTTCCCGGATGGCAGAAAGCCTCTGGCGCAAAGTGTTCACATGAATTCCGAGCTCATCCGCCGTTATTTGGAGACGAAAGCTATTGTCGAGGTATTTCAGGAGCGTCTCGGCCAGGCGTGTCGATCGAATTTCATCGTACGCCCTTAAGGCACCGATGGACCGATCGATGAAATGTGCGATGTCGTCCTTGCTGCGATCGCGAAAAACAGCCGCATAAATCGATAGCATGGCATCGTGGGCAATCTTTCCTCTGTGGCCGAGTGCCCTTAACAAATGAAGCGAGCGTTTTGCTGAACGGTATCGTTGCGGCATCTGCCCGAGGGTCGCAATGGGCTCCGAGATCACAATATTCGCGTTGATGCCGGAAACTTCGGCCACAATAGCCTGGAGAATCTCTGAGATTCGCTCCATGTCGGCGCCTGAGGAAAGCACAACGAGATCCCCTTCATAGTCCGATGCGAGCACTCCCTGGCGCTGAAGGCGGGACCGGACCGACGCAATAAGAGGATCCGGCCGAATCCCGTCCAGTTCCAGAAGATACAGGCCAAGCGGCCAGGTCAGCTGCAGCCCGCGATCGGCCAGGCGTGCAGAAAGGAGCTCGGCCGGTGCGTTGTTTGGCGGTTCGCGCAGAAGGTCGGCCACAAGATCATGGATGTCGCGGTTGGCAGCTTGGACGAGACGGTCGTTCGACAGCAGCACGATGGCTGAAACCATGGCGCAGCGTTCCAGCGTGCGCACCTCCGCCTCCGGCAGGTCATGCAGCCGCCAGGCAACAACGCCACCAAACAGATCCGAGCCGCCCCGGATCACTGCAAGGCGGCACGTTATGGCTCCGCCTCCGTTGATCAGCATCGACCTCGGGGATGCGGCGCTCCTGCGCAACGCACTGCGAATGGCTTCCTGCCAGGCGGCATGTGCGATGTCCGGCTGATCCTGGGCGGCGAGGCCCTGGACCGAGCCCGAAACGCATAGCGCTCGCCCCCGCTGGTCCACAATGCCGACGCGGCAGTCGAGCTGACCGGACAATAGCGTTGCGAGGTCGTCCAAACGCCCACCGCGCGCGACAAGATCCAGCATCCTCTCGTGGGCGTCGCCCGCCGCCTGGATATCCAATGCCTTTGCGTTGAGCCCGTCGTTGATCCTCTGCTCACTGGCCAATGCAATGCGCGCCGCATCCAGATAGCGCGCATTGCGAATGGCGATCGCCGCGAGCGCTGCCAGGGAAGACAGCCCCGCGACTTCGGGTGGGGGATAGCTGCGCACGAATCGGTCGCCGACAAACAGCACCCCGATGACGCGCCCTTCGATCTCCAGCGGCACCCCAAGAAGCGAAATGATGCCCTCCGCCCGGACCACGGCGTCGATCTTCGGATGCCGCGGAAGCATTTGGTCGGCGAGGTAATTCGCCGAATGGCACGGTTGCCGGCTCTCCAAGACTTGGGAGCAAATGCCGAAGCCTCGCGGGACCTTCATGGCTTCAAATGTCGGAGTGATGCACCCTTCCGTTGCCCGAACCGTAAACTCGACGCCATCGTCCTCCAGGGCCGAAATATAGGAGATGTCGCATCCGATGAGCTGCCTTGCTCGCACGACTATGGATCGAAGAACTTTGTCGATCGACCCGGAGGCCGTGATATCGCGTGCCGTGTCATATAACCCGATCAGCTCACGTTCGCGCTTCTTGTGATAGGCGAGCTGCTTGGCGACATCGACAGCCGTCCTGATGTCGCCCGCAAGCGGCTCAACCCCGACGTTCACGTCCAGCGCAATCCTGACCGCCTCAGGCTCCGCATTTTCCGCAAGAAGACGCAGAATCTGCCTGAGAACGGCAGCGTCCCGCTCGGCCACGCTCATACTCAAGGAAGGCATGGCGAGAGCCTATCGACGGCCACCTATGGAGTAAACACATAAAACCTGAGGGAATGTGGAGAAAAACGACATAGGGGAGGGGGCGTGGCGCCCCGTAGCTTGCTTCGAAAGAGGCGAGGCATTCTCGCGCCGGGAGGCCCCATGGTCAACGATGTCGTCATTCTGGCTGCCGCACGCACTCCGATCGGCGACTTCCGCGGCGCGTTGAAGGACATCCCGCCGACGCAACTGGGAGCGATGGTCACGCGGGAAGCGGTCGCGCGCTGCGGCATCGATCCGGAAGACATCGGTCATGTGATCTTCGGCAACGTCATCCATTCGGCCCCCGAAGACATGTTCCTGTCGCGCGTCGCGGCGCTGCAGGGCGGGTTGGGCACCCAGACGCCATGCCTGACCCTCAATCGGCTCTGCGGATCGGGGCTCCAGGCGATCATATCGGCAACCCAGGGCATTCTGCTCGATGACTGCACGGCCGCCATCGCCGGCGGTGCCGAATCCATGTCGCGGGCGCCCCACGCGATGAGCGGGCTACGTGCAGGTCATCGCATCGGCACAGCACGGCTTACCGACATGCTGGTCGGCGCCCTGACGGATCCTTTCGGCAACGGCCACATGGGCAACACTGCGGAAAATCTAGCCACGCGCTTCAACATTTCCCGTTCGGCCCAGGACGAATTTGCAGCGCAGAGCCACGCGCGCGCGGCGCACGCCACAGCCGACGGAAGGTTCGAAAGCCAGATCGTGCCGGTGCCCATAGCGGACGGCGGCACCGAGCGCCTCCTAAGGGAAGACGAGCACGTGCGGGCGGACGTATCCGCCGGCTCGCTTGGATCGTTGCGGCCGGCTTTCGACGCCGGCGGCACGGTGACGGCGGGCAATGCATCCGGACTCAACGATGGTGCGGCCGCGGTTGTCCTTGCCGGCAGGCAATGGGCCGAATGCCGTGGCCTGCGGCCGATGGCACGTATCCTCGGCTATCAGCATTCCGGGGTGGCGCCGGAGGTCATGGGCATTGGCCCGATCCTGGCGGTCAGGAAGCTCCTCGATCGGATAGATCTCGCCATTGATGACTTCGACGTCATTGAATCCAATGAAGCCTTCGCGGCCCAGGCCATAGCCGTCGCCACCGAGCTGGGCCTCCCGGCGGATCGCACCAACCCGAATGGGGGAGCGATCGCACTAGGGCATCCGGTCGGCGCCACCGGCGCAATTCTCGTCGTCAAGTGCGTGCATGAGCTGCAGCGCACCGAAGGCCGACGCGGGCTCGTCACAATGTGCATCGGAGGCGGGCAGGGCATCGCCCTTGCACTCGAGCGCATCAATTGAGGCGCACCGGCCGTTCGCCCTGACCGGCAGTGCGATCGAAACAAGCAAGAATGGGATTGGGAGGACGCCTATGTCGTCAGTTGCTCCATCGCCGTCCGGTTTGCCGGGACGGGGAGGCTCGGGTCCGCTCAGTGGCATCATCGTCCTCGACGTCACGCGCGTCGTTGCGGGGCCCTTTTGCTCGATGATGCTGGCCGATCTCGGTGCGACCGTCATCAAGATCGAGCATCCGAAAGATGCCGATTACGCGCGCACGTTCCCTCCCTTCGTCGGAGAGGATGAGACACGGTTCAGCGCATTCTTTGCCCAGTTCAATCGAAACAAATACGGACTTACGATCGACCTAAAATCAGCGGATGGAAAACGGCTGCTGAAACAGCTGGCGCGGAAAAGCCATATCCTTGTCGAAAATTTCCGCCCCGGGACCATGGACAACCTTAGTCTTGGCTATTCGGAACTAGCGTCGGAGAATCCGCGCCTCGTCTATGCCGCGATCAGCGGCTTCGGCGCGAGCGGCCCCCATTCGCGGCGTCCGGGCTTCGACAACAGTGGCCAGGCGACCAGCGGGCTTTGGTCGATGAATGGCCTGCCGGGGCAGCCACCGCTCCGCATCGGGACCATCATCGGGGACCTTTCGGGAACTCTATTCGCAACGATCGGCGTTCTTGCGGCGCTGCGCGAGGCGGAGCAGAACGGCCAGGGGCAGTTCGTCGACATTTCCTTGCAGGATTGCTCGCTCGCGCTCACCGAGAACGCGGTGGTCCGCTACACGGTGGAGGGCACTGTGGCGGGTCCGTTGGGGAACGATCATCCGTTTGTCAGGCCTTATGGCCAGTTTCCCTGCAAGGACGGCTACGTCTTCTTCGGTGGATATACTGACAAGTTTTGGCAAGAAACGTGCGCGATGTTCGGGGAACCCGAGTGGGCGTCAGACCCGGAAATCGATACGATGGAGAAGCGCTTCGATCAGGCCGTGTACGAGCGGCGCGTCCGGCCGCTGATCGAGCGGTGGCTTGCCCCCCGCACCAAGGCGGAGCTTGAGACGCTGGCGGGCGATCGGGTGCCCATGTGCGGCATCAAGAGCATTGATGAAGTTGTCGCGGATCCGCACATCGCAGCCCGGGAAATGATCTCTCGGGTGGAGTATCCGGGCGGCGCGATGGGCATGTTCGGCCTTCCTGTCAAGTTGTCACGGACCCCGGGAAATCCCTGCGGCTTTGCTCCCCAGGTGGGCGAGCACACCGATCTGGTTCTCCGCGAGATGCTCGGGATGGCGAACGACGATGTAGACCATCTGCGCCGCGAAGGGGTGATCTGAAATGGGCATCGGCCTCGCAATCCTTGATCGCATCGCCGTGGTGACGATTGATCGTCCGGACAAGCTCAACGCCTTGACGCTCCGGATGTATCGCGAGCTCGGCGATGCCTTCAACGAACTCGCACGCGACGATGCGGTGGACGTCGTCGTATTGACCGGAGCCGGCGAGCGCGCCTTCAGCGTCGGCGCGGACCTGACCGAATCGATCCCTGCACTGGCGGCCAATACTTTTGATATCTCCGAGTGGGATGAAGCGCACCTCAAGGCGGGTCCATTCTACAAGCCGGTTGTTTGCGCCATCAATGGGCTTTGCCTCGGCGGCGGGTTCGAGCTCATGCTCGCGACGGACATACGCATCGCATCGAGCACCGCGTCGTTCGCCCTTCCAGAGCCTGGACTGGGCTTCGTCCCGGCGGGCGGAACCCTGGTCCGGCTGGTCCGGCAGGTCGGCTATGCCCACGCCATGGAAGTGATGCTGACAGGCGATCGGTTCGATGTCGAGCATATGGCGCGGATCGGCGTGATCAATCGTGTGGTGCCTCCCGCCATGCTTCAGGCCGAAGCCCTCCGGGTTGCCGAGCGCATTCGCTCGAACAGCGCGGGGGCCGTGCGGACGATCAAGGAGGCCGCGTTGAGCCTTCGGCACCTCGACTGGCCCGACGCATTCGCGGCCGAGGCCTCATTGGGCCAGCGAACCTTTGTGAGCGAAGACGCGCGCGAGGGCCTCCGGGCCTTTGTGGAGAAAAGGCGCCCCGTCTTCACGCCGCCTGCCGTGTCCGCCGTTCGCACCGGCTCGACCTGAGCGTCGCTGGATGACCTGGCCATTCGCACAACGAGGGCTGGTGCCGGAGCAAGGCACGAGCTCCGGCACGCGGCGCAGCTCATCGGGAACTTAAAATAATAATCGGTCCTATAATGGGAGGATGACATGAAACGCGGTATATGGTGTCTTCTGATCGCTTCACTTGGAATACTGTCCTACCCCGACATCGGCTCCGCGCAGGGGGGTGAGATTTCCTATGGGGTGGTACGTGTCGGCGTCATTGAAGACATGTCCGGTGTCTTCGCCACCATAACCGGCCGGGGCGCCGTGACAGCCGCCCAGATGGCCATCGACGAATTCGGCGGCCGTGTCTTGGGGAAGCCGGTGGAGTTGGTCTACGCCGATCACCAGAACAAGGCCGACATCGGGGCCGCGATCGCGCGGCGCTGGTTTGACGAGGACAAAGTCGATGCCATCCTGGATGTGGCATCGTCATCTCCGGCCTTGGCGGTGCTGGAGGTTGCCAAGGAAAAAAACAAGATCCTCACCTTGAGTTCGCCCGGCTCCATGCGGATTACCAACGAGGCATGCGGGCCCTTCGTCGTGCATTGGACGTATGATTCGTATGCGATCGCCCACGGTGTCGGCGCAAGTCTCGTCAAGAGCGGCCTCAATTCCTGGTACTTTCTGACTGCCGACTATGCCTTCGGCCACAGCCTCGAGAAGGATGCGAGTGTGTTTGTGCGCCAGAGCGGCGGGAAGGTTCTGGGGTCCGTTCGTCTTCCGGTCGGCACAAACGATTTCGGGGCTGCGCTGCTGCAGGCGGAAGCGTCGGGCGCCAAGGTGCTGGGGCTGGCGAACGCGGGCGGAGACACCGTCAACGCGATCAAGCAGGCGGCTGAATTCGGCCTTGTCGCGAAGGGCATCAAGCTGGCCGCCCTGGCGGCGATGATCAACGACGTGCACAGCCTCGGCCTCGCGCAGGCGCAGGGCCTTGTTATCATGGAGGCCGCATATTGGGACATGAGCGACGAGACGAGAAAGTTCGCGCAAAGGTTCCATGAACGCATGCAAGCTATGCCGAACATGCTTCAGGCTGGGGTCTATTCGGCGACGCTTCACTATCTCAAGGCGGTTGAAGCGGCAGGGACCGATCGTACGGAAGCCGTCATGGCCAAAATGCGCGAGCTGCCTGTCAACGATGTATTTTTTAAGAAAGGGTATATTCGCAAGGACGGCCGCATGGTTCACGACATGTATATGTTTGAAGTAAAGCGGCCAGGAGAATCCGAGCGGCCGTGGGATTATTATCGGCAGATCGGGACCGTCCCAGCAGACGCGGCGTTTCAGCCTCTAGAACAGTCAAAATGCGTTCTGGTGAATGGTTAGGTTTGGGACGCGCCAATCAGAGCCAGAAGATGACTGTTGCGGCGATGCAGATGGCTGAGAAGAATGTGTGGGAGCAACGATCATAGTGAACCGTCCCGGCTTCACCGGAGGCCATTTGGTTTGAGCCACGCCGCCATTTGGTGCTCGTCGAGCTGAGCATAGTCGCGTTCCTCGGCTTCGGCCGACGGAATGTTGCCGATGGGCTCCAGCAGCCGGACCCAGCTGAGCGTCGCGAATGCGACGGCTTCGAAGGATCGCCAAGGACCCCGCCGATGAATGACCTCGGCCTTGTAGAGGCCGTTGATCGTCTCGGCGGGGGCATGGTCGTAGCTGTCACTGACGCTGCCGACAGAGGGCTCGATGCCCGCTTCGGCCAAGCGCTCGGTGTAGCGGGTGCTCACGTATTGAGAACCTTTATCGGAGTGATGCACCAGGCCGCCGCGAGGTCAGGTCTCCAAGCTTGCGCAGCAACTTGCCGCGGGCGGACGAGGTCATGGATGCCCAGGGTCCCGTTTCCATGGCGCGCCGGGCCGCTTCCACGGCGTTGCCCCCCGGTAGGCGCGTCCAAGACAGGCGCTGACCAATGCAGAGGTATGCTGCCCATTCTGCGCGCCTGCGACCGTGACCTGGGCCACCTTCTCGACCCCGCACTTCATATCGAGCGCCCCGGCTATCCCGGCCGCCGACATCCAAGCGATAGTCATGGGCCGGTTTTGCGGCTGGGCAAGTACTTTGTGCCGCCACATATCGAGGATCGTCAGAGCGGCACATTGAGCGTGCCCGCTTGGATTTAGCGACACGGGTGCCCGCATCGCGCCGAGTTGCTGGGCCCCGTGCTGCGGCCTATTGCGATGCCTGGGTAAGCGCAGACCGAAACGCCTTCAGCGCCGCGCTTCCGGGCTTTCCCCGGGCATCCAGCGCCGTCGCCCAATCCTCCGCGACCTGCACCATGACCGCTTCGACCTTGGCCTGATCGGTCGCGTTGAGGCGAACGATCTTCACGCCGTCCTTCTTAAGTCGATCAGCTGCATCTGCTTCTTCCCGGTCGAAGGCCTTGCAAGCCCTGCGTGTGGTCTCGTCGCCGGCCCGGGTCAGAACCTCTCTGGCAACTTGAGGCAGGCTGTTCCACTTGGCTTCGCTGATCGAATAGCTCACCACGACGGTGCCGAAGTTCTGCCCGCTGGTCACTGACTTTGTGACATCCGTGAGCTTGTAGGATTCGACGCTAATGAGGGCAAGGAGTGCCCCGTCGACGGTGCCGCGCCCGAGCGATTCATAGATCTCGGGCGGCGCCATGCGGACGGGCACCATACCGAGCTTGCGCAGCGTCAGATCCTGGGCGCCGCCCGCCGCCCGGATCTTCTTGCCCGCGAGATCCTGAAGGCTGACAGCCGGCACTGAGGCACCGAGAATGGCCTGGTAGGGCGGCAGGGCAACGATGAACAAAGGACGAATTTTGTTTGGCTTGAACTCCTGCTCGTAAAGGAAGCCTCCCTCCTTCACGAGCTGCCAGTAAGCGGTCATCACCTGGCAGGCGCTTGAGAAGGCCCCAGGGAGCTCGGCGACCGCCGAAAGCGGCATCTTGTCGGCCACGTAAGACGGACCGACATAGCCCACGTCCACGAGGCCGGACTGGGTCAGCTGAAGAAAGTCCTTCGCTTTTCCAAGCTGTTCCGCAGGAAAGTACTGGATCTCGATACTGCCCTTCGACAGCTCCCGGACAAGCTCGATCCAGGGCTTGGTGGCGGACGCGGAAATGATGTGTCCGACCGGTAGGGAATCCGCGACGCGCAGGGTCACTTTCGACTGCGCGTCCGCAGCCCCACTGGTCACGGCAAGAGCCAGCGCGCCGAGCATCGTCGCCTTGATCTTCTTCAGCATTGTTTCCTCCTCTTGTTGTTGTCAGCGCATCATGCTCGGAAGCCAGAGCGCAATTCCCGGAAAGGCCACGAGGAGGGCGATGGCGATGAGATGGGCGACAAAGTGGGGCAGCGTCCCGCGGAACACCTCGCCGACCGGGCGATTGGCGTAGCGTGCGACGACGTAGCAATTGAGCCCGATGGGGGGCGTGATCATGCCGATCTCGGCGGTGACGATCTTGATGACGCCGAACCAGACGAGGTCGAAACCCAGAGAAGACATCAGCGGCACCACCACCGGCACGGTGAGCACCAGGATGGCGATTTGGTCCATGAACGACCCAAGCACGATGTAGCCGCACAGGATCAACACCAGGATCACCCAGCGTGATACGTCGAGAGACCCGACGAAGGCGATCAGATCCTGCGTCACCTGGGTAATTGCAAAGAAATAGCCAAATACACTTGCGCCGAGCAGAATGACCATCACCATGGCGCTGCCATGGGCGGCGCGCAGCAGCGCCTGCTGGAGGCCGCCCAGGGTGAGCCGGCCCGAATACCACAGCAGCAGGAACCCCATGAAGGCGCCGACGGCGGCGGCCTCGGTCGGAGTGGCGGCGCCGGTATAGATGATGCCGGTGACGGCGGCGAAGAGGAGAAGCAACGGGCCGACCACCTTGAGCATGGCGATCTTCTCGCGCAGTGGCACCTCGGGCGCGGAGGGCGCATGCTCCGGGTGTCTCCAGGCGAGCACATAGACGGTCGCCATGATCGTGAGCATCACGAGAAGACCCGGCAGAAGGCCGGCGATGAGCAATTGCCCGATGTTCACATTGGCAAGTAGCCCGTAGACGACCATGGCGACGCTCGGCGGGATCAGCATGGCGAGCGTGCCGGAGATCGACACGACGCCGGCCGCGAGGCTCGGCTCGTAGCCCTGCTTGATCATGGCGGGAAGGCTGGTCGCCGAGAGGGTCGCGGCGGAGGCGGTGCTGGTTCCGCAGATCGCGCCGAAGCCGGCGCCGGCAAGGGCGGTCGCCATGCCGAGGCCGCCGCGCAGGCGCCCAACCCAGGCGGCTGTGGTCCGAAACAGGTCATCCGCCATGCCGCTCTGGAGGATGAACTCGGCCATCAGAAGAAAAAGCGGGATGGTGATGAACTCGTAGATCCCCGCGAGTGTGAGCGGCGTGGTTTCCAGAATGCCGACAAGGCCGTCGAAGCCGACCACCAGGAGGAGGCCGGCCGCACCGGCGATGAGCATGGCGAAGCCGACCGGCGCACCAAGCGCGAGGAGCCCGAACAGCGAACCCATGACGAGCGGAAGGGTCATTCGAAGGCTCCCTGAGTTTCAAGATGGTGGGCGCCCGGCGACGCTTCCTCCGCAGTGCCCAGCAGGTCCGCTATGGCGCGGGCAAGAAGGCGCAGGGCGAGCATGCCGCCACCGAGCGGGACGAGGGCCACGGACGGCCACGTGGGCCAGGGGACGATCCCAACAGTCACATCCGCATTCATGAAGCTTGCGGCAGCGCGCAGGGCGCCAGCGTAGGCGATAAGCGCGA
Organism: Pseudomonadota bacterium; assembly: GCA_023442085.1. GTDB lineage: Bacteria > Pseudomonadota > Alphaproteobacteria > Rhizobiales > Xanthobacteraceae > Xanthobacter. The sequence continues at coordinate 11,879 of JAEZMT010000077.1, read as the reverse complement.
ATACGGCGAAGGCGAGGAGGTTGCACAGAGCGTCGGTGTACCGGCGCACCGATCTTGGGAGCAGGCGGTGGAGAACGTCCACATTCACCTGGGCGCCGCTGCGAAAGCTGTCGGAGAGCACAAGGAAGAACAAGGCGGGCGTCAGGTAGAGCGTGATGACATCATAGGACCAAACAAACGGTCGACTCAGGAAATAGCGCGCTCCGACGTCCATCGTGACGATCAACATGAGCGCAAAAAGACAAAGTGTCCCAATATAGGTGGTCGAGCGCTCGATGGCGCGAAAGATGCAGCCGAGCCGCGTCATTGGCGTAACCCTCCCGTTATTACTTATTCTTCCGGCGAATTCGCCGGTGCCGTGTTTGAGGCAATTGAGCTTGGTCCGGCAGCATGTGCGCGACCAACTGGGCCAACGGCACCGCGAGGCCATATCTGCCCGTGGCGCTTCGACTTGATCGAAGCTAGCGAGGGACCCAAACCGGAACCAGCGATTAAATTGACGCAACTGTTGAGCATAGCGAAACGAAACACATGGAGGGATTTTGGCGTCAGGATGTGTGCGGCAGCACGTCTTGCCCCGCGGTGAGCCAACGTTTGAGCTGGCTGAGGGCTTCCAACTTCTGGGTCTGCAGCGGGGTCACCAGGTAATAGGTGAATGTACCTCGATCGAGCGAGGTCCCGATGGGGGCGATTAGAGTGCCCATCTCGAGTTCGCCGCACACGAGGACGTGCTGCGCCAGGGCAACGCCGCGTGCCTCGACGGCAGCCTGATAGGCGAGGGCCGAGCTTTCGAGTTCCCGCGTCCGCTTGGCCCGTCCCAGATCGAAGCCTGCAGCCTCGCTCCAGAGCGACCAATCATCGGGACGCGCCCGGACGAAGAACAGCACCTGCTGGGCCAGCCACCCCAGATCCGGGCCGTCCGAAGCGCCGGGCAGGGCGGGGTTGCAGACGGGAACGAGGACATTGGGAACCAGGGGTATTTTGTCGAGGTCCGGCCACGCGCCGTCGCCGAGCCGGATGGCGGCGTCGAATTCCCCAAGTTCGCTCCATTCGGACACGGTTGTCAGGCGGACATCGAATTGCGGATGCGCGAGTTGGAATTGCGAGAGCCGGGGAATGAGCCAGCGCGTGGCGAAGGTGGTGTAGGAGCGCAGGCGCAATACCGACCGCCCCGAAGACGAATGAAGCAGGGCGCTTGCCCGCCGCAGGCCGTCGAAATGAGCACTCACTCGCTCGTAATAGGCCGCGCCCACGGAGGTCAGCGCGAGGCCTCGGCCCTGTCGGGCAAACAGCGGGACACCGAAGTGATCTTCCAGCTGCCGGATCTGCCGGCTCACGGCGCCGGACGTGACGAACAACTCGTCCGCCGCGGACCTGACACTCCCCGTTCGCGCGACGATCTCGAAGGCGAGCAGCGCATTCATGGGAGGGAGATCTCTCAAGGAATCGTTCCAATTTAGTCAATTGTTGCGCAATTTTAATCGATTGTCCGGAGGTCGCAAGCCCATACAAGTTGGCCTTCAAGGCAGCGGTGGAAGCTGTCGAGGAGCCTCTAAGCCCATGCTAGAACGTGCCCTTTCGGGACTGACTGTCCTCGATTTCGGCCAGCTGATCGCTGGCCCGGTTTGCGGCATGTGGCTCGCCGACATGGGAGCTACGGTGGTCAAGATTGAGCCCCCCTCGGGCGAGCTCGCTCGCAAGCTCGGCCCTCCGTGGCAGAATGGCGAGAGCCTGGCCGCGCTGACGTCCAACCGGAACAAGCTGGGGCTGAGCCTCGATCTCAAGCGCCCTGAGGCGCTCCGCGTCGTCCATCGCATGATCGGGGCGACCGATGTGCTCATCGAGAACTTCCGGCCCGGCGTCGCGTCGCGTCTCGGCATCGACCATGCCAGCCTCAGTGCTATACGGCCTGGTCTGATCTCCTGCTCCCTCTCTGCCTACGGCCAGAGCGGACCATGGCGTGACCTGCCCGGCGTTGACGGCATCGTCCAGGCGGCAACGGGCATCATGAGCGGTATCATTGCCCGGGATGGCAGCCCCAGCAAGGCACCCCTGCCGCTGGCAGACATGACCGGGGCGCTGTTTGCCGTCGTGGCCATCCTGTCAGCACTGCGGCGCCGCGATGTGACTGGCGAGGGCGCCCACCTTGACGTCAATCTCTACAATTCAATGCTCATGCTGCAGCAGCTGAATATTGCTGCTTATCTCGGGTCGGGCACGCTGTCGGCGCCGAGCGGGAGCGCCGCACCCTATGCGGCGGTGAATGAGGCCCTGCCGACCTGCGACGGCTGGATCATGGTCGGCGCCTATCAGGACGCACGCTGGCGCGCCCTTTGCTCCCTGATCGGCCGTTACGACCTGATCGACGACCCGCGCTTCGCCACCAACGCGGAGCGGGTCGCGAACCGGGCTGCGCTGCGGGAGATACTCGATCCCATTTTTCGAACGCGAACCAGCGCCGACTGGATGGCCGTGCTGCAGGATGCTGACATCCTCGCCGCTCCGGTCGCGGACTATGCCCAGGTGGCTTCATCCGAGCAGTATGCCGCCAGCGGCATCGAGATCGGGATTGATCATCCCAAGGCGGGGTCCTTCCGCATGCCCGGTTTCGCCTTGAGCGGAGCACCCGCGGAGCGGGCCTCTCCTCCGCCCCTCATTGGCCAGGATTCCCGAGCCGTCCTCGCCCGCTTCGGCTTCGCGCCAAGCGAGATCGAAACGCTGATCTCGGACGACATCGTATTCACAGGAGAAGCCGTTTGACTGCCCCCTTCGTCAAGATCGAGCGCGAAGGACCGCTCGTCATCCTGTCCATGGACGAGCCGGAGACCCGGAATGCGCTCTCGCGTCCCGAGCAATGCTTCGAGATCATCGAGGCGCTGGCCAAAATCAACGGCGATACGAGCATTCACGTAGCCATTTTGACCGGCGAAGGCCCGGCTTTCTGCGCCGGCGGCAACGTCAAGGACATGCAAGCCCACCAGGGTTTCATGGCCGGAAATCCGACCGAGATCGGCGAGCGCTATCGCAGAACCCTGCAGCGCCTTGCGCTCGCACTCCACGGCTTGGAGGTGCCCGTGATCGCGGCCGTGAACGGCCCCGCCATGGGCGCCGGCCTCGACCTCGCCTGCATGTGCGACCTGCGTATCGCTGCGCAAGAGGCGAGGTTTGCCGAGACATTTGTGCGCCTCGGCATCATCTCGGGGATCGGCGGCGCCTGGTTCCTGCCGCGGGCGATCGGGCAGGCGCGCGCGGCCGAGATGGCGTTCACCGGACGGATCATCAACGCCGCAACTGCCCTCGACATCGGGCTCGTCTCCGAGGTCGTCCCGCGCGAGCGCCTGATGACGCGCGGGCGGGAACTGGCGGGCGAGATCTCTCGAAATTCCGCCATTGCGCTTCGGTACACGAAAAGGCTTCTGCGCCTCTCCGAGCGCAACGATCTGGCCAGCAGCCTCGATGCGACCGCCGCCCTGCAAACCCTCGCCCACCAGACCCAGGAGCACAGGGATCTGGTTGATCGCTACCTGATTGATCTGGAGCGCCGAAGGACGCCATCCGCTTGACACTGCGACGCAGTGCCGGCCCCTGCGGGTCGGAGCCGGAATGGACGTCGCCGCACTCGACCGGTCTGTCAAAGGCGATGCGGCGCCGTCAACCATCAGTCGAAACGGTCAGTGATTTCCACGCGTCGATCTCCTGCTTCAGGCGTTCGATCCTGTCCTTCACGAGACCAAGGGCATCGCTGCCCAGCAGGAGCTGCGGCGGAGGGTTGCCGGACGCGATGAGTTCCAGGACGGCTGCCGCAAGCTTGTCGGCATCGCCAAGCTGCTTGCCGCTCTTGGCCTGCCGCGCCTGCCGGATCGGATCGAACAGCGCATCGTAGTCCGCGATCGATCGTTCGGTCCTGATCATCGAGCGGCCGGCCCAGTCGGTCCGGAAGGAGCCGGGGCACAGCGCCGTCACATGGACGCCGAAGGGCGCCATCTCCGCGCGCATGACTTCAGAGATGCCTTGAAGGGCGAACTTGCTGCCGCAGTAATAGGCGATGCCGGGCATGGTGATCATGCCGCCCATCGAGGTCACGTTCACGATGAACCCGCTGCGCCTTTCGCGGAACCGCGGCAGGAAGGCCTTGGCGACCGCGACCGCGCCGAAGACGTTCACGTCGAACTGGCGCCGCATCTCCTCCATGGGCGATTCCTCCAGAATTCCCTCGTGACCGTAGCCGGCATTGTTAATCAACACTTCGACCGGCCCGTTCTCCTCCTCGGCCTGACGGGCCACCTGGGGGATCCGGTCGAACTCCGTGACGTCGCACAGGATGGAACGCGCCTCCGGCAAGCGCTCCGCGAGGCTGGCCCGCGACTGTTCCGAGCGGACGGTGCCGATGACCTTATGACCTTGGCGGACCGCGGCTGCCGCGATCGCCAAGCCGAAGCCCGAGTTCGCGCCGGTGATGAAGAATGTTTTCCCTGACATGACCGCGCCTCTTTCCTTGATACATCCGATTGATGACTGATAGTATTCTGCGGGGCGCTTATCGATTGCCATAACTATGAATATGTTGCTCAATCCTATGGACGCGAGGAAAGAGAGGCTGGAGCGCCGCGAGATGGTGGCGCTGGCCGGGGGTCTTGCTCCCCGCCAAGGCTACAATGCGACCGGGCTTGAGAATGTCCGCATCCTGCGGACCGAGGCGGTGCTTCGCGACGTTCCGGTGCTCTACAGGCCGGGCGCGGTATTCGTGTTGCAGGGCCGCAAGCAGGGCATGCTCAAGGGCGAGATCTATCTCTATGACCAGGAGCACTATCTCGCCGTGTCGGTGCCCGTTCCGTTTCGGATGGAATCAGTGGCGCGTGCCGAGCGCCCTCTGCTTGCGGTCTATGTTGAATTCGACATGCGCCTCGCGGCCGAGGTCGCTTCAGAGGTCGGTGCGCGGTGTCCCGAGGCGGCAGTGGGCCGAGTGAGGGGGCTGGTGTCGAGCCGGATGGAGCCGGAGATCGAGGATGTCGTGCTGCGCCTGCTGCGGACGTTGCGCGATCCTGTCGAGTGTGCGGTTCTGGGTGCCGGCATCCTGCGTGAGCTGCATTACCGCGTGCTGGTCGGTCCCCAAGGTGGCGCGATCACGTCCGCCCTGCAGCAGCGGGGCACGTCGGGGCGGATCGTGCAGAGCCTCGCCCGGCTGCGCGAGAGCTACAGGTCCGAAATTTCCGTCACCGCTCTGGCGAGCGAGGCGGGCATGAGCGTTCCGTCCTACCACGTCCACTTCAAGGCCCTCACGGGCAGTACGCCCATCCAGTATGTGAAGGCCATAAGACTCCACGAGGCGCGGCTGATGATCGCGCGCCAGGATGGGACGATCGCACAGGTCGCCGCGTCGGTCGGCTATGCCAGCCCCGCCCAGTTCAGCCGCGACTTCAAGCGGCATTTCCGGCGTACCGCGTCCGAAGAGGCTAAATGGGTTCGGCAGCATCTGGGGGAGCTTGGCTGAACAGCGCCTGTCCATCCGACTGGCCCGCGGCGGAAAGAGGCTCCTGATTGCAATACTACTAGAAGGTGGGTGTAATCATGAGCAGTTTGCCCACCGCCTCCGACGAAATCCCGGCCTTTGCACGCGCGCTGATCGTCGCCGGTGGCTACAACGGCTTCAGCTATGCCGACATCGCCGACCTGGTCGGCATACGCACCCCCCACGATCAGGACAATTCTACTCGTCGTGTATCCCGCATGGGACGCTCTGGCGAACTACATCGATGCGTCGCGCAGGGGGGATTGGGTCGGAACAGGTCGGAGACCGCCGCCCGGCCTCGTGCTCCTTCAGGACAGCGAGGAACCGCTCTTCCGTGAACCGGCTGCGGCCCCATCGCGGGTCCGCCCGTCGCTGAGTTCGATGGTTCGGTCGAACAGGTCGAGGGTGCGCTGGTCATGGGTCACCACCGCGACCGCCGCCTGGCGGGTCCTGGCAATCTCACGGAACAGTTGCAGCACCTGACGTCCGCGCACGCTGTCGAGGGCGGCGGTAGGCTCGTCCGCCAGCAGCAGGCTCGGCGCGTTGGCGAGCGCCCTCGCCACCGCCACCCGCTGCTGCTCACCTCCCGACAGCCGGGCCGGGTGATTGTCGAGCCGGTGGCCGAGATCGAGGCTGGCGAGCAGCGCCCTCGCATAGGCCCGCGCCGCACGCGGCGGTACATGGTCGATCTCCAGTGCCAGGGCCACGTTTTCGACTGCCGTGAGGAAGGGGATCAGGTTCGCCTTCTGGAAAATGAAGCCGATGTGGTTGCGGCGGAAGGTGCGCAGCTGGTCGAGATCGGCTGCAGGGTAAGAAACACGCCACCCGTCGATGAGCACCTCGCCGGCGCTCGGCGGCTCGAGCAGGCCGGCGATGAGCAGCAGTGTGCTCTTGCCGGACCCGCTCGGACCGGAGATCCCCACCACCTCGCCGCGATGGATATCGAGCGAGACCCCGTCGAGCGCTCGCACGATGGTGTCGCCGCTCTGGTAGAGCCGCTGCACGTCTCGGACGGCGAGCACCGGCGGTGGGCTTACGACCGCCCCGTTTGCGACGGGACCGCTCACGACAGAATCTCCTGGGCGCGCACCTTGAGGGCGCGGGAGATTCCGATGAGGCTCGCCAGCGCGCAGATGAGCGCCACCGCGCCGCCGAGCAGCCCGACGTCCTGCGGCAGGATCAGCACCTTGCGGGGGAAGAAGGGGAAAACGACCTGGGACAGCATCAGCCCCAATGTCTGTCCGGCGGCGCCGATGAGGAAGGCCTGCTGGGCGATCATGAGAATAATGACGGAATTGTCGGCGCCGATCAGTTTCAGCATGGCGATCTCGTGCAGCTTCTCCATGGTGAGCATGTAGATGATGAGGGATACGACGATGCCCGTCACCGCCAGCAGCACCCCGGTGAAGGCGAGGATTTGCACTCTCAGGCGCCAGAGCCGCTGGTTGAGCAGCAGGTCTTCCTGCTCGGCCCGGCTCAGCACGCTCACATCTCCCCAGGAGGAGAGCGCCCGGCGCACCGTTCCGGGATCGACCGCGGGGTTGAGGCGCACAAGGACCGCGGCGATCTTGCTGTCCTGCGGTACCGAGCTGCGGTTGGCGGCGGCGGGGCCGGCGCTCCCGCGGGCCAGCAGCACCTCCTCGCTGGTGCGGCGCTCGGCGATGGCGACCGCATCGTTGATGCTGACGAATAGAATTCCGTCGCCGCTTATGTCCACCATGCCCTGGGCGAGGCCGACGATGGTGTAGTCGTCCTCGCCGAGATGCACGCTCTCGCCGAGCACAAGGCCGATGCTCTCGTCCGCCACCGCCTCATAGTGCCCGGAGGAGAGCCTTCGCCCGCCTAGCATCGGGATCCATCGGCCCTGATCCTTGGGAAAGTCGAGCCCGGTCACGGAAGCCCGAAGCTGCTGCCCGCGAACGGTGAACTGTTGGCTGAACTGCACGAAGCGGCGCGTGCCTGCCACTCCGGCGAGGCCCTCGGCGCGGCGGTCCATGCTGTAGGAGATGGCGGAGCCTTCCGAGAACGGGCCGCGCCGCCCGCCTTGCACCACCCAAAGGTCGGCACCGATGTGCTGGATGACGAGCAGGGCATCGGCGACGATGCCGCGATAAAGGCCGACCATGCCCATGGCGGACATCATCAGGAAGCCGACGCCCAGCGCGGTCAGGAGAAAGCGCAGTGGGTTGAAGCGGATGTCCTTGAAGGCGAGATTCATGGCTGCATCCTCGGCGGGCTTGTGAGCTTCATGCCGGCGAACGCGCCCTTCGGTCGCGCCAGGATGACATCGCCATCCTTCAGCCCGCCGCGCACGTCCACGCGCGCCGTGCCGATGGGGCCGAGTTCCACGGGCTGCCACCAGGCCCGCGCACCGCGAAGCACGAACACCCCCGGCGCGCGGTCCCTGAAGGCGATGGCGGCGAAGGGGACCGAGAGCGCATCCGGGGCGGTGTCGAGGGTGATGCGGGCAGTGCCGCGCTGGCCAATCGCCCAGTTGTGCGGCAGCCGGCGGGGCGCGATGTCCACCGTGAACTCGCGGGTCTCAGTGTCCACCGCCCGCCCGATGCGCCGAATCTCGCCGGGGGTCGCCGCATCGCCGGTGGCGGCAAACAGGAGCTGCGCCGGCTGGCCCCTGGCAACGCGCGCGATGGCGCTCTCGTCGAACCGGGCGGACAGCACCACGCTTTCCGGATCCACGATGTCCACGATCACCGAGCCGGGCACGGCCAGGTCGCCCATGTCCATGCGTCGCGCCACCACCACCCCGTCTATGGGTGCGAGGATCGTGGCCTTCCCCAGTTGCGCCTGCGCCACCCGTGCCGCCGCTTCGGCCGACGCCTCGGCAGCCTCGGCCTGGCTCACGGTCGCCTCGGCGCGGGCCGTATCGGCCAGTGCCTGCTCCATGGCGCTCTGCGCATCCTCCAGGGCGGCGCGGCTGGTGGCGCCGGTGCGGATCAGCTCTTGTTGGCGGCCGAGCACGGAACGCGCATTGTCCCGCTGCGCACGAGCCTTACGGCGGTCCGCTTCCGCGAGGGTCACCGCCCGGCGCGCGGCCTCGTGGGAGGCGCGCGCCGCCTCGTGCTGTGCCTTGAGGTCCTCGGATTGCAGCTGCGCCACTACGTCACCGGCGCGCACGCGGTCGCCCATATCCACGGCGAGGGTGGTGATGACCCCCTGGATACTGGCACTGACGCTGGCCTTGCGTAGGGCGTCGAGGATGCCGGGGCCGCTCAGCACGCTTTCGAACGGGCCTGGGCGCACCATCTCGGCCTGCGCCGCACGCGGCATACCATAGCGCCAGACAGCGAGAGCGACGGCGAGGGCGGCGAGGAACGTCGCGACGCCCAGAAGCTGGCGGCCGCGCCGGGGCGGGCGCGGGCTCGGGCGGGGCGGCAATTGCGGCACCGTGGGGGTGCCAGCCGCCTGGTCCGCATCGGGCGGCCTATCCGCCGCCAGCGACCTGCCGGCTTCGGCCGGAGGCTCCGCGATGGCCCGGACATTTGCGCCTGTGGGTCCCACGCTCACATCTCCCCGCACGTTGCGCCAAAGGCGCAGGCCCCAAAAGGCGCGCAGCCTCCGCCGAGGCCGTCCGCCGCTACAGCCATGCAGCACCGTGGGACGTCTTTTTTTCCCGCACATGAGCCGTGCGAACCAAGATGTGCTGCGAATTTTCAGAATGTATCATTTTGTACAAAGCAACATGCTGTATTGAGTATCGGCTGATGCGCTGCTAGCGATGAATCGCAATGGAGCACAAGGCACGTAATATTCTCCTGGTCGATGACGACCCCGATATTCGCCGGCTGGTCGGGGACTTCCTCACGCGCGAAGGTTTCCGGGTCGAGCTGGCGCAGGATGCGCGCGAGATGGACGGCATTCTCAAGCATCATCAGGCGGATCTCATCATCCTCGACCTGATGCTGCCGGAGGAGGACGGCCTCAGCATTTGCCGGCGGCTGCGCGCCACCCTCACGGTGCCGATCCTGATGCTCACCGCCAAGGGCGACGAGATCGACCGGGTGGTGGGTCTGGAACTCGGCGCCGACGATTATGTGGTGAAGCCCTTCGGTCCCCGGGAACTCCTGGCGCGAGTGCGCGCCCTGCTGCGGCGTGCCAGCGCGCAGCAGGTGCAAACGTCCGCGCGGCGGTATGTCTTCGACCGCTTTCTGGTGGATCTTGACGCACGGCAATTGTTCGCCGAGGGGGATCAACTGGTGGCGCTCACCAGCGCCGAGTTCGATCTCCTTTCCTGCTTCGCGCTGCGCCCGCGCCGTGTGCTCTCCCGCGATCAAATCCTCGACTGGGTGCACCGGCGCTCCGCCGACCCGTTCGACCGATCGGTGGACATCCTCGTGTCGCGGCTTCGCAAGAAGCTCGATGCGCTGAGCCCCGGCTGCAATCTCATCAGCACCGTGCGCAACGGCGGCTATCTCATGACGGCGCAGGTAAAGCAGGTCTCCTGATGGACGCCTCCTGACGGAGAAATGCCAATGGGCCTTGGCCTCACTGCGCGGGTTCTGTCCATCGCCGGCACCTTTTTGCTGGTGCTATGGATCGGCTTCATCGTCGTCTTCTACCGGGTCAGCGGGCTCTCCCCCACCTCCAGCGGGCCGCCGCCGGAGCACCTCGTCGCCGTCGCCGACCTTCTCGCCTCCCTGCCTTCGCCGGCGCGCGCGGCGGCGCTGCCGGCCCTGCGCTCGCCATTGCTGGAGGTGGACGTGGTGCCGGCGGCCGAAGTTCCGGCCGGCTCGGATGAGATGAGCGACCGCGAGGAACTGGAGCCCTATCGTGCAGCGTTGGGAGACCGGCTGATCCGCATGCCGCTCCGGCCCGGGGCGCAGCGCCGCCCGCTGTCGCAATTGTTCACCGACCGCGCCGCGCCGGGTGCCTTCTATATCGCCCTCGATGGTCGCGAGGTGCTGGTGGCGGAGGCCCGCACGCCCTTCTTTGTCACCTTTTTCGGTCTGCCTGCCGGGGTTGGGGCGGGCCTGTTCGGAGCGGTCCTCGCCTGCGTGGCGCTGTTGCTGCTCCATCGCGAAATCCGCCCTCTGGCGCGGCTGGCGTCGGTGGCGGATCGTATCGATCCCACCGGCGAGCCCGTGCCGCTACCCCACCTCAGGGCCTCGACGCCGGAGGTGCGCGCTCTGGTCAGCGCGTTCGAGGGGCTGCAGACGCGCATCCACGCCATGACGCGCGCGCGTCTCGCCCTCATCGGCGGCATCCAGCACGACGTGCGCAGCTTTGCCACGAGGCTCCGGCTACGCATCGATCAATTGCCGGACCCGGTAGAGCGCGAGCGGGCAGAAGCCGACATCCGCGACATGATCGAGCTGCTCGACAACGCCTTGCTCACGGCGCGCGCTGGTGTCGGCGTGCTGGATGAGGAGATGCTGGACCTCGCCTTGCTGGTGCGCACGGAGGCTGCGGACCTGAGGGCCGCTGGCCGGCCGGTGACGCTTGATACGGTGGCAGAGGGACCCGGGTGGGTGTTGGCGGACCGGCTGGCGCTGCGCCGGGTCATCGGCAACATCATCGACAATGCCATCAAATATGGCCAACGTGCCCGAGTGGGACTGGCCGTGATCGGAGATCAGGTGCGTCTCGTGGTGCGCGACGACGGACCCGGATTTCCGCCGCGGATGCGAGACGTGCTGATGGAGCCGTTCATGCGGGCCGAGCCCTCGCGAGCGCGGCGCACCGGCGGCGCCGGCCTGGGCCTTGCGGTAGCGCGCGGCCTGGTGGAGGCCCATGGTGGCACCATTGAGCTCGGCAAGGGTCCGGGTGGACAGGTGCTCATCACCTTGGCCCTGTTCCGCCCGGGTTGAGGCGATCTATTGCGGCCGGAGCCTTGCGACGGTCGTCCGCGCCAGCTCCTGCGCGCCCACCTTGTGGCCGGTCCGAGCCGCATCCAGGGGATCAAGCGTGGCGCCGATATCGAGGGCGTTGGGACACTGCTTCGTGACATAACCCCACAGGATCCGTCCCGACCCGGGCTCTCGGCACTCCACCGCATAGATCGCCATTCCTCGGAAACCGCTAACTTCGGACGTTCCATTTTGCGGGCAGAGATCTACGACGCCATGGTGTATAGAACCTCATTGTCGGGGGCGCAGAATGCTCTGGGAAAATGGTCCAACTAATGCGGCGAGATGCTCGCTTTGATCCGGTTCCAAACCCTCCTCGCCGGCCGCCCTCTGGAGAAACCGTGCCAACGCCGTCTTCCGGGAGCCGCGATCCAGCGCATAGGCGGTCTGCTTGAACTCAATCCCGTCCAGCAATCCCTGGATGTAGTCGGAGATCGTATCCGCAGCCATGATCAGGGCGGTGTCGAGCGAGTGGATGTAGTTGCTTGTAACCGATCCCTTCGCAT
>JAEZMT010000024.1 GCA_023442085.1 Pseudomonadota bacterium | reverse complement strand
CGACGAACACCAGCAGTGCCGCCGTGGCGAGGGCCGGCCGCAGCAGCGGCAGCAGCACACGCCGAACGGTGCGCGGCTGCGTCGAGCCGAGGCTGCGGGCGGCCATGTCGAGATGCGGTGACAGCTTAGCGCATCCGGCCTCGATGCCGCCCACCGGAATGGCGAGAAAACGGATTGCGAGCGCCATCACCAGCGCCGCCCCCGAGCCCGACAGCAAGAGGCCGGTGGAGAAGCCGAAGGACTGCTTCATCGCCGCATCCAGCATGTTGTCGAACGAGGCGAGGGGGCTGAGCAGGCCGACGGCCAGCACGGTGCCCGGCACCGCATATCCGAGGCTCGCGACCCGAGCGAAACCGGAGGCGAGCGGCGCGCGCGTCAGCCGCTGGCCGAGCGCGACCACCAGGCCGAGGCCGAGGGCCAGGGCCACCGTCGCCGCGGCGAGGGCGGCCGTGGTGGCGGCCTCGCCGAGGATGCGGGTGGGAAAGCCGGTTTCCGCCATGCGTCGCACGGCTGAAATGGAGAGGTGCAGCAGCGGCCCCAGAAAGCCGAGGGCGACGGGCAGGGCGCAGAAGGCTGCGGCGGCGATGCCTTTCAGGCCGGTCAGGCGCAGCGGCGCCTGCGGCCGGGCTGAGCCGGTGGCGACGAATCGCCGTGCGCGGCGCGCCCATCGCTCCAGCAGGATCAGTCCCAGGACCAGCGCGAGCATGACGAGGGCAATCTGCGCCGCCCCGGGCAGGTTCGAGCGGTTCACCCAGGTGGAATAGATGGAGACGGTGAGCGTTCGCACCCCGAGGAATTCCGAGGCGCCAATGTCGCCGAGCACCTCCAGCAGCACCAGCGTCAGCCCCGCCACGATGGCCGGGCGGGCCAGCGGCAGGCCGATCCGCAGGAAGGCGCGCCAGCGGCTGGCGCCCAAGGTGCGCGCCACCTCCAGCGCCGCCGCCGACTGCAGCACGAAGCTCGCCCGCGCCGAGAGGTAGACGTAGGGATAGAGCACCGCCGAGAGCACCAGGATGCAGCCGCCGGTGGAGCGCACATCCGGCAGGCGCAGGCCGCGCGGGCTGTCGATGCCCAGAACAGCACGCAGCGCCTCCTGCACCGGGCCGAGGGGATGGAGCACGTCGAGATAGGAGAAGGCGACGATGTAGCCCGGCACGGCGAGCGGCAGCAGCAGCGCCCATTCCAGCACCGAGCGGCCGGGGAAGGTGCAGGTGGCCACCAGCCACGCGCACGGCACGGCCACCACCAGCGTTACCACGCCGACACCGAGAATCAGGAGCCCGGTCTCCGCCAGCGCATCGGGCAGCACGGTGGCGATGAGATGGGGCCACATATCGCCGGACCCGCGCGCGGCGATGCCGGCGAGGGCCAGAAGGGGCAGCAGAACGAAAAGCGCCACCAATCCCGACGCCAGAAGGAGAGGGGAGAGGTGGCGGGGGAGGCGGAGCCGCGTCACGCGCGGCTCGCCGGTCAATGCGGTCTCAGCCATCGGCCGTCAGTTATCGAAGCCGACCTTGTCGATGAGCTCGCTGGCGCGCTTGCGGTTCTTGGCGATGTCCACCAGCGGGATGGGATCGACCTTGAGCGGCCCCAGCGCGCCGATCACGGGATCGACCTCGGCAGAGGTGATGACCGGGTATTCCATGTTCTGCTTGGCGTAGACCGCCTGCATCTCCGGGGAGATGGCGAATTCGAGCAGCTTCACGGCGGCGTCCTTATGGGGCGCGTTCTTCGCCACGGCGGCACCGGAGACGTTCACATGGGTGCCGCCGCCCTGGAAGGTCGGGAGCAGCACGTTGATGCCATCGCCCCACTTCTTCTGGTCGGCGCCGCCCTTGCCCGAGCGCATCAGGCCCACGTAATAGGAATTGCCCACCGCCAGATCGCAGATGCCGCCGAGGATGTCGCGGGCGCCCTCGCGGTCGCCGCCGGCTGGCTTGCGGGCGAGGTTGGCCTTCAGACCGCGCAACCAGGCTTCGGTCTTCTCCTCACCATGATGGACGATATAGGCCGCCACCAGCCCGACGTTGTAGGGGTGCTGGCCTGAGCGGATGCAGACCTTGCCCTTCCACTTGGGGTCCGCGAGGTCCTCATAGGTGATGGCCGAGAGCTTCACCTCGTCCTTCGCCGCATAGACGAGGCGGGCGCGCAGGGAGAGGGCATACCAGTTGCCGGCCGGATCGCGCAGATTGGCGGGAATGGCGGAGAGGGCCGGGGAGGTCACCGGCTGGGTGACGCCGGCATCGACCACATCGAGCAGATTGCCCACGTCCACCGTCATCAGCACGTCGGCCGGGGAGCTGGCGCCCTCCGCCTTCACGCGCTCGGCGAGGCCATCCTTGATGAAGACGCTCTTCACCTCGATGCCCGTGGCCTTGGTGAAGGCCTCGAAGAGGGGCGCGGCCAGCCCGGGCTCGCGGGTGGTGTAGACGTTGACGACCTGCTGCCCGCTGGCGCCCTGCGCCGCGACAAGCAGTGCGCCACCGGCGAGAACGCTCCGCAAGAGATGAAAGCGACCCATCGAAATCCCCACGCGCGGGCTCTGAGCGAGCACCATGAGACTGTGGAGATTTGGCTAGCCCGAGGCCTTACGAAGGGTCAATGAAGAAGGGTGTGAGCCCGGAAACATTGGAAATTATCTAATTATGAAATGAGCTAAGTCCGTCGGCTCCAGTTTATACTTTCTCCAATCTGATGGTCGGCCAAAACAAAAAAGCCCGGCATGAAAGCCGGGCTTTGTGTGTCGGGCGATGGAGAGGATCAATCCTCGTCGAGCTCGCCGATGTGGTGCTGGGCGTACAGCTGCAGGCCGAGCTTGGACACGAGGTCGAGCTGGGTTTCAAGGAAGTCGATGTGGCCTTCCTCGTCTGCCATCAGCTCCTCGAAGAGGTCGCGGCTCGGATAGTCCTTCACCGTCTGGCAGTAGGCGGCAGCCTCCTGGTAGAGCGCGCGGGCATCGAGCTCGGCGGCGAGATCGCAGTCGAGGATTTCCTTCACGTCCTGGCCGATTCGCAGGGGATCGAGCACCTGCATATTCGGGAAGCCGTCGAGGAACAGGATGCGGTCGGTGAACTTGTCCGCGTGGACCATCTCCTCGATGGACTCGGCGCGCCACTTCTTGGCCAGCGCCTTGTAGCCCCAATTGTCGAGCATCCGGTAGTGGAGCCAATATTGGTTGATGGCGGTCAGCTCAGAGCGCAGGCCCCGATTGAGGTATTCAATAACCTTCGGATCGCCCTTCATCATCAGCTCCTGGTGCCGTAAGGACAGTTAGTTTCAATCAATCCTTAGACTAATTCTAAGGTGAGTGCAAGGTACGCAGAGGTGGCACCCGGCTGTTCACCGGGTGGTTCGGAAAATCGATTTATGCAGCTTACTCGGCCGCGACCATTCCGGTAAGTCCCGCGACGGGACACTCATCCGCGCACGCACCGCAGTCATGGGCCTGCACCTGATCCATCAACGTGCGGATGGTCCGGGCGCAGCGTCCGCACTGGGGGGAGCAGCCGAGGCAGCGATAAACTTCGCTGGGAGAGCGCAATGGGGTTCCGGCAAGTGCGTCGAGCACTTGTCGGTCTGAAAAGACGTTGCATGAACAAACGATCATGGCACGGCCCGAAGCTAACTTGGAAGGCTTCTAAAAACTTGTTTCTATTGCATTTTTTGCAGATGACGGGAGGCGCCGTCAACTCCGTACATATGCGATATGGAGCCTCGAAGGCGGTTCGGACAGCATTCTGCCTACACAATGGAGTTGTTCCATTGTGCGATTGCCACCCGATCGGTGGCGGAACACCGTTTGCGAGAGGGTTCAGGCTGGCAGGGTGAGCCGGGCGATCATGCCGCGCCGCCTGCCCGGATCCTCGCCGGTCGCGACGCTCCCGGCCGGATCGATGTCCAGCATTCCGCCGAGTCTCCGCGCGGCTTCGGCCATGCGCGCGAGGCGGAGCGGGCGTCCGTCGGCGGCGAAGCGGTCGTCGGCCGGAAGACCGGAGAGCGGGTCGAGGGCCGCCGCGGCGGCCTCCGCATCGAGGCCGGCCCCCGCGTCGCTCAGCTGAACAACCGCACGCGAGCCTTCCGTCCCGTCCTCAGCGCCGAACACCGACACCGCGACCGCCCCGCCGGCTGGCGTTGCCGCGACGGCTTCCTCCAGCAGCATGGACAGGAGATCGGCGAGCGAGGCTTCATCGGCTTGAGCGATGACGTCGCCGGCATCGTCGAGCCGAAGCGCCAGCCGCCTGCGCCGGGCGTCCGGCAGGTGCGCGGCGATGGCAGCGCGTACCACGGCCGAAATGTTGCACGCGGCTGCGGCCGCCTCTGCCTTCGGCGGCTCCGACAGGGCGGCAAGGTCAGCCAGTGTGGCATTCAGGGATTTGAGCGCATCCCGCAGCGGCGCGTCGAGGGCCTCGGCCGGGGCATCCCGAAGAACAGCCATGGGGCCTTCCAGCCCGGCGCGCACGCGGCCCGCGAGGCGGGGGAGGAGGTTTTCCGGAGGCGGCTCCGGGAGCATGGGGACGGGCGCCTGGGGCGCGGGAGCAGGCTCGGACGACTCGGGCGCCGGGCCGATGACCACGCACAGGAGCTGGTCCTCTGCGCCGGCACGGGTCACGGCCGCGCGGCCGGGCAGAAGCTCGCCCGCGCGATTGCGGAGCGCGAGGGCCACCTGCCCCGAGGTGCCATCGTCCCGCACGCGGTCGAGGGTCGCGATCGCCTCGGCGCGATCGGTCGGCGCGACGGCGATGGTGAAGGGCTCGCCGGCGAGATCGTGGGCCGGAAAGCCCAGGCGTTCGGCCGCGGCGAGATTGGCGAGGCGGATCGTACCGTCCATTTCCAGCAGGAAGACGGGCCACGGCACCATGTCCAGCGCGGCGCGGCGGGCGCTCGCGCGGGCTTCGCGGTCATCCGCAGTGCTATCCAGCGGGCGGATGACGTGAATAAGCGCCGGCCGGCCGAGGAACGGCGCGGCGACGAGACGGACCTCCACCGAAAGGCGGGCGCCCTCCGGCGTCAGCACGTGCAGGGCGCCGGATTCACGGGAGAGGACGCGCTCCAGCCCTCCGGCGTCTTCCAATGCGTCGAGCCCGCTCCAGCCGGTCAACGCCAGAAACGCCCGGTTGGCGTGGACCAGCGTGCCCTCCTGCTGCACCAGCAGGCTTACCGGCAGCTTGTCGAGAAGTTCCGCCTCGTCGCCGGAAGGGGCGGACGCTTCGGGCTGGGCCTCGGTTGTCTCGAAGCCGGCGGGCGGCTCCGTGTCCGGCGGGATTTTCGGCCAGTCCTCGATGGCGGCGGCAAGCGTGCGGGCGATCTCGCGGAAGGCGGAACTCTCCTGCGGGGAGAGGCTGCCCTGCCGAAGCGGCACCACATTGCGCCCGAAGGCGATCGGCGGCTGCGCGGGCGTGGTCTCCGGCTGCGCGGGTTTCTCGGCGAAAGCGGGTGTCTCCGCCGCGGTGACAATGCCGAAGCCGCGCACGCCCTTGAGCCGGCGCTCCGCATCGAACAGCGGCGCGCCGCCCAGGCTGAGGTCGAGCGGGGCCTCGGCGCCAGCGGCTGGAACCCTCGCGGTCCGTTCGGTGAAGCTCTCGCCTGAGGCCATGGCGTCCACGAGCGCGTCTGCGGCGTCCAGATGCCCGTCGCGCTCCAGCTCGGCGAAGCTCGCGCCCAGGAATCGGCCCTTGCGGCTGCCGAGGGCGGCCGCGAACAAGGGCGACAGGGCGCGCAGGCGCCCCTCCGCATCGCTCTCCCAGGTCACGCGCAGCGGCTGGGAGAGGAGCGGGCGCAGCGCGGGGGGAACGGCGGGCGCATCTGCCGCGCGGGTTGTCTCGGCCGGCGCGGAGGCGAAGGCGGACGGGTCGGCGAACAGGATCGCGGGTCCCGAGGGCAGGGCGAGGGCAGCAAAGCGCAGGGTGCGGGGCGAAAGGTCTCCCGGCAGACGCAGCCGAGCGACGCCGAAGCCGGCGGCCGTGCGGCGGGCAAGGTGGGCTGCCGCAGTCATCACCGCTTCGGGCGCCGTCTCGCCGGCCATGATGGCGGCATGCGCGGCGGCCCGCGTCGCCGCCAGCACGCGGCCGGACCCGAGGTCGATCAGGAAGGAGGCGAGGTCCTGTCGCGCGAGCGGTGCCAGCACCGCCTCCGCGCCGGGAAGAGCGGACGCTATGGCCTCCACGCTCTCCCGCGAGAGGGGAGACGGGTCGTCCGGGCTGCCGTGGTGCTGCGTCATCGTGTGCAGGATCGCACCTTGCGGTGGTGGAGTGAACCAAGGCGGGGCATCCCGCCGCCCCTTATTCTCGGTGCCATTGATTAACGTCAGTGCAACTTCGCCGCGCTGACTGCCATTCATAATGGCGAAGCGGCGACACGGTAGACTAAGATGGGTCGCTGCGCGGTGGCTTGCGCCGCCCGACACCCGGAGGAGAGACGGCCATGACGACGAAGTTCGGTCCGGATCTGGAGCTGCCCCCAGAAATGCGGGCCATTGCCGAGAAGAACGTGGCGCAGGCCCGGCAGGCGTTCGAGACCCTGTTCCAGAATGCGCGGGAAACGGTTGGCGAGAGCGAAGGCCGTATCGAGGAAGTCAGCTCCAGCATCAAGGACTTCCGCCAGAAGGCCATCGGCCTGATGGAAGCGAATGTCGAGGCGAGCTTCGATTTCCTGCACAAGCTCGTGGCGGCCAAGAGCCCGCAGGAGATGATGGGCCTCCAGGCGGAGTTTCTCACCAACCAGCTCAAGGCCGTCTCCGAGCAGGCGAAGGCCTTCGGCGACGATGCCAAGGCCCTGGGCGAGAACGCCGTGCGCACCATGGACGAGCACGCCCGCACCTTGGCCGAGCGCCTCAAGACCCTGGCCGCCGCGGCCGCGCAGAGTGCCCAGACCGTGGCCCAGGACATGAAGACCGTGGGCGAGACGGCCGTGCGCGAAGCCCAGGCCGCCGCAGCGAAGGCGACCGATCCCAACCAGCAGGGCTGACGGGATTACTCTACCGGCTCGCGCCGGCCCGCTTAGTTTCGGAACCTTGACTTGTGCAGCGCAGAATTTCATTTTGCGCTGCACGTTTACTGTTGTATAACCCTTCGGTCGGGGTAAACACAGCTCACCTAGAATGCTCGCAATGCAGGCGCTCTCCGGCGCTCGGCGTGTAGCTGCGTTCAGGTGGCATTGCAGCAAAGCACCTCGGCACGGATCGCCACGCCCCTGTTCCGAGGATGACATGAACGACACCTTCATCAAGGCTTATCAGGATCAGATCGAAGCGGCGAAAAAGGCGTTCTCGACCAATGCCGTTCCCGGCGTCGAGGTGCCCCCGGCCGTCCGCGAGATCGCCGAGAAGGGCCTCGCCACCTACCGCGAGAACTACAGCAAGCTGAAGGCCGCCGCCGAGCAGGTGAACGCCGCCCTCGAGGACAGCGCCACCACCGCCTCCAAGGGCGTGGCCCAGTACAATGCCAAGGTGCTCGAGGCGGTTCAATCGAACGTGAATTCGGCGTTCGACTATTTCAATTCGCTGCTGGCAGCCAAGACCGTCGCCGAGGCCGTGGAGCTGTCCACCGGCCACGCGCGCAAGCAGTTCGAGGCCCTGACCGGCCAGGCCAAGGATCTGTCCGCTCTGGCGCAGAAGGTTGCCGCCGAGACCTCCGAGCCGATCAAGTCGTCGGTGGAGAAGACGATCCGTCCGGCCGCCTGATCCTCCGTTTCAATACCGACCGCCGCGTCCGGGCCAGCGTGCTTGACGCGGCGGTTCCGCCTTGTCATGACGCGGGGCGTTCCATCCCGCGAGTTATCGCATGCGTGCCCTCGGTTCTGTTTCGCCGCTTCTGCTCGTTGGCCCGTCCTGGGTCGGCGACATGGTCATGGCGGCGAGCCTTGTGGACGTTCTGCGCCTGCGCGAGCCCGGCCGGCCCATCGATGTGCTGGCGCCGCCCGCCGCCCTTCCCGTCGCCCGCATGATCCCCGGCATTCGCCGCACCATCCCGCTTGGGCTGGGGCATGGCGAGCTCGGCCTCCTTGCCCGCTGGAAGGCGGGCCGCGCCCTGCGGGGCGAGGGCTATGGCAAGGCGATCATCCTGCCGCGCGCGTTCAAGGCCGCCATCGTGCCGGTCGCTGCCGAAATTCCCGAGCGCGTGGGCTATCGCGCCGAGCTGCGCAGCGCGCTCCTCACCGATGCGCGCCCCGATCCCGACCGCAAGACCGCACGCACGCTGGACCGCTTCGTTGCTCTCGGCCTGCCGCCCGGCTCCATCGCCCGCGCGCCGCGCCCGCGCTTGATGCTGCCGGACGGCGCGCTGGACGTGGCCGCCGCCAAATATCCCCTCGCCGGCGAAGGGCCGGTGATGGTGCTCTGCCCCGGCGCTGAATATGGCCCGGCCAAGCGCTGGCCGGCCGCCAAATTCGCAGCGCTTGCCGCGCTGGCGGTGAAGGACGGCTACCGCATCCGCATCCTGGGCTCGCCCAAGGACGCCGAGGCGGCGACCGCCATCGAGGCTTCGGCCGGTGTGCCGGTGGACAATCTCGTCGGCCGCACCACGCTGATCGAGGCCGCCGCCATCCTCGCCGGTGCCGATGTGGTGATTTCCAACGATTCCGGGCTGATGCACATCGCCGGTGCGTTCGACCGCAAGCTGGTGGTCATCTATGGCGCGTCGTCGGAGAAGATGACGCCGCCGGCCTCGCCCTTCTCCCGTGTTGTTTCGCGCGATCTCCCCTGCCGGCCCTGCCACAAGCGCGAGTGCCCGCTGAAGACGCTGGCCTGCCTCGAAGGCATCGCCGCCGAAGAGGTTCTGGCCGCGGCCGAGCAAATGCGCCGATGAAGCTGCTGCTGGTGAAGCTGTCGTCGCTGGGGGATGTGGTCCACACCTTCCCCGCGCTGACGGATGCGGCCGCCCGCGTGCCCGGCCTGACGGTGGACTGGGCGGTGGAGGAAGCCTTCGCGCCGGTCGCCCGACTCCACCCCGCCGTTCGCCGCACCCTCACGGTTCCGCTCCGCCGCATGCTGCGCCGACCGCTCGCGGCGCTGTCCGGCGGCGAGGCCGGGCGTGTGCGGGCTGCGCTGTCGGCAGAGCCATATGATCTCGTGATCGACGCGCAGGGGCTGATGAAGAGCGCCGCCGTGGCCGCTCTCGCCCGTGGCCCCCGGCACGGCTTCGACCGAGGGAGCGCGCGGGAGGGGGTGGCGAGCCTGCTCTATGGCGCGCGCCACCACGTGCCCGAGGTGGAGCATATGGCCGCGCGCCTCCGCAAGCTGTTCGCGGCGGCGCTGGGCTATGGGCTCGATGGCCTGCCCGCGGATACGGGGCTGCGGTGCGCCCCCGGCGACGCTCCCTATCTCGTCTTTCTGCACGGCACCACCTGGCCCACAAAAACCTGGACCCTGGACGGCTGGCGCGCCCTGGCAGCGCGGGCGGGCGCGGCGGGCATGGAGGTGCGGCTGTTCGCCCACGGCGCGGAGGAGCGCGCCCGTGCCGAGGTCATCGCCGCGGGGCAGGGGAACGTGCGTCTCCTGCCGCCGCAGGGACTGGAGGGCCTCGCCCCCGAGATCGCCGGCGCAGCCGGGGTGGTGACGGTGGATACGGGCCTCGGCCATCTGGCCGCCGCCTATGGCGTTCCGACCGTCGGTCTCTACGGCCCGACCAACCCTGTGCTCACCGGCCTCTTCGGTGCCCGTGTCACCGAGCTGAAGGCGCGGCGCGACTGCGCACCCTGCGAGAGAGCCAGCTGCCGGATCGCCCCTGATGTGCGCGAAGGGCCGCCGTGCCTCGCCGATATCTCCGCCGCCGAGGTGTGGCAGGCGCTCGAAAAGCTTCGCGCTGTGGCCTGAGGGCCGATTTGGCTCTCGGGAGGGCGGGGCAGGGGAGGCGAACCCGATCCGCGTAAGCCTCTGCCGGCTGTCATCGGCGCAGAAATCGGTCCGTTGCATTCGGAGCAGTGCCATGTCCGTGCCCCGTGCCATTGGAGCACCGGAAAGCGTGGGCGCAACGGCGCGCGCGAGCCCTGCCGGACAGGTCAAAAGACACCAGCACGGCGTTGGGCTTCGCTCCCGCAAGAGGAGCGGGGGCGCTGCCTCATTTTGTCCACGCGGGCGAATGAATGCTTAGGAAAAATATCCTAAAACATAAAAATCTACATCTATATCAGATACTTATTATGATTTTCTGAGAAGCTAATTCACTACATCAGGTGGTATAATGTTGCTCCAAGCGCTGTATGAAATTGGCATAACTATTTGATTTTAAATTGCCTTCTTCAGGATGTTGGGCTCTTGCTGGGTCGTTAAAGTTAGATATTAACCCTAATATATTGATGTTCATTGATAAAATTTGATTCTTAAAGTGCTTTCGATCTTCCCCGCCCAAGCGTCCGGCACCCTGCGTCGCCTGTTGCCAACGTAAAAGACGACGAGTCGGTGTTTGGTGGGAGGTATTCCGAGGTGGCCTGGTGCGGGAGCGGGCCGGCGGTCTGTTCGGCTTGCGGGCCTGCTGCCGGCCCCTATAGTCACGCCGTTCTGGAGCGGGGGTGGTGGGAGGAAACGGGATGACGACGTGCCGCGCCGGCCGGACAGGCGACCGCCCACGCATGGGGTCGGTCCATGCGTGGGCCGGAGGCCGGACCTGATGGCGGAGGCGTCGTCCGCCGCTTCTCTCGTGCTGGTGCTCGGCGGCGCGCGGTCCGGCAAGAGTCGGTTCGCGGAGCGGGAGATCATGCGCCATCCCGGCCCCTGGACCTACATCGCCACAGCCCAGCTTGGCTATGGCGGCCAGCCGGATCCCGAGATGGAGGCGCGCGTCGCGCTCCATCGCGGCCGAAGGGGCGTGGAGTGGGAGACGGTGGAGGCGCCATTCGCTCTCGCCGCCGCGCTGGCCGCGCTGCCGCCCGCCCGTCCCGTGCTGGTGGATTGCCTCACCCTCTGGCTCACCAACCATCTCCTCGCCGACCACGACCTCGACGCCGAGGCGGCGGCGCTGGAGGCGGCCCTCGCCGATCGGCCGGGTCCGACCATCTGCGTCGCCAACGAAGTCGGCTTCGGCATCGTCCCCGACAATGCGCTGGCCCGCCGCTTCCGCGACGCCGCCGGCCTCCTCAACCAGCGCCTCGCGGCCCGCGCCGGCAAAGTGGTGCTGGTGGTGGCCGGCCTGCCCCTGACTCTGAAGGAGGAAACGCCGTGAGCGATCCCATCCCCCCCTCTCCCGACGATGAGGCCGCCGCCCGCCATCGCGCCAAGATGGAAAAGCGCAAGGCAGTGCAGGACAAGGAGGTGGCGGAAAAGACCATCGAGAAGGGCCTGCTGGTGGTCCACACCGGCCCGGGCAAGGGGAAGAGCACGGCAGCCTTCGGCCTTGCCCTGCGCATGCTGGGGCGGGGCGGACGGGTGGGCGTGGTGCAGTTCATCAAGGGTGCCTGGCAAACCGGCGAACAGGACGCCTTCCAGACCTTCGGCGACCGTGTGAGCTGGCACACCATGGGCGAAGGCTTTACCTGGGAGACGCAGGACCTCGCCCGCGACAAGGCCGCCGCCGCCCGCGCCTTCGGCAAGGCGCGCGAGCTGATGGCGGATGAGACCATCTCGCTCCTCATCCTCGACGAACTGAACATCGCCCTGCGCTACGACTATCTCGATCTCGCCGAGGTGGTCGCGACCCTCGCGGCGCGGCGGCCCGGCCTTCATGTGGTCGTCACCGGCCGCAATGCGAAGCCCGAGCTTCTTGCCGTGGCCGATCTCGTGACCGAGATGGGGCTCGTGAAGCACCACTTCGCTGCCGGGGTGAAGGCGCAGCCGGGCATCGAGTTCTGATGGCGCGGGCGCTCATGTTTCAGGGCACGGGCTCGGATGTGGGCAAGTCCCTCATCGTCGCGGGTCTCGCCCGTGCCTTCACGCTGCGCGGCCTCAGGGTGCGGCCGTTCAAGCCGCAGAACATGTCCAACAATGCCGCCGTGACGGCGGACGGCGGAGAGATCGGCCGGGCGCAGGCGCTGCAGGCGCGGGCCGCGCGGGTGCGCGCGAGCGTTCACATGAACCCGGTGCTGCTGAAGCCGCAGGGCGAGACCGGCGCGCAGGTGGTGGTGCAGGGGCGGGTCCACGGCACGGCGAAGGCCGCCGCCTACCAATCCCTCAAGCCGACGCTGATGCCCGCCGTGCTCGACAGCTTCGGCCGCCTGAAGGAAGAGGCCGACCTCGTGCTGGTCGAAGGCGCGGGCAGCGCCTCCGAGGTCAATCTGCGCGCCGCCGATATCGCCAACATGGGCTTCGCGCGGGCGGCGGACGTGCCCGTGGTCCTCATCGGCGATATTGACAGGGGCGGTGTCATCGCCAGCCTTGCCGGGACAAAGACGGTGATCGAGGCCGCCGACGCGGCCATGATCCGGGGCTTCATCGTCAACCGCTTCCGGGGTGATCCGGCGCTGTTCGCCTCCGGCATGGAGCTGATCGCGCGCCTCACCGGCTGGGACGCGCTCGGCCTCGTGCCGCACTTTCCCGATGCCGCCCGCTTGCCGGCCGAGGATGCGCTCGCCTTGTCGGCCCCCCCGCCATCCAAGGTCGGGGCGCGGCTGCGCATTGCCGTGCCGATCCTGCCCCATGTCTCCAATTTCGACGATCTTGACCCGCTCGATGCCGAGCCCGGCGTCGAGGTGCGCCGCATCCGTCCCCACGGGACCCTGCCGCTCGATACCGATCTGGTGCTGCTGATCGGCTCCAAGGCGACCATCGCGGACCTTGCCGCGCTCAAGGCCGGCGGGCTCCACCATGACATTCTCGCCTTCGCCCGGCGCGGCGGGGCAATCCTCGGCCTGTGCGGCGGCTACCAGATGCTTGGCCAGACCATCGCCGATCCGGATGGCGTTGAGGGCGAGGCAAAGATTGCCCGCGGCCTCGGGCTGCTCGATGTCCACACGGTGCTGACCGGCGAAAAACGGCTGGAGGAGGTGAGCGGCACCGTCGAAGGCGCGCCGTTCCACGGTTACGAAATGCACATGGGCGCAACCCACGGTGCCGATTGCGATCGGCCCTTCGGCCATCTCGCCGATGGGCGGCCGGAGGGCGCGCGCTCGGCCTCGGGGCGCATCGCCGGAACCTATGTCCACGGGCTGTTCGCCTCCGACCCCTTTCGGGCGGCCGTGCTCGGCCGGCTGGGCGGGGAGGGCGGCGCCGTGGCCTATGAGGACGGCGTGGAGGCGACGCTGGATGCGCTGGCCGCTCACCTCGCCGTGCACCTCGACCTCGACCGTTTGCTGGCGCTGGCGCGCTGAGCCATCAGACCAGCAGGGTGAGGCCGGCACCCGCCAGCACGATCAGGATCATCACAGCGTCGGCGCGCCGGTACACCTTGAGCGCCATGCGGACGTCGCCCGCGGTGGCCTCGCGCCGGCCATCGCCCATGTAGGCGTCCTGCGTGAGCACGCCCGCATAGACCTTCGGGCCATTGAGCCGCAGCCCGAGGGCACCGGCCATGGCCGCTTCCGGCCAGCCTGCGTTGGGCGAGCGATGGCGCGGCGCATCCCGCAGCATGGCCCGACGGGCGTCGCCTGGATGGGCACCGCCCGTGAGCGCCGCACCGGCGATGATGAGCGCTCCGGCGAGCCGCGAGGCCGGGAGGTTGACATAGTCGTCCGCCCGGGCCGCCGCCCAGCCGAAGGCGGCATGGCGCTCGGTGAGGTGGCCGATCATGCTGTCAGCCGTGTTGAGCGCCTTGTAGGCCGCCCCGCCCGCGAGCCCGCCCACGCAGAGCCACAGGGTGGGGGCCATCACGCCGTCGGAAAAATTCTCCGCCAGGCTCTCGATGGCGGCGCGGGCGACGCCTTCTGCATCCAGCGTTTGCGGATCGCGTCCGACGATATGGCCGACAGCGGCGCGGGAGGCCTCGAGGCTGCCGCTCTCCAGCGCTTCGGCCACGCGCTCCACATGCCAATGCAGGGAGCGCTGGGCAATCAGGCTCGACCCGGCGAGGCCGACGAGCACGATGCCGAAGGGGAGGGGGCGCAGCAGCCATTCCAGTGCGAAGGCCGGCAGCGCGGCGGCCACCACCACCAGCGCCACGGTGACGACACCCAGGAGCCGGCGTCGGCCCGGCGCGAAGGCCGGTCGATTGAGGAGCCGATCGAGGACGAGGATGAGCCGGCCGATCCAGATGACGGGGTGGCCGATGCGCCGCACCAGAGCCGCCGGATACCCCAGTAATACCTCCAGCAGCACGGCCAGCGCCGCGACTTCGAACGCCATTCGCTCCCCCGATACCGCAGCGCGCAAATATTATTGCACCGCTCACGCCTGATCGCGTGGTTATTGTTGCGTTGCAACTAAAAGATCGCCAGAATCGAACTTGTGGGTTATATTAGGGGCTTACCAGTGGTTCGTGCGGGGGCATTGACACCAGCAGGGATGTTGCGGACATGACGATGCTGAAGCTCCGCCCGAACAGCACCGTGACAGAACACTATCGCGACCCGGCCATCCCGCTCGTCCCGGACCACATGCGCATCTATGCCGTCGGCGACATCCACGGCCGGCTCGATCTGCTGACCGCGCTGCAGGCCGCGATCGACGAGGATATGGCCGCCAATCCCGGCCCCGACTGCATCGAGGTCTATCTGGGCGACTATGTGGACCGCGGGGCGCAGTCGTCCGGCGTGCTGGATGCGCTCATCACGCGGCGGCAGGATCACAAGGCCATCTGCATCTCCGGTAACCACGAAGCAGTGATGCTGGATTCCCTCCTCTCGCAGGAGGCGTTCTCGCGCTGGCTGCGCATGGGCGGCCTCGAGACGGTCTATTCCTATGTCCGCCCGGCCCCCGGTGTGGACGAGTCCCGGCTGTGGAACGAGTGGCGGGCCGCCGTGCCGACCCAGCACATCTCCTTCCTGCGCATGCTCTCCAGCCATTTTGTCTGCGGCGACTATGCCTTCGTCCATGCCGGCCTTCGCCCCGGCGTTCCGCTGGAGGAGCAGACCCGCGAGGACATGATGTGGATCCGGCGGGAGTTTCTCGACCATCCGGACTGGTTTGGGCACTGCATCGTTCATGGGCACACCCCCATGAAGGACCCTGAGGTGCTGAGCAACCGCATCAATATCGACACCGGCGCCTATGCCACCGGGCATCTCACCTGCCTGGTTCTGGAAGGCGCGGATCGCTTCCTCATCGCCACCTGAACGGCCGCAAAGAGGCGTCCGGCGCCTGCTGCGCGGTCGAGTCGCCGCTGCGGCAAGGCTTGCAAAACGCAAGACTATCACCGGTTCTGCGGCGTTAACCTTGACGCCATTGGCGTGCCGTATCCGGGTACGGTTTTT
>JAEZMT010000017.1 GCA_023442085.1 Pseudomonadota bacterium | reverse complement strand
ACCGTGTCGGTCGCTCGATCGAGGCGGGCCGCGTGTGGACCAACTGCTACCACGCCTACCCGGCCCACGCGGCCTTCGGCGGCTACAAGCAGTCCGGCATCGGCCGCGAGACCCACAAGATGATGCTGGATCACTACCAGCAGACGAAGAACCTGCTGGTCAGCTATTCGCCCAAGAAGCTCGGCTTCTTCTGACGGGGCGATCCCGACCTGGTCTTTATTGCGACGCGTTTTCTTCACGCGAACCGGAATTCACTTCGCTCGAAAACGCTTCAGACTTGCCCCCTCCCGGGGCTTCACCGGGGGTGGCCGTGGCCCCGCGCGCGTTTTGTTTCACCGTCCCATCGGCGCGCGCGGCAGCCTCAAACAGCGGCCATCCCCGGCTTTTTTCTTCCAGAGCGTGCAATAAGAACGGAGGGCCGACAGCCATGCGCTACGACCGCGGACCCGTTTCCCCCGGGTCTGCGGCGTCGGTGCATCTGCGGCCCGAGATGTGCCCTGCCCCGCACACGCCACGTCCCAGGCGAAGCGCCGATCCGGAAGCCGGTGCCGGGCCAAGACACCGCCCCAACGGCACCGCCCCGACGGCACCTTGCCGAGAGCAGCGCCTCTCAGCACTCCTCCCGACTTGGACAGAACGCCTTGTGGAGCGCGGCGATGACCGCCAGCACCTCCTCCCGCGCGATACGATAGAACACGCTGGTGCCCTCCCGGCGCGCCTCCACCAGCCCGTCCGATCGCAGGCGCATGAGCTGCTGCGACATGGGCACCTGCTCGATCGCAAGCTCATCGCGCAGCTGCGCCACCGATTTCTCGCCTTCCACCAGCGCGCACAGAACCAGCAGGCGCTGGGGGTGCGAGAGGCTGCGCATCAGTTCGGCCGCCCGCTCGGAGGCCGGGATCATATCGACAACATTCATAGTCTTGAATTTATGATAATTGAATGTTAGATGCAATGCCAACGCGGGGAGGCCCGCACGAACGGGGCGCCCGGAGCGGCGCCCACCGGAGCAGGATAATGTCTGTCGATCGCATCGTCATGATGTTTGCGGGTTTCATGGTGCTGGCGTCGCTCGGCCTCGGCCTCACGGTTTCCCCCTATTTTTTCTGGCTGACCGCCTTTGTGGGCGCGAACCTGATGCAGGCTTCCGTCACCGGCTTCTGCCCGGCGGCCATGCTGCTCAAGAAGCTGGGCGTGAAGCCCGGCGTCGCCTTCAACTGAACATTCTGATGTGAACCCGCCCGGCGCGAGGCCGGGCAGAGAGAGCCACCCATGTCCCTGCGCTTCCTCCCGCCCGTCGCGGCCCTCGCGGCGGCGATGGCTGCCCTTTTGCCCGCCACTCCCTTCGCCCGCGCGGCCGATTTCACCGTCCGCAGCGTGGAGGTGCCGGAGCTGAAGGGTGTGTTCGGCGAGGTGAAGAGCCGCACCGTGGTGCCCGCCCGCGCCCGCATCGGCGGCACGGTGCGCGCCGTCTCCGTCTCCGAGGGCGACAGCGTGAAGGAGGGCGACGAGATCGCCCTTGTGGTGGACGACAAGAATGCCCTCACCCTCAACGCCGCCGACGCCAGGATCAAGGAGCTGAAGTCCCAGCTCGACAATGCGAGGACCGAGCTGGACCGCGCCCAGCAGCTCCTCGCCCGCGGCGTCGCCAGCCAGGCCCGGCTCGATACCGCGAAGACCCAGTTCGATGTCGCCACCAACCAGGTGACGGCCGCCGAAGCGGACCGCGCCGTGATCCTGCAGCGCGCCCGCGAGGGCGCGGTCATCGCCCCCGCCGATGGCCGCGTCCTCACCGTTCCGGTCACCCCCGGCAGCGTGGTTCTTGCCGGCGACGAGATCGCCCGCGTTGCCTCCGGCCCCTATTATCTCCGGCTGTCTCTGCCCGAGCGGCACGCCACCTCCATCCGCGAGGGCGGCACGGTGCGCATCGGCGAACGCGGCATCTCCCAGGACAAGGCGGGGACGCCCGCCACCGCCCGGCCCGGTCGCATCGTGAAGGTCTATCCGGAAATCGCCGCCGGCCGCGTGATGGCCGACGTGGAGGTGGACGGCCTCGGCACCTATTTCGTCAACGAGCGCACGCTGGTGTGGGTGGAGATCGGCAAAAGGGCGGTGCTCGCCGTCCCGGCCGGCGTCGTGCGCACCGCGCACGGCATCGATTACGTGACGCTGGTGACGCCGCGCGGGCCGCTGGACGTGCCGGTCATTCTCGGCGCGCGCTTTCCCGGCGATGGCGGCGAGCGGGTGGAAATCCTCACCGGCCTCAAGGACGGCGACGTGATCGCCATGGCGGGACGCTGACCATGAGCGAGATCTCCACCAACGCGCCCCATTCCAACGCACCCCAATCCAAAGCACCCAATGCCGGCGCAGACCGCCCCCTCGGCATCGCCGGGGTGCTCACCCGCGCCTTCATCGCCTCGCCCTTGACGCCGCTGCTGCTCATCGCGGCCTTCGCCTTCGGCCTCATCGCCCTCGTCACCTTGCCGCGCGAGGAGGAGCCGCAGATCTCCGTGCCCATGGTGGACATCCGCGTCTCGGCCCAGGGGCTGAAGGCGGAAGACGCGGTGAAGCTCGTGACCGAGCCGCTGGAGACCATCGTCAAGGCCATCGACGGGGTGGAGCACGTCTATTCCAACACCGAGGACGACGGCGTGCTCGTCACCGCCCGCTTCCTCACCGGCACCAGCCCGGACGCCGCCATCCTGCGCGTGCACGAGAAGGTGCGGGCCAATCTCGACCGCATCCCGGTGGGCATCACCGAGCCGCTCATCGTCGGCCGGTCCATCGATGACGTGGCCATCCTCGTGCTCACCCTCGTGCCCAAGCCCGACGCGGCCGGGCGCTGGACCGCCAACGACCTCACCCGCGTGGCGCGGGAGCTTCAGGCCGACATCGCCAAGCTGCCGGACATCGGCCTCACCTACATCGTGGGCGAGCAGCCGGAGGAGATCCGCGTCGCACCCGATCCCGAGCGCCTGTCCCTCTACGGCATCACCCTCGCCCAGTTGCAGGGCAAGCTCGAAGGCGCCAACCGCACCTTCAACACCGGCACCGTGCGCGAGGCCAACGGCCAGCGCACCCTCGTCGCCGGTCAGACGCTGCAGACTCCCTCCGAGATCGGCAGCATCCTGCTGACCTCCCGCGACGGGCGGCCGGTCTATGTGCGCGACGTGGCGGACGTGAGCCTCGCCACCCAGCCGGCGGAGCATTACGTCACCCATATCGAAAAGGGGCCGGACGGCCTCACCCGGCGCCCGGCGGTCTCGATCGCCATCGCCAAGCGCCCCGGCACCAATGCCGTGGTCATCGCCGAGGCGGTGCTCAACCAGATCGAGGCGGCGCATGGCTCCGCCCTCCCCGCCGACGTGGAGGTGAAGGTCACCCGCAATTACGGCGAAAGCGCCAACGAGAAGGCCAACGAGCTGCTGCTGCACCTCGGCCTCGCCACCGTCTCCATCGTCGTGCTGGTGGGCTTCGCCATCGGCTGGCGCGAGGCGCTGGTCGTGGCGGTGGTCATCCCCACCACCATCCTCCTCACCCTGTTTGCCGCCCGCCTCATGGGCTACACGCTGAACCGCGTGAGCCTGTTCGCGCTCATCTTCTCCATCGGCATCCTGGTGGACGACGCCATCGTCGTCATCGAGAACATCGCCCGCCACTGGGCCATGACCGACGGCCGCTCGCGGGCGCAGGGTGCCATCGACGCGGTGGCGGAGGTGGGCAACCCCACCATCGTGGCGACCCTGACCGTGGTGGCCGCCCTGCTGCCCATGCTGTTCGTCTCTGGCATGATGGGACCCTATATGAGCCCCATCCCCGCCAACGCCTCGGCGGCCATGGTCTTCTCCTTCTTCGTCGCCGTCATCCTCACCCCCTGGCTGATGCTGAAAATCGCCGGCCGGGCGGGGCATGGTCACGGTGGCGCTCATGCCGAAGCGGCGGACGGGGGCCGGCTGGGGCGCTTCTATGTGCGGGTGGCGAAGCCCATCCTCGCCTCCCGCGCCCGGGCGGGGGCCTTCCTCGCGGCGGTGGGGGTGGCAACCCTCGCTTCCCTGAGTCTCTTCTACACCCACGCGGTGACGGTGAAGCTGCTTCCGTTCGACAACAAGACCGAACTCGCCGTGATTCTCGACATGCCGACTGACACCTCCGTCGAACGCACCGATTCCACCCTGAACACCCTGGTGAATGCGCTCTCGAACCTGCCCGAATCCGTCTCGTTCGAGACCCATGCCGGCACCGCAGCGCCGTTCAACTTCAACGGATTGGTCCGCCACTATGGCCTCAGGTCCGCCCCGAGGCAGGGGGACATCCAGATCAACCTGAAGGCGAAGGGAGAGCGTTCCCGCAGCAGTCACGAGATCGCGCTCGATGTCCGTAACCGTCTGAAATCGATCGAACTTCCCCCAGGCTCGTCGCTCAAGGTTGTAGAGCCGCCCCCCGGCCCGCCGGTGCTCTCGACCCTCCTCGCCGAGATCTACGGTCCGGACCCCGAGACCCGCCGCGCGGTCGCCCGAAAGGTGCGCCAAGCCTTTGAAAGCGTTCCCTTTATTGTGGACGTGGACGATAGCTTCGGCACCCCGGGAGAGCGCGTCCGCCTCGCGATCGACCAGGATAATCTCGAATTCTACAAGGTAGAACAAGGGGATGTGTACGACGCCATCCGAAGCATCTTTGCCGGCGGCACCCTGGGCTATTCCCACCGCGGCAGCGGCCGGGCGCCGATCCCGATCCGCCTCGAAATGTCCAAGGGAAACAAGGTCGTAGACGAGCGAACCCTGGCGACGCCCGTCCCCGCCAACACCCTTCCAGGAGGCCGCGGCGTGGTGGAGCTGGGCGACGTCGTGAGCGTCGTCCGGGAACCCGCCTCCTTCCCCATCTTCCGCCACAACGGCCGCCCTGCCGAGATGGTCACGGCCGACCTCGCGGGGTCTTACGAGGCCCCGGTCTACGGCATGCTGGCCGTGTCCAAGGCATTGGCCGATATGGTTTTCGGCGCGCTGCCGAAGCCGGAGATTGCGCTCCATGGCCAGCCCTCCGACGAGGCGAAGCCGACACTTCTGTGGGATGGCGAGTGGGAAGTGACGTGGGTCACCTTCCGCGACATGGGCGGCGCCTTCATCGTCGCCATCCTTGGCATTTACATCCTGGTGGTGGCGCAGTTCGGTTCGTTCAAGCTGCCGCTCGTGATCCTGACGCCAATCCCTTTGACATTCATAGGGATAATGACCGGACACTGGCTGTTCGGCGCGCCCTTCTCGGCCACATCCATGATCGGATTCATCGCCCTCGCCGGCATCATCGTGCGCAACTCCATCCTCCTGGTGGACTTCATCCGCCACGCCCGCGCCCCCGGCCGGCCGCTGGAAGAGGTGCTGCTGGAGGCGGGCGCCATCAGGTTCAAGCCCATCCTCCTGACCGCCCTCGCGGCCATGATCGGGGCTGCCGTGATCCTCACGGACCCCATCTTCCAGGGCCTCGCCATCTCCCTCCTGTTCGGCCTCGCCTCATCCACGGCGTTGACCGTATTGGTCATTCCCGCGATTTACGTGGTGCTGAAAGGCGGGCGCGCAGAAGGCTTGGGGAACGCATGACGCTGAACAGTGGACAGCCCGAGAATCCCGTCCCCGCGCGGATCATCCCCGCTTGACAGCATGGGTCCCCAAATCATAAATGGCGCCTCCCAAGGTTCGGGGCCGTAGCTCAGATGGGAGAGCGCTGCAATCGCACTGCAGAGGTCAGGGGTTCGATTCCCCTCGGCTCCACCA
>JAEZMT010000420.1 GCA_023442085.1 Pseudomonadota bacterium | reverse complement strand
GCCCGCTGGTTCATGCTCTCCGACACCCCGCCCGAGCGCGACAGCGAGTGGACGCAGGGCGGCATCGAGGGTGCCTGGCGTTTCGTGCAGCGCGTGTGGCGCCTGGTGAACGAGGCGGTGGAGCTGGGCGCCAAGCCGGGTGCCGCGCGCCCCGAGGCGTTCGGCGAGCAGGCCCTCGGCCTGCGCCGCGCCGCGCACGGGCTCGTCGCCACGGTGGCCGAGGATATCGAGCGGCTGCGCTTCAACGTGGCCGTGGCGCATGTGCACGAATTCGCCAACGTGTTCGGCTCGGCCATCGCCGCCGCCCGCACCGCGAAGCCGGTGCCGGACGACCTCGCCTTCGCCCTCACCGAGGCCGCGCAGATGCTCGCCGCCGTGGTGGCGCCCATGGTGCCGCATCTGGCGGAGGAGTGCTGGGTGGTGCTCGGCCATGAGGGCCTCGCCGCCGAGGCCGCGTGGCCCGCGACCGACCCGGCCCTGCTGCGGCAGGACACGGTCACACTTCCGATCCAGATCAATGGCAAGAAGCGTGACGATATCGTCGTCCCGCGCGAGGCGACCCCCGCCGAGGTCGAGGCCGCCGTGCTGGCGCTGGAAAGCGTGCAGCGGGCACTCGACGGACGCGCGCCGAAGCGTATCATCGTGGTGCCGCAGAGGATCGTGAATGTCGTTGCCTGATCCCTCGTCCCGAACGCACCCGGCGCGCCTGCTGGCGCGGCTCATGGTCGTGGGCGCCCTCTCGGGCGCGCTCGCGGGCTGCTTCCAGCCGCTCTATGCCGAGAATTCGACCACCGGCGGCCCGGCGCTGCTGGACAAGATGAAGGACGTGGAGATCGTCCAGATCCAGGGGCGGCTCGGCAACGAGCTGCGCAACGACCTCATCTTCGCCCTCACCGGCGGCGAGGGGAACCCCAAGGGTGCGCCCCTGCAGATGATCATCTCGGTGGATTCCTCCACCTCCACGGCGCTCATCAATTCGGCCTCGGGCCTGCCCGAGAACCAGATCATCCGCGTGACCGCCAACTGGCGCATCATCAAGGCGGACGACAAGAAGAAGGCGACGGTGACGGAAGGCGCGGCCACTGGCACCGCCACCATCGACACCAGCGACCAGCGCTTCGCCAACTACAGCGCGCAGATCGATGCCGAGAAGCGCGCGGCCCGCTCCGTGGCGGACCAGATCAAGGCGCAGCTCGCCGCCTGGTTCATCCGCACCGGCAACGCGCCGCCCGTCCGCTCGGGCAGCTGAGCCATGGTCGCGGTCCGGCCCGGCGACGCCGACGCGGCGCTCGCCCGGCGCGACCGCGGCAAGAGCGTCGTCCTCATATTCGGTCCCGACACCGGCCTCGTGCGCGAGCGCGCCGAGGGCCTTGTGCGCCGCGCGGTGCCCGACGCACAGGACCCCTTCGCGCTGGTGCGGCTGGAGGGCGACGAGATCGCCTCCGACCCGCGCCGCCTCATCGACGAGACCTCCACCATCGGCCTGTTCGGCGGCGAGCGGGTGGTGTGGGTGCGCGCTGGCTCCAAGAACATCGTGCCCGCGCTCCAGCCGGTGCTCGCCAATCCCTGCGACGCGCTGGTGGTGGTGGAGGCCGGCGACCTCAAGAGGGGCGCGCCGCTGCGCACGCTCTGCGAGAACGCCCAGAACGCCCTCGCCATCGCCTGCTATGCCGACAGCGAGCGCGACCTCGCCCGCCTCGTCGACCAGATGATGGCGGAAGCCGGCCTCGCCATCGACCGCGACGCGCGCGAGTTGCTCGTTTCCCTCATCGGCGGCGACCGGCTGGCCTCGCGCGGCGAGATCGCCAAGCTCGTCCTCTACGCCATGGGTACCGAGCGGGTGACGCTGGACGACGTGCGCCTCATCGTCGGCGATGCCTCTGCCCTCGCGCTGGACGATGTGGTGGATTCGGCGCTGGCCGGCGAGACGCGGGAGGCGCTGGCTGCGCTTTCCAAGGCCTTCGGCGCGGCGACGCGGCCGGATGCGGTGCTCGGCGGCCTGCTGCGCGCGCTCACCGCGCTGCACCCCATGACGCTGGCCGTGGCGGGCGGATCGAGCCCCGAGAGCGTGGTGGGCTCCGCCCGCCCGCCGGTGCATTTCTCCCGCAAGCCCAAGCTGGAAAAGGCCTTGCGTGGGCTTGATCCTGACCGCTGCATGAAGGCGCTCCTCGCCGTCGACGACGCGGTGCTCGCCGCCCGCCGCAACGCGACGCTGGCCCCCGCCATCTGCGAGCGCGTGGTGCTCCAGGTGGCCCAGCAGGCGGGGCGGCGGCGGTAGAGGCGGGGGCGCCGTGAGCCGTCGTTCGCAGTGCCGCAGTCGCGACCCTGATCGATCGTCATGGCCGGGCTCGTCCCGGAAGTCGGCTGTTGCCGACTTCCGCCACAAGGCCGGGCATGACGGCAGGATGAGGGGTGAGCGCCGCTCTTACGCGGGCAACATCAACCGGGACGCCCGCCCTTCGGGCCATTTTCCGCCATCCGGTCCGGGCGCGAGCGATGCCATAACTCCGGATGGCGGCTTCGTCCCGCGTGCCGCCCGTCCCTCGCCTGCCCGGAGCGCCGCATGAATTGGATCCTGCCGGAACGCATCGACAATCACTTTCCCGGCCA
>JAEZMT010000413.1 GCA_023442085.1 Pseudomonadota bacterium | reverse complement strand
GCCGACACGGCCCTGCGGTTCAGCGATGTGGAAGCTGCGCTCGAGGGGCGCGAGGGCGCCCCCGCGTCCTTCGACGAAGCGGCGATCCGCCTGCAGGCCTGCATCGAACCGAATTCCGATCTCAGCGCCTCCGCCGACTATCGACGCCACCTCGCGGGCGCCCTCGCGCGCCGCGCGCTTGCGGATGCGTGGAACCGCGCACGCGAGACGAACGGGGAAGCCGCGTGATGCAGAACGCAGTCACCATCACGCTCACCGTCAACGGGCTAACCCAT
Source organism: Pseudomonadota bacterium (assembly GCA_023442085.1). Taxonomy (GTDB): domain Bacteria; phylum Pseudomonadota; class Alphaproteobacteria; order Rhizobiales; family Xanthobacteraceae; genus Xanthobacter. Next base: position 13,621 of record JAEZMT010000413.1, on the reverse strand, counting down.
ACCCGGGCGGTGGACGCGCGCGTCCTGCTGAGCGACTTCCTGCGCCACGACCTCGGCCTCACCGGCACCCATGTGGGCTGCGAGCACGGGGTGTGCGGCGCCTGCACCATCCTTCTGGACGGGCGCAGCGCCCGCTCCTGCCTCACCCTCGCCATCCAGGCGGACGGCGCGACCATTGAGACTGTGGAAGGGCTGGGCCGCATGGGTGATCTCGGCCGCGTGCAGCAGGCGTTCCGCGACCATCACGGCCTGCAATGCGGCTTCTGCACGCCGGGCTTCCTGATGACCATCACCGACATGCTGCGCCATCACGCTCTGGAAAGCGACGACGAGATCCGCGAAGCCCTGTCCGGGAACATCTGCCGCTGCACCGGCTACCAGCACATCGTCGACGCCGTGCGCGAGTTGGCGCGCGAGAGAGGGCCGCTGAAGTGACCGCCTTCGATGCCTCCGTGGAAATGCGGCCCAGGCTGGTTGGCCAGCGCATCAAGCGCACCGAGGACCCGCGCCTCCTGACGGGCTCGGGCCGCTACGTGGACGATATGGACCCGCAGGGCCTGTTGCACGTGGCTCTGCTGCGCAGCGACCAGCCCCATGCGCGCATTCGGTCCATCGATGTGGGCGATGCCTTCGCGGTGCCGGGCGTCGTCGCCATCTTCGACGCGGGAGACATCGCCGGCGACTTTAAGCCCGCCATCCCCTCGTCCCGCATGAAGGGGTATTACGCGACCCCCTTCCGCCCCTTGGCGGAAGGGAAGGTGCGCTATGTCGGCGAGCCGGTCGTCGCAGTGGTGGCGGAAAGCCGGTACGCCGCCGAAGACGCGTTGGAGCTGATCTCCATCGACTACGAGCCGCTGCCCGTCGCCGTCGCGCATGACGACGCGGCGGTGGAGGGCGCCCCCCTCCTTCACGATGAGGCCGGCACCAACGTCATCATTTCCCGAACCTTCGCCCGCGGCGACGTCGATGCGGCCATCGCTTCGGCGCCGGTGGTGGTGAAGGGACGCTTTCGCATGACGCGCAAGACGCCCATGCCCATGGAAACCCGCTCCTACCTCGCCGAGTGGGACCGGCGGCGGCAGGCACTGACCCTGCATTCCTCCACCAATATCCCCGGCATCATCTGCGACGTGCTCGGCGCCTGCCTCGACCTTCCGGGCAATCGGGTGCGGGTGGTGGCGCCCGACGTTGGCGGCAGCTTCGGTGGCAAGGGCTCGCTGAACCATGAGGAGATGCTGGTCTGCGTGCTCGCGCGCAAGCTGGAGCGGCCGGTGAAGTTCGTCGCCGACCGTATGGAAGACCTCACCGCCATGAGCCAGGCCTTCGACGAGACCATCGAGGCCGAGCTGGCGGTGGATGCGGACGGACGGCTCCTCGGCCTTCGGGCGGACGTGATCGGCGATATCGGCGCTTACTCGATCTACCCATGGACCGGCGCGCTTGAGCCGGTGCAGGTGGTGAGCTTCCTGCCCGGCCCCTACCGCATGGAGCATTATCGCGGCCGGGTGCGGGGCGTACTCACCCCGAAGCCGCCGACAGGCCCTTATCGAGGCGTCGGTCGCCCCTCCTCCACCTTCGCCATGGAGCGATTGATGGACATGGCGGCCCGCAAGCTCGGCATGGACCCCGCCGAGATCCGTCAGCGCAATCTGGTGACAGCCGAGGAATTTCCCTACCGCACCGGCTCCGGCATCATCTGGGATCGCTCCGCATTTCAAGAGTGCCTGCAAGGCGTTTGCGAGCTGGTGGATTATCCGGCGCTGGCGCGCCAGCGCGATGCGGCGCGGGCCGAAGGACGCTGGGTCGGCATCGGCTTTGCGAGCTATGCGGAGCTGACAGGCATCGGCTCGCGCATCGCCGTTGCGCCGGGCATGCCCATCAATACCGGCACCGAGACCGCCTCCATCCGCATCGATGCGACCGGCGCGGTCACAGCCGCGTTCGGCATCTCGTCCCACGGGCAGGGGCTGGAGACGACGCTCGCCCAGGTGGTCGCCGACGAACTCGGCTGCCGCATGGAGGACATCGAGATCCAGCATGGCGACAGCGCCCTCGTGCCTATGGGCACGGGCACCTATGCCAGCCGGTCGGCCGTGCTCGGTGGCGGCGCGGCCACCAAATCCGCGAGAATGGTGAAAGCGAAGGTATTGAAAGCCGCCGCCTTCCTGATGGACGTGCCGGTGGAGGATCTGGAGGCCGAAGGCGGGGTCATCCGCGCCCGCTCCTCCAATGCGACGATGACGTTCCGGGAAGTCGCGCATGCGGTCTATGCGCAGATGGGGCGCATCCCCCATGAGCAGCGCGAGGACCTCGTCGCCTCCGAGAGCTACGATCCCTATCTCGGCACGGCCTGCGCCTCCACCCACCTCGCCATGGTGGAGATCGACCCCGCCACCTTTGCCGTATCGGTAACGCGCTTCGCCGTGGCGGAGGATTGTGGGCGCATCATCAATCCGCTGATCGTGGACGGCCAGGTGCACGGCGCCGTTGCGCAGGGCATCGGGGCCGCCCTGCTGGAGGAAGTGGTTCACGACGAGGGCGGGCAATTGCTGACGGCAAGCCTCGCCGACTATCTCGTACCCATCGCCAGCACCATGCCGCAGATCGAGATCCTGCATGTGGAGGCGGAACTGCCGAACAACATCGGCGGCTTCCGTGGCATGGGCGAAGGCGGCACCATCGGCGCCCCGGCGGCCATCGCCAATGCGGTATCGGATGCGCTGGCGTCGCTCGGTATCGAGATCGACACGCTGCCGGTGACGCCGGATCGGCTCTTCCGGCTGGTGAAAGCCGCGCGTAACTCGACGTCCCGCTGACACTGGCTCCGGCGACCATAGGCATAAACGGATCGGGCGCCGGCTCCTGAGGAACCGGCGCCCGTCTCTTCGCGGGAAGGTCTGGGGCAGCCGCGTCAGGGCTACGGCTGCACCATTTCCTTCAGCCGGAAGCGGATGATCTTGCCGGAACCGGTGCGGGGGATTTCGTCCAGCTGATGCACCACATGGGGCACCTTGTAGGACGAGAGGTGATGACGGCAGTGGTCGAGCAGCCGGTCCGCATCGAAGCTCGCGTCGCGCGGGACCACGTACAACGCCGGAACCTCGCCGAGTTGGGGATGAGAGATCCCCGCCACCGCGCAATCGAGCACGCTCGGGAACAGCAGAACCACCTCCTCGATCTCCGCCGGGGCGATGTTCTGCCCGCCGCGGATGATCAGTTCCTTCAGCCGGCCGGTGATGGTGACGAAGCCGTTGCGGTCGGCGCGGGCGAGGTCGCCGGTGTGGTACCAGCCGTTGCGCAGGGCCTTGGCCGTTTCCTCCGGCTTGTTGTGATAGCCGAGCATCACATTCGGCCCGCGCACGATCAGCTCGCCCTCCTCGCCTGCATCGAGATCGCGCACACTCGCGGGATCGACGATACGGAGCGCCACGCCCGGCAGGGGAAGGCCGCACGAGCCCATGACGCGGGACGAGGAGGCCGCGTTCATCGTGACCATGGTGGAGGTTTCGGTGATACCGTAGCCATCCAGCAGCGGCACGCCGAAGGCGCTTTCGAAGGCCGAATTCAGCGTCGCCGGCATGATCGCCCCCGCCGAAACGCACACGCGCAGACCGGGCAGAGAGCTGCGTCCCTCCGCCTGGGCCGCCTCCATCAGGTAATGGAACATGGTGGGCACGCCGGGGAAGACCGTGAACTCGCCCGTCTCGAGCAGGCGCATGGCCTCGCGGGTCGAGTATTTGTCCAGGATGTATTCGCTCGCGCCGGTGGCGAGGATGGACAGCACCGAGAAGTTCAGCGCGTAGGAGTGGAACAGAGGCAGCGGCGAGAGCACATTGTCCTCGCAGCTCAACCCGACGATCGGCCCCCAGCAGGCCGCCGTCACCCACAACATGCTGCGGCAGGTCAGCAGCACGCCCTTGGCGCGACCGGTGGTGCCTGATGTGTAGATGATGAAGGCCGCGGCATCGATGTCCGCGGGATCGCGTGCAGGCGCCGCGGACGGCAGCTCCGCCAACGCCTCGAAGCTGCGAAGATCGCCCGCCGCCGCCTCCACCAGCAGGAGGCCGGCGACGCTGGGCGCCTCACCGCGCAGTGCCTCAACCATCTCCGCGCGGGCAGCCGTCGTGATGACGATCCGGCATGCGGCATCGGACAGGCGGTAGGAGACTTCGCCCGGCGCCGCCTCGGCGCTGATGGGCACCGCGACGCCCCCGGCCCGGATGATCGCGAGGCAGGCCTCCACCCAGGCGACGCTGTTCGGCAGCAGGATCGCGACGCGATCCCCCGGACCAACGCCGAGGCCGGCGAGATGCCCGGCAAGGTTCGCCGTGCGCCGTTCCAGCTCGGCATAGGTGACCGCCCGCCGGGCGTCGCGGAACGCGATTTTCGCGCCCCGCTCCGTCGCATGCCGCCGCAACAGCTCCGGCACCGGAGCAATCAGTTCCGCCTTGAGCATCGATTCCTCCCCTTCGATCACCGCGTTCTTGTGCGCGGCTGTCCTCACACCATGCAGAAGCCGCCGGAGATGGAGATCACCTGCCCGGTGATCCACGACCCCTTCGGCGAGGCGAGCAGGGCCACCGTGGGCGCTATGTCCTCCGGCTGGCCGAGACGCCGCAGCGGATAGAATTTGGTGAGCTTGTCGCGATTGGCTTCCACCCAGGAGCGATCATGGGCGGTCTCGACGAGACCCAGGGAGACGGTATTGGCCGTCACGCCGCTGCGGCCCAGCTCCCGCGCCAGCGACTTCATGAGGGCGATGGTGCCCGCCCGCGCCGCCGCCACGATGGCGAGGCCGGATTCCCCGACCCGCGAGGAATCGCCGACAATGGCGATGAGACGCCCGTCGCCCGCCTTTTCAAGATGCGGGATGGCCGCGTGCGCGAGATGGATGGCGCCATAAAGGCAGGTGTCTATCTGCGCCTTCCACTCCTTCTCGGTGGAGTCGGTGAACCGCTGGCGGATGGCGAGGCCGGCGTTGTTGACGACGATGTTGAGCCCGCCGAAATCCGTGACGATGGCCTCGACCATCGCCTTGACGCTCGCGAAGTCGGCAACGTCCGCCTTGTAGGCCTTGGCCTCGCCGCCCAGCGCGCGGATCTCGTCCACGACGGCCTGCGCCTCCTCGGCAGAATTGCGGTAGTTCAGCGCGACCGTCGCGCCCTCTGCGGCGAGAGCGAGCGAAATCTCGCGCCCTACGTCGCGCGCCCCGCCGGTGACCAGCGCAACCTTGCCCTTGAGATTGAGATCCATGGAAAATCCGCCTTGCGTGAGATGATGGATGGAAACCGGGCCGCGCCTTATTCGTAGGCGTCCGCCCCTTTCCGAAGGCTCTGCCATTGGGCGTCGTCATGGCCGCACAGCACGGTGGCACCGCCCGCCTCGATCCTGCGGATTTCCGCGATGGACCGATGGTGCAGATCGACGTTCCAGGTGTTCTTCGGCACGACGTCCGTATCGAGGCTGGAGCGCAGGCTTACAGCGTCCGAGGCCAGCAGGAAGGCGCCATCCCGGTCGAGCGAGACGAGGGCGCCCGTAAGCCCCGGCGTGTGGCCGGGAAACGGGATCAGGGTGACGCGGCCGTCGCCGAACAGATCCTTCTCTCCCTCGATCAGGTCCAGTGGATTGCCCTGGTCCCACTCCACCGGAAGATAGCCCGCCGAAGCCGCATTCTCGGCTTTCGCCGCGGCAAGCTCGGCCGCGTGGACCACGACCGTCGCCTTGCGGAAAAAGCCGTTGCAGCCGCAATGATCGGGATGGAAATGCGAGCAGACCACCACGTCGATGTCGTCGGCCCCGAGACCCACGCAGGCGAGTTGCGAGACCACGTTGTCCTCACGCCCCATGATCGGCGTCATGGCCCGTGCCACGCCGCCCCAGCGCGCTTCGGCATCGTCCACGACGGAGGGGTGGCAGCCGGTGTCGAACAGGACGTTCCCCTGGGCATGGCGCAACAGGATGGAGGCAACCGGCAGCTCGATGGTCTCGCTGCGGTCGGCATCGGGCTGATAGATATGCCGCTTCATCCGGAGGCGGCCGCCGGAAAGCACGTGCATCTTCATTGCTGTTTCCTCCCGTGCGGGACCGCTTACCGCCCCTCGAAGCGCGGCGGGCGCTTCTCGGCGAAGGCGTTGCGGCCCTCCTGATAGTCGAAGCTGCGGGATGCGCCGTCGATGCGCGCCTGAGCAGCATCAAGGTCGAGCGTGCCGGGCCCCATGGCGAGACCGTCGAGAATGAATTTCGCGCCACTCACCGAGAGCGGCGCATTCGAAGCGATGCGCCCGGCGAGGGTACGGGCCGCCGCCATCGGGTCGTCGGCCATCTCGTCCGCGAAGCCGATGCGCAGGGCCTCCTCGGCGGGAATGCGATCCGCCGTGTAGAGGATGCGCTTCGCCTGCGTGAGCCCGACGAGGGACAGCAGACGCTGGGTGCTGCGCACGCCATAGACGATGGAGAGCTTCGCCGCCGGGATGCCGAAGATGGCGGTCGGCGCGGCGATGCGGAAATCGCAGGACATGGAGAGGTGGCAGCCGCCGCCGAGGCAATAGCCGGAAACCACGGCGATGGTCGGCTTGCCCGCACCGGAGATGGCATCGGAGGACGCATCCACCGCGACCTCGTAGTCCACGCTCTGCTCAAGCGTATGGCGCACCACGGGGAATTCGGAGATGTCCGCTCCGACGCTGAAATCCGCGCCAGCTCCCACAAGCAGGATCGCCCGCACGTCGCGGTCCGCGCCAAGGTCGGAGAATATGCGCGCCACATCCCGCCACATGGCGACCGTCATGGCATTGCGTTGCGCCGGACGATTCAGCGTGACGGTGGCGATGTGGTCCGCAATCGCGACTTCAATATCAGCCATTCAGCCCTCCCTGGTCCCGACGCCCGCCTCGCCGATGACGAGGGGCGCAAGAACATGGCGCAGCTTGTCCGGGAGCGGAACCGGCCGGTTCGTGGCGCGGTCCACGTAGACATGGATGAAATGCCCCTGCGCGGCCGCCACATCGTCCGCGTCGCGGAAGAGGCCGATCTCGTATCGCACGCTGGTGGTTCCGAGCCGCCCGACGCGCAGGCCCGCATGCACCTTTGAGGGGAAGGACAGCGACGAGAAATACTGGCAGCGCGTCTCCACCACGAGGCCGATGATCGGGCTCGCCTGGACATCCAGCGCCCCCGTCTCGATCAGGTAATGGCCCACAGCCGTATCGAAGAACGAGTAGTAAACCACGTTGTTCACGTGCTGGTAGACGTCGTTGTCCATCCACCGCGTCGTGATCTCCCGAAAGTGGCGGTAATCCTGCCGCCGGTCCGGCGTTGTGCGCGCGCTCACCTCACGCCTCCCTTAAAGGACGGCCCGCGGACGGGCACCAGCAGCCTTGACCGGCACCCGCCCTGCCCGACCACGGCCGCGGCAATCGGATCCGCCGATCAACTTGTAACTTGCATTAATAGACTGAAAGTGCTGTTGTCAACGTCGCACCGACCGACACGGGACAAATTGCCCGGCCTTCGACAGCATTTCCCGCAGCAAGCGCTGGTCCATACTGCATTGCGGGATATCGCCACCGATATGCGGCAATTGAAACGTCCAGTTATGAAAGAAATCAGTCGGCGCAGGGACAGACCAGCCGGACGCTAAGCCGGAAAGGCGCGCCGGATCACGCAGGAGGAAGACGGATGTCCAGAATTGCACACGTGGCGACGATCTGCGCCGCGTTCGCCATGTCGCTGCCGGCCTATGCTCAGAGCCCCGCGGCACCGCCCGCGGCCGCCAAGATTTCCAATGACTTGGTGAAGATCGGCGTTCTCACCGACATGTCCGGTCAGTTTTCCCACGAATCGGGCGAGGGATCCGTCACGGCGGTGAAGATGGCCGTGGAGGACTTCGGCGGGAAGGTCCTCGGCAAGCCCATCGAGGTCATTGTCGCCGACCACCAGAACAAGACCGAAGTCGCCATTGCCAAGGCGAAGGAATGGTTCGACGTGGACAAGGTCGACATGATCGCCAACCTGATCAATTCGGCCGTGGCCATCGGTGTCGCCGGCGTGGCGAAGGAGAAGAACGGCATCGCCATCATCAACGGCTCGGGCTCTTCCAGGCTCACCGGCGACATGTGCACGCCAAACTCGATCCACTACGCCTACGACACCTACGCGCTGGCCGTCGGCACCGGAAATGCGCTCATCAAGCAGGGCAAGAAGAACTGGTTCTTCCTGACCGCGGACTACGCCTTCGGCCATGCTCTGGAGGCCGACACCGCGTCGGTGGTGAAGGCGGGCGGAGGCAACGTGGTGGGCTCGGTGCGCTACCCCATCAACACCCTCGACCACGGTTCCTTCATGCTTCAGGCGCAGGGGTCGGGCGCGGACGTGATCGCGGTGGCCGGCTCCGGAACCGTGTTCATCAATGCCGTGAAGGCCGCGCACGATTTCGGGCTGGGGCAGTCCGGCAAGCAGTCCCTCGCGGGGCTTCTGGTGTGGATCTCCGACATCCACTCCATGGGCCTTGAGAATGCCCAGGGCCTGGTACTCACCAATGCCTTCTACTGGGACCGCGACGACGAGACCCGCGCCTTCTCCAAGCGCTTCGAGGCGCGCATGGGCCGCAAGCCGCACATGGGCGATGCGGGCGACTATTCCTCCACCTTGCATTATCTCAAGGCCGTCGAAGCAGCCGGCACCGACGAAGCACAGGCCGTCATGGCCAAGATGCGCGAGATGAAGGTCAACGACTTCTTCGCCAAGAACGGCTACATCCGCGCCGATGGCCGCTTCATCCACGACATGTACGTCTACCAGGTGAAGAGCCCTTCGGAATCGAAGGGGCCGTGGGACTACTATAAGCTGGTGCAGGTCATTCCGGGCGAGCAGGCCTTCCGCCCGCTGTCCCAGAGCCAGTGCCCGCTGATCAAGAAGTAGCGGTTGCCGGGCGGCGCCGACGAGGCGCTGCCTGCTTCCCCAGCCTGGCCTCACCCTCTTCCGCCCGAACTTGGCCGGACGCATCCGGAGCAGGCGCTCCCGGCACCAGAATATCCACCGTGCGATCTCCGGCGAAAGGCGCGCCATATTGCGCCGGATCGTAATTGAGGCGGTAGCGCATGTCCGGCGCCTCGATGGGCTTGCGGCATTTGTCACAAACCACCACCGCCGAAAAATCGTGCCCGCAATCGAGATGCGTGAGGACCAGCGGGGGATCCCCGGCTGAAAGCCATCGGTCGCCCCACGCGCCCATGGTGATGAATGCCCCGTAGAGATCCTTGCCCATTTCGGTGAGCCGATATTCGTAGCGCTCAGGCAGATCCTGATACTTGACCCTCGCAAACACCCCGCGCGTGACCAGCCGTCCGAGCCGTTCGGTGAGAATGTTGGGCGCGATCCGCAGCTCGGTCTGCATTTGGTCGAAGCGCCGCACGCCGAAGAATGCCTCGCGCAGGATGAGGAAGCTCCAGCGGTCGCCGATGATTTCCAGCGACCGAGACACCGAACTCGGGCGCCCGCGCGAGAAGCTTGCGGATTCCGCCGTCCGCCGCGCCCGCTTGGCCGGTTCCACCGGAGTGCGGCCGGCGCCCGGTCCGTCGCGGTAGCGCACGCGGTTCGCCTTCACCTCGCCGAGGCAGTGGGAACAGGCCACATAGGGCTCGCACTCCGCGCCGCATGTGGCGTGGATCAGGCGCAGCGGCGGCCCTTCCGGCCCCGACAGCCATCGGTCGCCAAAGCGGATCAGCGCGACGAAGCTCGGATACAGCTCCATTCCACAGCGCGTGAGATGATATTCGGCCCGGCTTGAGTTTGCGGAATAGTGCACCTGGCGAAAAATGCCGCGTACGGTGAGGCGCTTCAGCCGTTCCGCCAAGGTGCCGCGCGGCAGCCCGAGCGCGGTCCGGAACTGTTCAAACCGCTGCGCGCCGAAGAACGCCTCGCGGATGACGAGGAAGCTCCACGCATCCGACATGATGGAGATCGTGCGTCCGACCGAGCAGTTGCGTTCAAACAATTGAGGCACCGCCTGGCTCCTGGATGCGGTCTTCGCATTCGCTCCAGGGCCCGCACGCTTCTCATTCGGCATCTGGCCACGCACCCCATGTGATCATTTTCAGTCTAACTATAGTACCAATGAATCGGCCCGTCGTGCGCATATCAATTGCCGTGAGCGCCCCTGGACGCCCCGCTTCTATCCCCGCCTATGTCAGTACGAGGGAGATGCGTTGTGGTACCCATCATCGCAATCTTCCCCGGTCAAACGTCACAATTTTCTTTGCTCAATAGATCATTGCGCCTTCATGGCGAAAAATCATGTGCTTGTGGTGACAGCATCCGTCGAAGTGCCCCCGACGGCGGCGGGCTTGATGAGGGGGACGGCCGAGACAAGGTCGACCCGGTGTCGTGCTGCGCACCAGGAGCGGACAGGGGCTAGAGCATCCTGGACAATTCGGCGCTGATCCGTTGCGCCGTTTCACGCACCAGCCTTCCGCAGAGTTCGTGGCGCCGCTCATCGTGCCGGTACACCGGCATACTGATACTCACCGCACCTACCGGCTCCCGGGATCGATTGAAGATCGGGCTACCGAAACAGCGGATGTCCGGTTCGTTTTCCTCGTCGTCGAACGCAAACCCCTGCTCTCGCGCCCGCTTCAATTCCTCTAACAGCGCTGTGGGTGTCGTGAACGTCTTGGCAGTGTGGCGCCTCAGCTCAAGGCCCTTGAGAACGTCCAGGAGCCGTTGCTGCGGCAGCCCGGACAGCCACGCCTTTCCGACGGACGTGGAGTGCAGTTCCACCTGGCCGCCGATACTGGTTTTCATCTGCACCCTGTTGGAGCCCACCAACTTGTCTATGTAGACCATCCGGTTATTGCTCGGCACCGCAAGATGCACGGCCTCGTCCGTCGCGTCGCGAAGCGAAACCAGAAAATCCCTTGCGATCGTCCGCAAGTCGGAATCCTCCCACGTCTTTGCAGCAAACTGCAGAAGACGTGGGCCCAGACGAAACGTTCCATTTTCTCCGGCCTGCGTGACGAGCCCCTCCGCCATGAGCGCCGAAACGAGGCGGTAGACCGTCCCCCGCGGAAACGGCGCGCGCTTTGTCAGCTGCGCAATGTTCAGCGTCCCCGGGGCCTCGGCGATGATCTGCAGCACCGCCATGAACTTCGAGAACGAGGCGGCGCCCTGCACATGATGTGGCGCTCCACCATCGCCCTCGCCCTGCAGCTCATTCTGGGTCACGGAAATACCTCGCAACTTGACATCGGACCATGGCGGCACTACAAATTTGGGCAGAGTGTCCACATTGTAGTCAGAACTCTTCGTCGGTTCTAGCCCCGCGGTCGGGGAGGTTCAACGACAAACTCTCAACGCTGAATGTGAATGGTTAGAGGCTTCCACGCCGTCCGTAAGAGATGGCGGGAAGTTCATGCTGGGAGGAAGCAAATGACCAAGAAAGGCTACTGGGTTGCAATGGTCGATATTGCAAACCATGAGGGTTACAAAGAATACATTGCGTTGAACAAGGCGGCGTTCGACAAATACGGCGCGACCTTTGTCGTTCGCGCCGGACAGAGCCAGGTTATGGAAGGCCCTGACGCGAACCGCCTCGCAGTAATCGAATTCAAGGATTACGACACCGCCCTCGCCTGCTACAACTCGCCCGAGTATCAGAGGGCTATCGAGGCCCGACAGAAGCACGCCAAGGTGCATCTGGCCGTGGTGGAAGGTGTCTGACACCGGACGAATTGCCTGGGGCCTCCTGCCATACCGGCAGGAGAAACGGTTACCTCTACCTCGCGCGCAGTTCGATCGGATAGTTTAGGCGAGCTTTACCCACCCAGCCCGCTGGACGTGCTCGGCTCAAATCTCCGGACCCTCGTTGGAGTGCGGCGCGAGCCGCATGCGCGCACAACCTTTGTGAGCGGCCATGTCTTCAGCGTTGCACTGGCTATTCAAGGCCTTTGACGTCTTCATCGTCATCGGGATGGCAGTCATCAGCCTCCTGATATTTACAAACGTCGTGCTGCGCTATGGTTTCAGCTCAGGCATTCCGTTTGCAGTTGAAGTGTCCCGTGTCGTCCTCGTCTGGGTCATCTTCATGGGATCCGTGGTTGCTCTGGCCAGGGGCGCGCATCTTGGCGTCGAGTCCCTGGTCGTCCGCTTGCCTCCAAGGATGCGTTGGGTCTGCTTTCTTGCTTCCTACGCCCTGATGCTGTGGTGCTGCTGGCTCATGGGCGAGGGCAGCTGGTCGCTGACTCTCATCGAGTGGAGCAACGTCCAGGCCCTGTCTGGGATTCCCGTCGGCGCCATCTATGCAGCGGGTTTCGTCGCTGCGATCCTGATGGCCCTCGTTCTTCTACTTGATCTGTGGCGCTCGCTGCGCGGCATCCTGCCGGCCCCCTGGTCGGGGGTGGAGCATGTTGAGCCCCTGCCGGTCGTGGTTCCCCCGCGCACTTCGGAGGAAACGCCATGACCGGCCTGGTATTCGTCGCCTCGCTCCTCGGTGCGATGGGCATCGGGATTCCCATCGCATTCGCCCTGATGCTGTCGGGCGTTGCGATGATGCTTCTGATGGGAAATCTGGATGCCAACATCCTGGCGCAACGCCTGGTCAATGGGGCAGACAGCTACCCGCTGATGGCAATCCCCTTCTTCCTCATCGCGGGCGAGCTCATGAACGCGGGCGGCCTTTCGCGCCGCATCGTGAACGTGGCATTGGCGCTGGTCGGCCACGTCCGGGGCGGCCTCGGCTACGTGGTGATCGGCACAGGTCTCATCCTTGCCAGCGTCTCCGGCTCCGCAATCGCGGATACGGCGACGCTCGCTGTCATGCTGGTCCCGCTGATGCGCGACGCCGGCTACCACATGGGTCGAGCATCAGGCCTGATGGCGGCGACAGGCATTATCGCGCCCGTGATCCCGCCATCTGTCGGGTTCATCATTCTGGGCGTTACCGCAAATATTTCCATCGTCGGCCTGTTCTTCGCGGGAATCGTGCCAGGCGTGATGATGGGGCTCAGTCTCATGGTTGCCTGGTGGTTCCTCTCCAAGAAGGAGACGGCGTCGGTTCGGCTCAAACTGCCGCGCAGGGATATACCGAGAACTATCGTGACCGCCGGCTGGGCGTTGATGATGCCGGTGATCATACTGGCGGGCCTGCGGTTCGGCATCTTCACGCCAACCGAGGCCGGCGTTGTTGCGGCCGCCTATGCAATGTTCGTGGGACTATTTGTGTATCGCGAGCTGACGATGCGGGGGCTCTATGAAGCGCTGCTCGCGGCCGGGCGCTTGACGGCGGTGATCATGCTGCTGGTCGCAGCCTCCACGATCTCCGGCTTCATGCTGACGATTTCGAACATGCCTGCCCAACTCGTCAGTCTCCTTCAGCCATTTATCGGCTCGCCGATCCTGCTGATGGGCATGATCGTTATTGCAGTCTTCGTCGTCGGCACGGCGCTCGATTTCGCACCCTCCATCACCATTCTGGTCCCCATCCTGATGCCGATCGTCAAAGCGGCCGGCATCGATCCGGTTTACTTCGGGGTCATCTTCATGATGGTCAACGCGGTCGGCCTGATCACACCTCCTGTCGGAACGGTCCTCAACACAGTGTGTGGAATCAGCGGAGTTTCGATGGATG
>JAEZMT010000340.1 GCA_023442085.1 Pseudomonadota bacterium | reverse complement strand
ACCATGATCCGCGCCCGGCTGAAGTCGGTCGAGATCACCCGCGCGTTTTTGTCGTTGCGGTCATGGTCGAGTTCCAGGCCGATCCAGTCCATCGCGTCGCAGATGCGCCGGCGGATCTTGCGCGAATTCTCGCCGATGCCGCCGCAGAAGACGAGCGCATCGAGCCCGCCGAGGGCCGCCGCGAGGCCGCCCAGTTCGCGGCGGATGCGGAAAACGAAATAGTCGATGGCCTCGTTGGCCTCCGGCACGCCTGCGCTCTCCAGGATGCGCATGTCGTTGGAGATGCCGGAGAGGCCAAGCAGGCCGGACTTGGTGTAGAAGATGTCCCGCACCTCATCGATGCTGCGGCCTTCCTGCTGCACCATGTAGAAGATGACACCCGGGTCCACCTGGCCGCAGCGCGTGCCCATGGGCAGCCCGTCGAGGGCGGTGAAGCCCATGGTGGAGGCCACCGAGCGTCCGCCGAGGATGCCGCACATGGAGGCGCCGTTGCCGAGGTGCGCCACCACCACCCGCCCGGCATGGATCTGCGGCGCGATGCGCTTCAGCTCACCCGAGACGTATTCGTAGCTGAGGCCGTGGAAGCCGTAGCGGCGGATGCCCTTGTCGTAATATTCGCGGGGCAGGGCGAAGACGTCATTGGCCTTGGGATGGTGACGGTGAAAGGCAGTGTCGAAGCACGCTACCTGCAGCGCATCCGGAAAGGCCGCCCGCGCCGCCTCGATGCCGGCGATGTTGTGCGGCTGGTGGATGGGCGCGAACGGCGAGAGGCGCTTCAGCTCCGCCATCACCTGGTCCGTCACCACCATCGGCTCGGCGAAATGGGGGCCGCCGTGCACCACGCGGTGCCCCACCACCGACGCCTTGGCGCCGGGGAAGCTCGCCCGCAGCAAGGCGAGCACGGTGGCGAGGGCGGCGGTGTGGTCGGCGGCGTCCTCCGGCTTCAGTTCGCGCGCGACGGCCGGCAGGGCCTCGCCGAGATCGGCCTTCAACCGCGGCTGCTTGCCGATGTTCTCCACGAGGCCGATGGCCATCTGCGTTGGCGCGCCGGAGATGTCGAACAGGCTGAACTTCAGCGAGGAAGAGCCCGCGTTCAGGGTGAGGGCAACCGGCAGCGTGGTCATCGGGCACCATCCCGGGCGGCGGACACGAGGGCACTCATGCGCGCGTGGTGGATGGCGGCGACGGCGCAGGACGCGAGGCGCGCCTTGGCGCTGTCGGCGCGCGAGGTGAGGATGATCGGCACTTTCGCGCCCATCACCAGCCCCGCTCCCTCCGCATGGGAAACGTAAGTGAGCTGCTTGGCCACCATGTTGCCCGCGTCGAGGTTCGGCACCACCAGGATGTCCGCATGGCCGGCCACGGGCGAGACGATGCCCTTGGTGCGGGCGGCGGCGAGATCGATGGCATTATCCATGGCGAGCGGCCCGTCTACGAGGCCACCCGTGATCTGGCCGCGCTCGGCCATCTTGGACAGCAGCGCCGCGTCCACCGAAGAGGGGATCTGCGGATTCACCGTCTCCACCGCCGACAGGACGCCGACCTTTGGCTGAGCAATCCCCAGCGAGATGGCGAGATCGATGGCGTTCTGCACGATGTCGATCTTGGTGGCGAGGTCGGGCTGGATGTTGATGGCGGCATCCGTCACCAGCAGCGGGTGCGCGAGCCCCGGCACGTCCATGACGAAGATGTGGGTGAAGCGGCGCCCGCTGCGCAGGCCGTTCTCCTTGCGCAGGGCAGCGTGCAGCAGCTCGTCGGTATGCAGGTGGCCCTTCATGACCGCGCCGACCCGATGCTGGGCCACGAGGTCGACCGCGAGGTTCGATGCGGCGGCGTGGTCGGCCACGTCCAAAATCTCGATGCCGTCGAGGCTCTGGCCGCAATCCTTCGCGGCGGCCTCGATCTTGGCCCGGGCACCGATCAGGATCGGGGTGATGAGATGGTGCCGCGCCGCCAGCAGGGCGCCGCCGAGGGAGTTCGGCTCCTCCGGGGCCACCACCGCCACGGTGAGCGGCTCCAATGTCTCGGCCCGCGCGACGAGCGCATCGAAGTGGCGATGGCGCTCGACCACGAGGCCGGGGATGTCCTGCGCCTCATACGCGATCTTGGTGTTCGGCGCGGTCACCACCGCCTCGCCCTTGAGCAGCAGCTCTTCCGGCGCCTCGCGATAGACGGTGGTGACGAGCACAACGTCTCCGTCGTCCCGCTTCTCGGTCAGGCGCACACGCGCCACCAGGTCGTCGCCGGCCTTGGCGCGGCCGAGAAACTCGAATTTCTGCGAACGGTAGCGCGTGCCGGCGCCGGGCAGGATGTTGCCGAGCACGGCGGAGATGAGCGAGCCGACCCACATGGCCGGTGCCGTCACGTCGTCCTGCCGGCCATCCTGGTCGAGGTCGTAGCCGGGCAGGTGCAGCGGATTGTGGTTGCCCGACGCGCTCGCGAACACGAACAGGTCGTCCGCCGTGCAGACGCGGCGCAGTTCCGCGCTGTCGCCGACCTGAAGCTCGCTGAAGGTCCTGTTCTCACGTCTCATGCTCGGGGCGCCTTCGGTAGAGGCCGCCCCAGGGCGGCGCCGGGAGGGAGTGCGATGATGGGAATGTCTTCAGCCGATGATGCTGTAGCCGCCGTCAATCTGGTGCACGCCGCCGGTGACGTTGGCGGCCTCGCGGCTGGCGAGGAAGGCGGCGAAGGCACCCACATCCTCAATCGACGCGAGGAGGTGGGTGGGCGCGCGCTCGGCGGCGGCGGCGAGAAGCTCGTCGAAATGGCCGATGCCCGAGGCGGCGCGGGTCTTCAGCGGCCCGGGCGAGAGAGCGTGGACGCGGATGCGCTTTTCCCCCAGCTCCGCGGCGGCGTAGCGCACCACGGATTCCAGCGCCGATTTCACCGGCCCCATGATGTTATAGTTCTCGACCACCTTCTCCGCGCCGTAGAAGGAGACGGTCATGCAGGTGCCGCCCGCGCCCATCAGCGGTTCGGCGCGGCGGATCATGCGCAGGAACGAGTGGACGGAGACGTCCATGGCCGTGGCGAACCCTTCCGCCGAACAGTCGACGACGCGGCCGTGCAGATCGTCCTTCGGGCAGAAGGCGATGGAGTGGACGAGGGTGTCGAGCCGGCCCCAGCGCGCCGTGATCTCGTCGAACACCGCCTCAAGCTGGCCGGGAACGCTCACGTCGAGAGGCGCGATGATCTCGGCGCCGAGGCTCTCGGCGAGGGGGCGCACATGCGGCTCTGCCCGTTCGTTGAGATAGGTGATGGCAACCTTCGCGCCTTGATCGTGCAGCGCCTTGGCGCATCCCCAGGCGATGGACTGGTCATTGGCGACGCCGACCACGAGGGCCAGCTGATCCTGAAGCTTGAACATGCGCCCACCCCTGACGCGCGGCTTCCCGCGCGGCGACCGGAAAGTTCGTCCCGTCGCACTCTAGAGGGGCTCTGCATAAATTTCGCGAAATATTCGTGTCTCAATTATAATTGACGTAGATCAATAACTGTCTGCAGCATTGAATCCGCGAACGAACTTGCTCACCTGGTTTGGGGCGGAGACGACGACGCAATAGGTGGTAACAAGCGCGCGGCACTCCAAACGGCCTCGGAAAGCCGCCTTGAAAAATAGATACGTCTCGCTAGCGGATATTCTCTGCTCTCGGAAGCGCCGCAAGTAATCGGCCACGCGCACGGATCGCGCGGTTACTGGCCTTCGCGACAGCACGAGAGCCGCGTTCAAGCCGATCGCAACCGGCAAAGGCGCCTTGCCCGACCGGCTGGCGAACCGGGCTGGCCAACCGTTTGCGCGTTGCGCGTAACGTACTTATTTTAATGGATAATTTGCGCAAATGGCGCTCCCAAGGGGACTCGCATAAGTACGCAAAATCAAGTGGTTACGAACAGGGTGGCTAACCTCTTTTCCCGATCCGTTCCGCCCCATTGTGGCTAACCTTGTTCCGCAAACGTTCTGGCCTTACCCTCGGCCCATGCTCGCCATGGACGCCACACCGGAATACGCCGCCCGCTTCGAATATGAGGCCGTTGAGGTCTACCACTGCCAACTGATCGTCCATGTCCCGCTGGCCAAGCTCCCGGCTCGGCCGCTGCGCGGGATGCGCTTTCGGTGCCAGCGGTGCGAGGCGCTCTTGTCCGCCGAGGAGGCGGGCGCGAAATGGACGCGGCAGTCCGACGCGCCAGGCGTGCCGAACTTTGGGCGGGTGCTGCCGAGGTTTGGTGGTTAGGGAATGGTTCCGCCGATTCGCGGTACCATTTGCCGTAGGAGCACCGCTACGGCCGGATCACAGGTCAATGGCGAACGCAACGCGCGGCAGGTATCCCTCTATGTGCAAACTCTACAGCAACACCTCGAACGTCCAGGCGATTATCGATCTGGTGCGCGCCGCTCGGAGTCTCGCGGGCGATCTGCCGCCTTAGCCGGGCAACCGTCCTGATCAACCACTATGCGGTTTCGCCCGCTGCCCTTGGCCTCATAGAGTGCCCGATCTGCACTGTTGACCAGCGTGGCGAGGGAGGAGGACGGCTCTACTTCGGCCACTGCGGCACCAATGCTGACGGTGACCTGTGTCAATGCCGCCTCCGCTGGGCTCGGAACCATCGAGGCGACCTCGGAACGTATTCGCTCCGCGATGAATGTCGCCCCGGCGCCGTCCGTAGCAGGCAGGATCACGATAAACTCTTCACCTCCGTACCGGGCTACGAAATCGCCAGGCCGCCGCACGGAACGGACGATCTGTTTCGCAATTCGCGCAATAACTTCGTCGCCAACGCTATGCCCATATCGGTCGTTCACCTTCTTGAAGTGATCGATATCGACGATCAAGATCGCGAGGCATTCCCGATTGCGGGCGGCACGACGCATCTCGGTCGCGGCGGCAAGGTCGAAGGCCCGGCGGTTTGGCACGCCTGTCAACTGATCTGTGACGGACAGAACCTCGAGCTGCGCCTCCATGTCCTGGCTGTGCATCAATGCCAGCCGAAGCGCCCGGACCAGCAGGATCAGGAGAACGCACATGCCGAGCGTCAGCGCCGACGAGGTCATCGCGCTTTCAATCCATTCGGCCATAGCCGCTTGGGTCGAGATTCCCACCGACAAAAGAAGGGGGAAGCCTGCGATCTGCGTGTGCAAATAGTAGCGGTTCTCGCCATCAAAGACCGATCGGTCCGAGAAAGGCTCGCCAGGCCTCGTCATCATACGCTGGAAGACCGGCGACGCGGCAACGCTCACGCCCGTATTTCCCTTCCCGTCCGTCGACGGATGCCGGAGAATGACTGTGCCGTCGCTGCGTGTGAGCGCAATGACGCTCCTGGGCCCGAGATCCACATTGTCCAGCAGCAGTTGAAAAAACGCGATGCGCAGCGCGGCGATGACCACGCCATCGAAGCTGCCCCCCGGCCCGGAAATCCTACGGCTCAAAGCAATGCTGGGGTCGCCGGCCCGCAAGCGGCTTTCGAACGGGGCGCTCAAATAGGTGCCGCGTGACCCATCCATCTGCGCGGTAAAGTAATCACGATCAGCGAAGTTGCCGACCCGCGGCGGCACCGAGCCGGAATCATAGACTATGGACCCGTCTCGGTTGAGCACGAGCATGGATCCGAGGAACTGCGCGCCGGCTGCTCGATCGAACAACACCATCTGGCGGAGCTCAGGAGAAATATCGCTTAGGCCCGAGGTCGCCACCGCCTCCTCCGCCCCGCGCAGAGAGAGGTCGAGCAGGCTGAGGTTTCGACTGATGCTCGACGAGAGCGTGTTAAGTGCGTTTTCGCCCGAGCGCAGCGCGAGCTGCCAAGTGGCCTGGTAGGACCGCCACAGCGTCAGGGCCTGTGCTGCGATAATGACCGCGACGAGCCCGCCCACGATCAGCGGCACGTACCCGCCAGCAATGAGCCGCCGCATACTCATTCTATCCGGCCCTCTGGCTTCCCTGACGCCTTCCCGAAAGGAACATGCCCAGCCATCTGTGGAATAGCAACTAGGGCTATTCGACTAAAGCCGTGGACCAAGACGGCGCTACAGGCAACCCAAACTCGCCCTCCGACAACCCTTGGCCGCGATGACCCAGCCGTAGCGTCATATTGACGCCGCGCGCTTCAGATGGGGCGGGTAAGTGGAATAATCGGCTAACGAAATTGGCCTCCGGCCTTGATCACATCCAGTAGGAATTCGCGGACATGTTCGGCACCGTCGCGGGTAGGCATCGTCACGGTGAAGATCGGCACGCGATGCGGCAAGCTCACCATAGTGACGCCCGACCGCGGCCCGGCCTCTGTTTCGACCGCTGCGACAGGGTTCACATCGTTCAATTGCATGGCCTTCTCCCCTTTTATCGCTGCGCTCAAGATAGTGGAGGAGCATAAGACTGCTTGGGAAAAAGGCCACATCGCCGAAAGGGGGCCGCCCGCTAAGCCCCCCACGGGGACTGTCGACCCGTGGACAAGCTTGAAGTTCATTCCCCAAACCGACCAATCTGAGGTACGGGCGCATCATCAGCGATAAGCGTATTCTGCATGTTGCTCGGCCACCGCGCCGGCCTCACCACCACCCGGCCGCGCTGGGCCAGGGCGGCGGCGAGGAGGTCCCGCAGCAAGGCATCCACCTCCTGCGGCGTAAGGCGTATCTCCTCGGCCGCTGCGCCGGGGCGGGTCAGCGACGCGAACGCGCCGTCCGCATCCCAGTCGAATCGGAGGCGCGTCACTAGCGGCGCTCCGGCCGCCGCTCATCGAGCAGCAGCTCCAGCTTGCCGTTCATGCGCCGCTGCTCTTCGACCATCGAAATGATTCTCTCCTCCAGCCGGATCATGCGGTCGCGGTCGGCCCGCTGCTCGCTGTCCTTGCTCTCCAGCTTGGAGATCCGGTGATCGCCGGCTTCCACCCGGCTGTCGAGCTTCGAGGCCCACCAGGTGAAGACGGCTCCTTGAAACAGGAGCCCCGTCATCAGCGCCAGAGGAATGCGCTTGTCGATGGTCCAATGCTCCCGCTGGGGGGGTGGGCTGTCTTCCGCCATCTGGTCCGCCGCTGCCTTCGCTTCCGTGGTCATTTCAGCGCCTCCCGCACCATGGCCGCCTGCGATTCGTAGAGGGCGATGAGGCGGGCGAGACAGCCGCTCTTGGCCTCCTCGCTGGCCTTGAGCCGGCCGATCAGGGCCACCACCTCGCGCTGCGTCAGCGGCTTGTCTCCGGCCGGAGCCGGCACGTAGCGCCGGGCGCAGGCGCGCAGATCCTCCGGGATGGGAGCGAGATCGAGCCTCGGCCGGACCGATGTGGCGCCGCACCCCGCGAGCGCAAACGCGAGAACGACAAGGCAGGCGGCGGCGATCAGGATGCGCGTCGGGGTCATGGTCACCTCCACAGCCCGCGCACGCGGGCGCTGGTGTCGGCATCAAGGGCGGGCGTGTCCGGCGTCTGGGCAATCAGATCCTCCAGCGCCCGCGCCCTGGCCTCCGCTGCGGCGGCATGGGCGGAGGCCAGCTCCGCGTCCCGCGCGAGCGCCGCCACCTTGGCCCGCTCCGAGGCCGCCTCCTTCACGAGTGCACGGTTGGCGGCTATCAGGGCCTGCCGCTCCATCCGCCCCCGCTGGTCGGAGGCATGCCCCGCCCAGCCCGCGATAAAGAGCAGCAGCCCGGCGAGCCCTGCCGCGACGTGGCGATAGGGCAGGGGCGGAATGCGCGACCAGACGAGGGCAGCGATGCCCACCAGCAGCGCAGCGCCGGTCACCAGCGCCAGCAGCCACGAGATGGCGCCGGACGCGAACATGGCAAGAATGCTCATGAGCCGTAGTCCTTCGGGGGCTGGGGGGCGTCGATGCCCTCGAAGTCCATCCGCTTGGGGCGGCGGGGCCGGCCGAGGTTCGACATGACGTTGGCGTCGTCCCACACGGCGCCGAACACGTAGGCGCCGATGACGGCGCCGGCGAGGATGAAGGCGCCGTTGGCGATGGTCTCGTGCAGGCTGGTGTCCCGCCCCCATGCGGTGAGGTAGACCACCTCGCCGGCGCAGAAGAGGAGCGTCACGAGGATGATGCGTCGCCGCGTGCTCCAGGACGGCCGCGCCAGCGGCGAATCGTCGGGATCGGGGCCGGCGTCGCTCACAGGCGCGCCGCCTGAACGTGCATCCAGTCGTAGTTCCGGGCGCGGCCGAGGGAGAGCCAGCCTTCCTCTTCCCACAGCTGCCACCACACCTCGGCGTCCGGCTGGGCAAGACGCGCCCGGTCGCGGCCCCACTTCAGCTGATTGCGGTCGGGGTCGAAGTCGATGGCGATGCCCCACGAGTGCATGGACCAGGCGGAGCCACCCCGCATCCGACGCACATTCAGCGAGCCGCCGAAGAGATCCACGCCCAGCGTCTGGATGCCCCTGATGCCGTAATGGTCGAGCACCCTGTCAAACACGCGGGCCGCGCTGTCGTGGACCTTCTCGTGGACCGAGATGCGCTTGACGATGGTGTCCGTCTCCCACGCGAGGCGCATGGGGAAGGGCAGTGCCAGCATCGTCTGGTTCTCGCCCGGCGCGCCGTAGAAGCGCTGCACGTCCACCTGCTTGGGCCACACCATCGGCTGCATCGCCGGCGGGTCGCGCCACGTCTCGGCCGAGGTGTCGCCCCGCTGGCGGGCATCCCACACCTCAACGGCGTGGCGGGTCTGCGGCCCCTCGCGTCCGTCGATGATGCCGGCGTCGATGCCGGCGAGCTTGCAGATCACCTGCTTGGCCGCCAGCGCGCGGCGGTTAGACGGCCACTCCTCCCATGCGACGCCCGCTTCGGAGAGAAGGTCAGAGACGGCCTTGTCGGTCGCCGGCCCCCACTCGCCATCAAGGGCAAGCGGGGGCGTCCAGCCGCGCGCATTCAGCGCCGACTGCAGGTCGCGCAGATCCATGGTTCACCTGTCGATGGGTTGAGAAAAGAAAAGGCCGCCCGAAGGCGGCCGTGGTAAAAAGGTGTGTCTGCCCCAAGCCCTGACACTGGGGCGGACGGAAGCCGGGCGGTCTGCCCCCATAGGTCGCCCGGCTCACCTGCCTGGCATCCTCATGTCGCCAGGGAAGGGCTTAGAGGGGCGTCAGGCGATCTTCCAGATGCCCACGCGGCCGATCTTCACGACGCCGGTTCCGCTCGCAGCAATCCAGCGCGGCCGCAAACGCCAATTGAAGCTCGTAAACCCCTCCAGCATCGTCAGAACGCCTGTGACCAGCGTCATCTCATGGTCGGTCTGCAGAAAGGCGCCGACCGCCGCTGCTGCATCGTCATTGGTCGCCCGCTCCAGAGCGCTCGCCCGGTAGGTGGTGGAGCCCACCAACTGTTCAATGAAGAACCCGGCGCCTTTCCATTGGGCAAGGCCGGAGACCGACACCGATGCTGTGGCGAACACCCGGTCCCCGGCGGCGAATAACGTGTTCATGTTGGCCGAGGACATCGACAGGTTGTCATCGTTGGCGCCGGTGTTCGTGACCGCGACGCGCCAGTCGTTGCCGCAGCCGTCCGGCCGCGCCACCGTGTCGGAGGCCGCATAGGAGGCGCCCCATGTGCCGGACTTCAAGAGTTGGCAGGTGCCGGGGATTGCGCCGGTGACGACACCGGAGGTGGAGTTGGTGCCGCCCGTTGTGGTGGTGAACAGCGGGTTGGCGAACATCTGCAAGCTGCGCGCATTGTAGCCGTATGCGTCGGCCACCGAAGCCACAAGGCGGGGCACCTTCGGCGTGATGTTCTCCAGTGCGTCCTTGATCGCGAGGGCCATGTAATAGGCCCCCTTGTGGCTGGGGTGGATGCCATCGTCCGCCTGTAGATAGCCGCTCTTCGGCTGGCCTGTGGCGCTCGTGGGGTCCACCATCGCAGCGGCGCAATCCGCCACCACGAGGCCGGGATAGGTGGTGGGCAGCGAGCGTATCCACGCGTTCATGGCGTTGACGCGGCCGACGCGCTCAGCGCTCCAACTGGTGTTGCTGGACAGGGTAGGCGTAATGGTCTTGTAGAGGGGGCGGACGCCAGCGCTCAGACACATTTCGATGGCGGCGGACATGTTGGCCTTGTAGGCGGCGATGATCTCGGCCGAAGTGCCCGTTGAGGAATTGGCGTCGTTTGCACCAGACTCCATCCAGCACCAGTCGGGCTTGTAGGCCAGAACCTTGCTGGGGAGGTTGGCAAGAAGCGTGTCGGACTTGGTGCCACCCACCGCAGCGTTGTTGAGGAAGGTGAACCGGCCGCCCATCAGCGCGTTCGCCCACACATCGGGGGAGAGATCGAACTGCGTGATGACGTTGTCGGTGAAGCCCATGGCCTGCGTGATGCTGGTGCCCGTAACGACGACAGTCTGGCCGCCGATGGCAAGGCCCTTGAGCGAGCGGGCGTCTGCCGCCTCAGCCACCCCCTGCACCTTCCTCAGCCCCGCCCGTGTGGCGAAAAGGGCGACCATTTCCCCGAAGGTCATCACTGGCGCTCCCAAACGCTCTGCGTGAGCAGGTTGCCGTTGGCATCCCAGGTGAAGGTCATCACCCAGGAATCGGTCCCGTCCGACTTCGTCATGGTCAGCGGGTTGCCATCCACGTCATAGGTGGCGCCGGTCATGGGCAGGCTGTCCGGATAGATCACGGCGCCCGTGTCATCGAGCACCCCCAGCCGGGCGGCGCCGGCGGTGTCGGAAACCCTCGGCATCAGTACCTCCAGCTGCCGTTTCGGAAATTGAGGATGAGCGTCACGTCATCCACATCGACGACGAGGTCTTCGGCCGCGCCGTTGAAGGTCGCGCCGTTGCGGCCGAGCGTGAGGTCCGCCGCCCCGGCCTTGTAGATCCACACCTCGGCGCCCTCGGCCGGTGTCGGTGGCAGGGTCACCGTGAAGGCCCCGCCGGAGGTGTTGCACTGGAGCCGGTCGCCATGCGCGGCCGTGCGGGCGGAGGTCACCACCACCCACGGATTGAGGCCGGGCGGCCCTTGCGGGCCGATGACGGGCAGTTCGACCACGTTGATCTGCGGCCCCTCGATCACGCGAAGAACGTCAGCCATCGACAATCCCTCCGATGCCGATCACCTCGCCGCACAGCCAGGGCCGGACGCCGCCGGAGGGCTCGGTCTGCTTGAGTTCGTATTGCCCCGCGCGCGGGCCGATGGGCACCAGCTGGCTCTGCGCGAGGGTTCGCGGCCACGTCACGCGGGTCCACGTCTCCCCCTCCACCACCACAGGCGCCGCCGTCAGGCTGGCGTCGCTGGTGGAGAGCAGGAGGCGCGCGCCGGTCGCCAGCACGATATCGAGGTGAAAGGCGCTGCCGGCGCCATCGATCGGCAGCTCGACGATGAAGGGCGGCGAGGTCGTACCGCGCCAGATCCGCATGGGATAGACGGGAAGGTCCTGCGTCATGGGTGCGCTCCGATGAAAGCGTCAGCCCACCACGGGGGCGCCGAAGGGGTAATCGGAGCCGGCGAAGACGGGCTCGATGCGCAGCGTGGCGAGGTCTTCGGCGGACGTGATGGCGTGCAGGATCGTGCCGGCGTCCCTGTCCGCGATAAGCACGCAGGCGCTGGTCTCCAGCGCGGCGGCGCGGGTCGGCAGCGCCACCACAAGGAACCATCCGTCGAGCGGGTCGCGCAGCTCGCGCGGCCAATCTCCCTCCGAATCGGCCACCATCTCGGTGCCGAGGTGGCGATAGACGCTCACGCCGGGGATTACCCGGCTGGTGTCCCATGCCTCCCCAATGCGATAGGCGGCAAGCTCCGGCGCCGCCGCAGCCGTGGCCTCGTCGGCATAGGTCATCAGGTGGTCGATCATGCGGTGAGCGCCTGCAGTTCGGTGTTGGAGAGGCGGCGCGGCCAATAGGCGACACGCCGGACGTAACCGTTGATTCCCAACAGCCGCAGCTGGGTTAGCCCGGCATTGGGGGTGTAGGTCGAGGAGCTACCGGCGAGCGCCCCCATCCAGCTCCACGCGGCGTCGTTGGCCGACCAGGCGAGCGCGAGCCGCGCTTCGCCGCTGGCCGGCCACGCCATCCCCGCCGTGGTCGCGAACTGGTTGACGCTCGCCGTGTTGGCGATCACAGCGCCGTTGCCGTTGGTATTCCGGCCCATCTGAATATTGTCCACGCCGGAACCCAGAAGCTCCAGGGCGACGGCATTGTTCGTGGCCGGGGGAGCGGTAAAGAACTCGACCAGCGTGGTGCCGAATTGCGAAAAGCCGAATGGCGACGTGGCGACGCTTAGGTTATCGGCCGCCCGGGCGGCCGTCGCGCTCGTGGTCGGGATGTAGGAGGTGGCAACGCCGCCCGCCTCCAGCTGAGCGCCCCAGAGATAGAAGGTGCCGGACGGAGCCCCGCTGTTTCGGAAGGCATAGACGCGCAACGATGTGCATCCTGCTGGCGTCGTCAACGTGTAGGAGACACGGGTCCAGCCGGTCGCGGTCGGTACCGCCGAGGGCCCCAGATCCGTCGCGATGAATGCGCCGGCGGTGTCGTCCCGGAAAGCCATCTTGAAATCGGTAGCCGCCAGTGTGCCAAGGCGCACCCATGCGCTGAAAGTATACTTGGTCGAAGCGGTGACGGAGACGACTTGGTAGGTATTCGGAACTGCCGACCCCGTCAGAGTAAACATGTCAGCCGTGAGTGACCCGTCCGGAGCCGAAATAGCGTCATTTGTAATGGAGGAACCCGTAACCCATGGCGACGCCGCCATTTCCTGCGACCGCTGCAGGAGGTTCGTCGCTGCCGCCTCGATCAGGATGCCGTTTCGCCCCCTTGTCACAGGGTCATAGTCGATGCGCGGCACGCCGCTCGCCGCCGACTTCAGGAGCCCATCGAAGCCCGTGGAGAATGCCGTGCTCGCCCGGCTGAAGCTCCCGGAGAGCAGCGTGGCGAACGCCGCTGCATTGCCGGAGATAGAGCCGCCCGCCACCCCGTCCACCCACAGGGCTTCGCGGGTGAAGTCCATGATGAGGGTGGGCGGCTTGGCCACCAGCACCCGCAGGCGCGCCAGTTCGGCGCCGGCCCCCGCCACCGCGCCCGCCGGTCCCGCATCGCCGGTGCGAGAGAAGGAGACCGCAACCGTCTCGCCGTTGGTGAAGCCACCCGGCCCGGCCACGTAGCCGACCGCGATCTTGCGATAGCCGGAGGCATCCACGTTCGCGCCGGTAATCGCGAACTCCACCCATTTCGTCTGCGTCCCCACGCTGGTGAAGCGCAGGTAGCCGCGGGCGTTGAGCGTGGTGCTGTCATCCAGCGCCGCCAGCCATGCGGTCACGTCCGCGCCGCCCGTCTCCAGAAGGTCCATGAAGATGGTCGTGACGGAGGCCAGGGTGGCGCTGTTGAAGCGCACCGTGCCGGCGCCGGGGTCGGCGTCCGTGGTGGTGGTGGAAAAGGCAAAGCGCATGGCCGGCGTGGCGCCGGCCGCGCCCGCCACCCCGGCAACGAAGGTATCCCAATTGGCAGAGGGTGGCGCGGAATTGGTGTTGCTCGCCTTGGCCACATAGGCGGTGCCGGCCAGCGACACCGCGTCTCCCGCCACATAGGCAGTCACGCTCGACCATGCCCCGCGCCAGACGACACCGGAGGCGAGCCCGTTGTACATGGTCCAGGCCGAAGCCCCGCGCGCCCAGATGCGGCCCACGCTCCGGTCATAGGCGTGCATGCCCTGCTCGGGCGCTGTCGTCAGCCACGCCGATCCGCTCCAGATGGCGAGATAGCCGGCATAGCCAGCCCATGCGCCGGTGGGCGCGGTGCCAACCACATAGAGGTCATCTGCCACCGGCGTGGCGGGCGGCGTGTTGAGCCCGACCGCGATCGCCGAATAGATCGCCACTCCGGCATCGAGAATGCGCTGGCGCTCGATCAGCTCGCGGGTCCGCTCGGCCAGCCAAGTCGAGGAAAGCCGAGTGGGTGAGGTATAGGCGATGATGTAGGACGCCCCGGTCAGCGGCCCGCCGGGCCAGGGATAAGCCAGCGTCAGCGTGCCGTTGCCCGGCACATCCGCAATGCGGACGGATAGGCCCGCCACCTCCAGCGTGTCGCCGGGCACCACGGGGGTAGACCAAAGCGTGCCCGCGCCGGTCACCGTTTTGCTGCCGGGATCGACAGAGATCGAACCCGCTGAATAAAAGGCGTCGAAAGCCATGATTGATCCTCAGGGCAGCGGCCCCCAGGCGGGCCGCCCGGTGGTGCAGACGCTGAAAAAGTCGAGGTAGGCGTAGGGCGTGGTCGTGGAGCCCCATTGCGTCAGGCCCACGTAGCCGGAGGCGGAGCCCGGCCCGACGAAGGCGAGGCCCCAGAATGCCGGCT
Source organism: Pseudomonadota bacterium (assembly GCA_023442085.1). Taxonomy (GTDB): domain Bacteria; phylum Pseudomonadota; class Alphaproteobacteria; order Rhizobiales; family Xanthobacteraceae; genus Xanthobacter. Next base: position 64,111 of record JAEZMT010000340.1, on the reverse strand, counting down.
CGGCGCTGCCGCGCGGCCAGATCTTCAGGCGGCGCTGGCTTCCCTTCACGTTGAGGCGCAGCCAGTACCAGGTGTCGTAGGCCCACGCGAAATCGGCGGCGCCGGCGGCGGCGTCATAGGTGGGGCCGAACCACATGCGCTGTCCGGAGGCGACGCCACCCGATACGTCGCAGACCAGCCCCGCCGCCTGGTGCGTGGCCGAGGCCGAGCGGCGGAACATGATCTCCATCGGGAAGACGATCGGCCCGTTGACCATCCGAACCCCGGCGAGGATATCGCAGTCCGTCACCGCGCTGCCCGGCGCGTCGAAGCTGATCTCCGCATAGGTGCTCGCCGCCGGCGCGCCGAAGCCGCCGGTGACGCGGATCGCCTTGCCCGTCAGAGCAGAGGCGACGGCATTGGTCACCACGGCCATGCCGCTCGCCGCCTGAAACCGCCGCGTCCAGCCCGGCGGCGCAGATCCAGCCGTCGCGCCGGAGAAGTCGTCATAGAGGCTCTCGGCCGCGAGGGCCGGGCCGCTGTAGAGCGCGCTGTCATCCAGCAGGGTCGCGGAATGATCCACCACGGCGGCCCGCAGGTTCGGCGTCGAATTGCCCGCCACCCACGCCGCCCGGAGTTTCTTCTCCTGGTTGATGGTCGCGAACATCTCGTAATTGATGGCGCCGGGCGACGGCAGGCTGGAGGGCGCCCCCAGCGCGGCGTTCTGCATGTCGATGCCGCCCGCCGCGCTCCACCAGCGGCCGAGCCGGTAGGCGCCGAAGAAGGCGATGGGCGGCCCGACCGTCTTCGTGTCGAGCGCCGTTTTGCTGATGACGGCGGTGCCGGCGTTGTTGACCGCCTTCCGCTCCGCCACGTTGAGCATGGGCCGGGTGGCGCGGAACAGCAGCTGGCTCTCGCTGGCGAAGCGCACATCGACGTTGCGCTGGCTGATGGCGAGGCCCACCGTCTGGTCCATCAGCACGCGCGGTGTCGAGATCGTATCCGGACCATGCACATAGGCCGGATCATAGGCCGGGATGATGTACTGGATCGCCTGCGCGTTCGAGCTGGTGATCGTGATCTGAATGGTGCTGGCATCGACCCAGGCGACGGTCGGCCCCGCCGAGACGGAGGGCGCCGAGCCCCGGTCCTCGCTGGCCAGGATGATGACGGGCGGGAAGTCCGGGTAGCTGCCGGCGAGGTTCACGGTGACGGCGCCCGAGGCGCGCCACACCGCGCCCGCCTCGGCGATCTGGAAGGACGGGCGCTCGATGGTCAGCCGCAGGTCACGGTCGGGGCAGGACAGAACGTCCGCCCCGCGCCGGGCCACGAACAGGCCGGCCCCCCGCGACGGGTGGATGCCGGCAAGCAAATTGTAGCTGCCGCCGTTGTCCGCCTCGCGGCTGTCCGCCTGCGCCAGCGGGTTGGCGAAGATGATGTAGGCGGTATCGACGCCGCTGCTGGAGCCTACCGTGAAGGTGCAGCGGTCGGTGTAGGAACAGCTGGGCGTCTGGGTGTAGGTGACCTGTCCGGAGATATTGATCTGCCGCGCCCAGCCGATGCAGATGGGCTCCCACGGCAGGGTGGCGAACGTCACCGTGCGGTAGCGCCGCGTGAAGGTGACGCCATCCCCCGACCATGTTTCGACCGACACCGTTCCGGAGAGCTGCCAGCTGGCGGCGAGCACGGACAGGATCTCGGGCCGCGCCGAATCGAACACCAGCTGTTCGCCGCCGAGGGTCGGGTCCGTCACGTCGAAGCCGGGCTTCGAGACCCGCAGCCGTGGGACACCCTCGAAATTTCCGAGGATGACGCGGGGTGTTGCCATCGTCAGCTGCTGCTGATGAGCAGATAGCCGCTGGTGGCATCCACCCGAAAGGTGTTGGCGCTGTTCCGAAGCACGCCGGCGATCACCTCGCCGAGGTTGGCGACGATGGCGGAGAGCGTTGCCACGTCGAGCTGGGGCGCCGTGATCGTCCCGTCCGCGATCACGTCGCCGGCGAGCACGATGCGGGGCGTTCCGCCGGTGGTGTCCACCAGAAAGACCGGGCGCGCCGTGGCGCCCGGCCCGGTCACCAGGAATTTGTCCGCGTCGAACCACACCTCGCTGGTGTTGCCGCCCACGCCGGACTTGGCGACGATCAGCATCCCGCCCTCGGCATCCTCGGCGGTCGCCTTGACGCGGAAGGCCGCAATGGCGCCGGAGGGCACCACGTCCGCCACGAAGCTTACGTTGAGCGTCGCGCCGATATCGTCCACCTGCGCCTGCAGATCGGTGATCTGCGCCGCGAGCGCGCTGCCCGGCCCCACGGCGACGGTGATCTGTTCGTTGAAGCTGGCGACCGCCGCCCCCAGCTGGATGGTGAGGGACCGCGCCAGCTCGCGCTTGTTGAGGTCGCCTGCCGCGTCCACGTCCGCCACGATCAGCGCCAGCTGCGCCAGCGAGGCCCGCATGGAGGTGAGCGCCGTCTGCGTCAGCGTCACCACCAGGTCGCGGGTCGCGGCCGTCATCTGCGCGGGCGTGATGGAATCGTTCACCACCCCGCCGGCCAGCTGCTGCCCGGTGGTGATGCTTGCCCATGCCGTCCATTCGGTGTCGCGGGGCGGCGCCGTCTCGATGGTCGCCTGAAACTCATAGGCGGTGTTCGCCACAACCCCGGCCGATACCAGCAGCTCGCCGGCGCCCACCGCCTCGGCGCGCGCCGCGAGCACATCGGTGGTGCCGGCGATTCGGTACTGGATCAGCACCGCCGTGACGGTCGGGTCGCTGATGGGCGACCAGAACACCCGCACGGCGGGCGTGAGCGCCCCGCCGTCCCCGCTGAGGGTGAGGTCGGAGAGCGAGAACCCCGTCACGCCATCCGCCAGCCCGCCGCCCTCGCTCGGCCCGCCCGAGGCCGGCGCCGGCAGTTCGTCGCCCGAGTCCCAGCCGAACGCCGCCGCCGAGATCTCGCGCAGGTTCAGCGTCACCGTCTCGTCGGTGTTCTCCACCAGCGAGAGGATGATGAAGGTGCGGTCGCCCCGCCGCGCCGAATTCCAGCGCACCCAGTCACCCGGCTCCAGCACGATGGCGGAGAGGCCGAGGGTGAGCGTCGCCGTCGCCTGCAGGCGCGCGAGGTTGAGCTGGATCTGCGCGAGCCGCTGCGCCTGCGAATCCACCGTCACCTGCGGGAAGTCCACCTGAATGGGGCGCTTCTCGGTGTCGGCCGCCACCGCCGCCGCATCGGTGCGGGTGGCATAGGAGACCATGCCGAACTGGTCGGCCGGCGACACCCTCTGTCCGTGGATCTCGTTGACCAGATCCGCACGCCCGAGCTTCGCGGCGAAGCTCACCGGATAATCGGTGATCAGGTCGGTGTCGGTGAAGGTGTAGAGCGCGCTCTGCGCCACGCCGACGATGGGGGCATAGGCGCCGACGCGCTCGTAGAGCGAGCCGATGCAGCTGTCGAGCAGCCGCTCCATCACGGTGCCGTGCTCCTCGTCGGCCGACACATAGGTGCTGCAGCGATAGCGGTTGGCGTCGCTCCCCTCGGCCGTGGAGACCGGCTCGTCGCAGGCATTGGCGGCGGCGGTGTAGCGGTCGAGCACGAGATCGATCGGCGGCACACCCATGCCCACCACCAGCTCGCCGCCCAGTTGGATGCCGCGCTGGTAATTGTAGAGCTGCACGATGGGGTTCTCGGTGTATTCCCAGGTGGTGGCGTCGCTCCAGCGATGCGCGCCCGAGCCGCCGTTGGTGGAATCCTTCCGCCAGTCGTAGAGCCGGCGGCCCCGGATGCCGAAGCGGAAGCGGGGAATGCCACTGTCGAAGGCCTGTTCCCCGTAGAAGGCGGACACCACCACATAGGAGATGCCGGCCATCCGGTCGTTGGAGGTCCAGCGGCCGGAGGGCTTGGCCCACTCCACCAGCTCGGGACAGGCCGGCTGGTTCTCGAAGCCGAAGTAGAAATAGACATAAAGCAGAGGCGTGCCGTTCTTCGCCACGAAGCCGCCCACCCGGAATTTCTTGTACCAGGTGGTCTGCTCCACCAGCGTCAGGGTGCGGGCCTTGCCGTTGACCCAGATGCGGGTCAGGTCGTCATGCACGCCCTCGCCGATGGCGAAGACGAACTGCAGCAGGTTGTTGTTCTCGTTGGCGGTGTTGCCGTACACGAAATGGCCCTCGGTCCCGCACTCCCCGAAGACGCAGCCGCGCGGCTGGTCGCCGCCGAGCTGGATGCTCGTCTTGATGCCGGTCTCGACCTTGGTCGCCGGCTGCAGCGCCTTGGCGACGTAGGAGAGCCCGACGACGATGCCGGCGTTGATGAGAGCGGTCGCGAACGGCGCGAGCGCGGAGGGCAGCGCAAGCGCAGCGATGAGAGCCGGAGCAATGAACGGCATGTCAGGCGATCCTGAAGGCGCGCGCCAGCCGGGCGCGGGGGAGAATGGTCAGCCCGGTGTCGGGGGCCATGCCGGCGAGATCCGCGCCGAGCACCACCACGCCCGCCTCCGCCCCGTCCTCGATCACCACGCCCACGTCGCCGCGCAGCGCGAAGGCGGGCGGGATTTCTTCGAGCACATCGGCGAAGGCGTCGCCCACGCCGCGAAAGCCGTGGCGGCTGAGGCGCTGCAGGGCGCCGCGCGCGCTGTGATAGGGCCGCACCTCGGGCCAGATGGCCCGGCCGGTGACGGCCCGCGCTACGTCCTGTGGCAGGCGGAAACAGTCGCGCACGCCCCAGGCGAAGCCCGCCGCCTGATAGGCGGCGAGCACGGCGGCGAGGCGCGCCTCCCAATCTGCAAATCTCATTTCTTCACCTGTCCGGGCAGGCGGCCCCAATAGAAGTCGTCGTTCGGCGCCGTGGCCGCGTGGCGCAGGCTCCCGTCCGCCGCCGCAAGCTGTTTCTGGTCGGCATCCGAGCGCACCCGGTAGCCGCGCCGCGTCACGTCCCGCGCCCGCGTCTCGATGAGGCAGCTCAGGGTCGCCTCGCCGCCGGGCTTCTCGGCGTGGCGCATCTGGTCCACATAGCCGCGCAGCACGCGCTCCACCGAGAGCAGCGCCCGCGTGGCCGGATTGAAATAGGCCCGGCTCAGGGTGACGGGCCGCTGGTGGTATTGCTCGCTCTCGATGGTCGCCAGCACGCCGGGGGTCAGCACCGTGTCGGGCATGGAGGACAGCGTCAGGGTCATGGTGGCGCTGGCGAGCGAGCCGGCGAGGCTGAGGGCATCGGCCCGGATGAGGCCGCCAGAGCCCGCATAGGTCACGCCCGACACCGTGAGGCTGCCGATGCCATCCCAGAAGCCGTAAAGCCCACTCGGAAAATCGAACAGCACAAGGCCGCGCGACGCCGCCCGGCCGGAGGCGAGCAGCGCGAGGGTGCTGCTGTTGAACGCCCTCATGGCACCTGCACTCCCTCGAAGGAGACCGAGCGCCGCGCGCGGGACGTGGGGGCCGAGAAGCTGCCCGGCCTCAAGCGCATGAGGCAGCTGGGCTTCACCAGCGCGACCGCCGCGCCGCCGGACGGGGCGGGCGAGGTCCGCACCGGCGGCACCACGGTCACGTCCAGCACGCCGCCGGCGGAGGCCGCCGTGTCGCCCACGATCATGTGCAGCGCCTTCCCGCCGTTCCACGGGAAGGACACCATGTCCCCGTCCGCCGCCTGGTAGCTCGCGGGCAGGCCGGTGATCTGCAGGGTGGTGGCGGTCCAGGCGGCGAGCGTGGCGTTGCCGTCGAAGGCCCCGCCGCCGAAGCGGGTCAGGGCCAGCACGCCGGCCCCATAGGCGAGGGGATACTGCTTGTCCGGGTCGTAGGCGAGGAAGGTGCCGATGCTCCCGTTGAGCGCCCCTTTCCACGCCTGCCAGCGGCCCCGCTGGCGGGCATCGCATAGGCTGGTGACGAAGCGGCCGGACCACAGGCTGTCGCCCAGCTCCATGGCCTGCACGGCGCCGGAGCGCAGGGTGTTCACCGCCTGCACCTCGCCGAGGGAGAACTCTCCTTCGAGAAAGCCGGCGCCAGACGGGAAGGGGAGGGGATAGGTGATCGCCATCGCAGCCCCCGTCAGCGCAGCCGGCCGATGGGCGTGCGGCTGCGATGGGCGTTCACCGCTTCCACGGCCGTCTCCCGCGCGCGGGTGCGGTCGTACTTCTCCAGCGCCTGCGAGATGCCCTCCTGCACCAGCGCCACCACCTCGCCGTTGCCGGCGGCGCCGTTCACGTTCACCACCACGGACAGCCGCTCGGAAACCTTCTCCGCCCGCGACGCGATCAGACCCATGCGGCCGGCCTCGTAATCCTGCGTCTCCTGCCGGTTCAGCACCCGTTCGCCCAGCTGCGCGACGATGGGCACCTCGCCCGGCGCCAGCAGGCGGGCGCCGGTGTGGGCGCGGGGTGCCATGCTCCAGAGGGCCGCAGGCAGCTCGCGCCCCTCGGAGCGCGATTCGCCCACGCGGCCGCCGGTGTGGAAGGTGCCGCCAAACATGCTGCCCAGCGCGCTCGACAGCGGCCCGGTGATGCCCTGCCGAATGGCGAGGCGGGCAAGGTCGGCGATGATGGAATTGACCAGATCGGAGACGTTGAGCTTGCCGGTGGTGACGAACTCCACCAGCGCGTCCTCGGCCGACTTGAAGGCGCCCGTGATCGCCTCATCGATCTGCTTGGCGGAATCGTTCGCCTCCTCGGCATATTTGCGCAGGGCGCGGCGGATGCCGGAAATGCCATCCTTGGCGTGATCCTCCATCTCGCGGCGGGCCTTCTCGACCGCCTTGGCATAGGTCTCCTGCGAAATCGCGCCGGCCTTGAGCAGGCCATCCAGCTCGGCAAGCCGCGCGGCATACTTCTCGGCCGCGCTGCGCACCTCCTCCAGCACGCGCTTGCCGTCCTCCATGACCTGGTCGTGGTCCTGCGCCGCCTCCTTCGCCGCCTTCTCGGCCGCCTGCTTGTCGTAGAGGGCGCCCGCAAGATCCTTGATGCGCTTGATCTCGGCGTCCGACGCCCCGTCTCCGACCCGCTCCACATATTTGCGGATGAACTCCTCGCGCCCCTGACCGAACAGGTTGAGCGAAGTGGTGAGGTCGGCGATCAGGTCGCGCGTCTGTTCGGAGGCCTTGTTCGCGGCATCGAGGCCCGGCTTCTCGATCTCCGCCACGGCGCGGCGCGTGTATTCCGTCGCGGCCGCGATCGTCTTGTCGATGGCCGCCGGGTCACCCCCCTGATCCTTGAGGGCGTTCATGCGCTTGACGATCTCGCCGAGATTGTCGCGCAGCTCGCGGATCTTCTCCTCGGGCGTCGCCAGCTTGGCGATTTCCTTGTTCAGCTCGGCAAGCTGGGCGAGGGCCGTCTCGGTCGCCTGATCGGACTGCGCCTTGGCGCGGCCGGCGGCGGCGGCATCCACCTTGTCGTCGGCCTGCTTGGCGGCGGCGGAGATGGCCTCCACCTTGGCCTTCAGATCCTCGACGCGCTTCTCCCACGCGGCGACGGCGGCGAAGTCCTCCTTCAGCCCCGTCGCGTTCGCCAGCTCCTGTGCCTGCGCCAGCTCCTTCTGCGCGGAGGCCAGTTCCTTCGCGGCCACGGCGGCCTGAACGCCGGCGCTGCCGGCGCCGAGCGCATTCACGGTGACACGGTTTAGCTGATCAGCAAGCCGATCAAGATATGCTTGCGCTGCGGGGGCGACACCGGTCAGGGTCGCAAGCTCTTCCAGGAAATTTCCGAGGGCATCGCCCGCACGTTTAAAGGCCCCCGACAGGCTCTTGGCCTCGCCCTCGCCCGCGCCGCCCACCTGCTGCGCCAGCACGTCGAGGATCAGTTTCTGCGCCTCGGCCTTCTGCCCGGTCTCCACCAGCCCCTTGATCACGTCCTTCTGCGAGGCCGAGAAGGTGACGCCCACGCGGGCAAGGGCGGAGATGCCGTTGATCGGGTCTTCGAGGGCCTTGCCCAGCTGCACCGCCGAGGCGGACAGGTCGCTGCCGAAGGTGGCGGCGAGATCCTGCGCCAGAGAAAGCGTGCGGGTAAAGGTGTCGCCGGAGATGGACTTGAAGGTGGCAAGCACCGCCGCCGCCGTCTTGACCTGCTCGGCCGTCGCCATGGTCGCGGCTTCCATGCCGTCCGCGAACTGGTCGAGCTGGTCGCCGGTCAACCCCGCCGCATAGCCCGTCGCCTCCAGCACCGCATTGAGGCGCAACGTGATCTTCTCGGCTTCGGCATAGTCGGCGAGCCCCTTGCTGAGGCCGGCCGTCAGCACCGCAAGCCCTACCGCAGCCGCCGCCCCGACAGGACCCAGCGAGGCCAGCACCCGCCCAAGCACTCCCGCCTGGTCGGCGAACCCACTCACCTGTTCGCCAACGCCTTGCGCCGCCGCGTTCAGCGCCACCAGCCCCGTCGAGGCCGGGCCGGTCGCCGCCCGGATCTTTTCCATGGCGGCGGCGCCTTCCTGCCCCACGGAGCGCAGCTCCGCCTTCACCTTGCCGCCATCGATGACCGCGAGGCGCACGCCCACCTGCTTTTCAGCCATGTTCGATGCCTCTCAGGCGCTCGTTGATCTGTGCGACAATGGTGCCCTCGGCCTCCGCCAGCACGGCGGCGAGGGTGGTGGGGCAGGCGCCAAGGCCCGCGCCGAGGGCGAGCACGGCCCCGAAGTCGAGACCGATCACCACGGGGCCGATGGTGCGCAGCTGCCCGCCTGCGGCGCGCAGCACCTGCCATGCCTGCCACCCCTCAAGGGTGGCGGGCCGGTTCACTGAATACGGGCACTCTTGGCACGGCTCCGGGCAGGCGCCGCAATAGTCTTCGCCCCCGCCGAAGTGCCATTCAGCGAGAGCGCGGATGCGTTTTTTTCCGCTTCCAGCGTCAGTGCCGGGCCGACGAACAGGTCGTTGAAGGCGGTGAAGATCGGGTAGAGATCGAGCAGGGCCGAGACGGACACCTCCGTCACGGGTGCGGGTTCGCCGTCATCGCCCGCCACCCCCTCCCAGCCGACGATGGCGAGGAGCCCCAGCTCCTTCACCAGATCGGCGGGGCGAATCTCCTCGCCGTCCGCCCGCCTGCGCGCGGCAAGCCGGTCCTTCGCCATCATCATCATGGCGGAGGTGAGGGGCAGGACGGTCACTGTGACACCGTGGCCGAGGTCGATATCGCGCTTTCCGCGCGCCAGATCGAGGCGGATCATCAGTAGGTCGCCACATCGTTGGAGAGCACGGCGGTGAGCATGCGGGAGGCGCCCTTGGCGGCCTGCCAGGCGAACGCCGCCTGAATGCCGCCCGGCCCGGAGATGGAGCGCCGGGGCTTGGGCAGGAACACCTTGTGGGCAGTCAGCACCAGCTTCTTGGTGGCGGAGATGGTGTAGGAGAATTCCAGCTCCATCGCGGTGCCGCCAATGGCTGCGTCCAGCAGCGTCGTGTCGGCGAAGCGCACGTCGAGGCTCCCCGTCAGGGTCGCCATGCCGGGGTCCGCGCCGTCGATCTTGCCATCGTTCCGGATGGTTTCCACCCGGTCGAGGTTGTTGGAATAGGTCAGGCTGGCGCCGGTTACGTTGCCCAGCGCCGCGCCGTCCTTCTTGATGGCGGCCTGAAACTGGTTGAAGCGGTCGAGCACCGCCTCGGTCGGCGTGCCGGCGGCGGTGCTGGTCGCCAGCGCCTCGCCCTGCGCGATGCAGCCGATGGTGGCGCTCGCCGCCCCCGACCGCTGCATCTGGATCGCCATCGTGTTGCCCCGGATGCCGGAGACCATGGCGAAGCTCGGCACCTCCGGCGTGCCGATCTCGGCCGACAGGCTGGGCAGGGTCCAGCCGCCGGAGCCGAAGGTGTGGGTATAGGCCCCGGCCGAGCCGGAGCTGGTGGGCGCGCCGAGCAGCAGCTTGAGCCAGTGCCCGAAATTGCGCAGGTCCACCGGCACCACCACGTCGCCGTCCGCATTGATCACGTCGCGGATCGGGTCCGCCGGGTCGCGGCCGAGGCCGAGGAGGTCGCTCTCGATCAGCCCCTGCTCGGAGGAGAGCGTGGTGGAGACGAACGGCAGCTTGAGATAGCCGCTGACCGGGGCGGTGCCGTAGGTCGTTTCAAAGGCCGCGGCGAACTGCGACCGCGCGCCGACTGCGCGTGCCATGGGAAACCTCTTTCGTTGTCAGGCCAGCGGATCGGCGCTCACATAGGCGAGCACCACGGAAAAGGTGGCGGCCCCGAAGGGCGCGCCATTCTCGACGGGGACTTCCTGCGTCTCGACCGCGCCGCCCTGCGCATAGTCGCAGGCGCCGCCGAGGGTCCGGTCCTCGTCCAGCACCGCGCCGATCTGCGCGACGATGAGGTCCAGCGCCGCGCCGCGCGCCGTCTCGTCCGCGCCGGAGACGAAGATCTCGATCTCGGCCCGGTGCTCGAAATACCAGGAGGGCGGCGAGAGCAGCGGCTCGCCCTCGCCCGTGTCGCCGTCGCGCAGGATCACGAGGCCACCCGCGCCGACACGGGACGGGATGACCGCGTTGCGCCGCACGTCTGCGGAGGGCAGGCCGCCGGCCAGCGCCCGGTGCAGGGCGGTCAGCACCTGTTCGCGTCTGGTCATTTCCAGTTCCTGAAGATGAGGCCGGGCACCCGCTCGATCCACGCATCGGCCGCGCGCTTCACATTGAGGCGCGGGCGCAGCCGGGCCTGCGGCAGCAGGATGAAGATCACCGAGGTGGTGCGGCCGGCGAGCCGGGTGAAGCTCAAACCGCCGCGAGAGCCGGTGTTCGCCCGCGCCCGGCCCTTCTTGTCGATGCGGGCATTGTCCGCCACCAGCAGGGAGGGCGCGCCCTTGCGGTAGACGAAGCGCAGGCGCATGCCCGTGCGCCGTTCCCAGGCGCCAGGCGTGAGGCGCTTGGTGAAGCCGGAGCCCCGCACCGGCCCGGCCGCCGGGGTCGGGATGGCGAGGAAGAAGCCGTCGCGGGACCGGATCAGCGCGCCCTTGTCGAACACGTCCACGAGCTTGGGCGCCTTGGTCCACACGAGCGCGGCGGCGGAAATGCTCGTCTGCTGGCGGGGGTAGACCTGCCCCCGCCACGTCTTGGCGAGACGCTCGCCGAGGCCCGCGCTGGTAACCTGCCCGCGCAGCTCGGCCTTGAGCCCGTCCGAACCCTGCTGCATGGCCGTGGTGACAGCCCGCGCCGCCGCCTCGGCTTCCTCAGCCATGTACTGTTCGAGGTTGCCCACCAGGGCGGCGGTCAGTCGCACAGCGGCGCCGCCGTCAGGGTCCAGGTGTCGCGCGCCTCGTTGAGCACCGGGGCGGCGGCAACGCGATAGGTGCGGTCGGAGAAGATGATGAGATCACCCTCGGCCGGCGCCGCCACCTCGGAGCGGCGCACGTTGAAGGTGCCGGTCTCCGCCACGAGGCGGGCCGCCCCGAAGCTCGCCTCCGCATCGGGGCGCGTCTCCACCACGGTGACGGGCACGGCCGGCCAGGTGCCCGCCGCCTGATACCGGGCGGGACGGCCGAGGTGGGGGTCCGCGAAATACAGGTCCACCCCGGCCGAATAGGCGTCCATCTGGTCAGGCCACGCCGTTGAGGCGGGCGACGCCCGAGGTGTCGCCGGAGGCCGCCGCGCTCGCCGCCACGCCCACCTTGGTATTGCCGGAGGAAGTGGTGGTCAGGCGCTTGTTGGTGTTGTCCCAGTAGACGAGTGCGCCCTCGGTCCAGGCCTCGCCGGTTGCCTTGGGAAGGGTGTAGACGCCCGCGATGCGGAAGGCGAACTTCACCCCGGCATCGGCGGTAACACAGGCGACGCCGAACAGCGCGCCGATGAGATAGGCGGTGCCGCTGATGACGCCGCCGGAAGGGGCGGTCATGTCCAGCGTGTCGCCGTGCTGCACGAAATTCTTCATGGGGATGCTCCCTCAGGCTGGAAAAGAAAAGGGCCGCCCGAAGGCGGCCCCAGGGGGGAGGAAGGGGAGGGCCGCCGAACGGGCGACCGATCAGGCGCCGGCGTTGCGGTAGGCGCCGCGATAGTCGATGGCGCCACAGCCGAAGTCGTGCTCCAGGCTCACCCGGAGGCCCTGCACGCCGAAGGGCTCATCGAGCCGCAGGCGCGGCGCGGTGTAGCCTTCGAGCAGGCCCCACTCGAAGCACGGCAGCACGGACGGGTCGGCGAACAGATACCAGGCATTGCCGGTGATCCGGGCCGTGGTGATCTGCGACAGCACGCCGGAGAAGATCGGCACGTTGGAGGCCTGCGCCGCCTGCACCGGGGAGAGCACCTTCTGCGTCTCGGTCTCCTTGTCCGGGCCGGTGAGGATGATGGCCGGCGCCACGTCGATGGGCTCGCCGGACTGGTCCTTCTTGACCCGCATCGCCGCCCGCCCAAGGGCGATGGCGTCCGTGGTCACCGCCGAGGCCGCCGCCGCCAGGGTGCCGTCCGTGGTGTTGAACACCGCGCGGGTGGTCTCCAGCAGGGTGGGGCCGGCGCCGGAGGCGGACAGCAGCATGGCGTAGAACGTCTTCTCCTCGAAGATCACCACGCGGTTGGCGTGATCGGTCAGGATCTGGTCGATGGCGCCGAGCGTGTCGTTGACCAGCATCTGGCGGGAGAAGCCGATGGCGATGCCGTAGGGCAGGACGCGCGTCTTCTCCTTAGCCTCGCTGGTGGAGCCGAACGGAATCTCGCCGGTCTCGGTGATCGGCTTGAGCATCGGGAAGTCGCCCGGCCGCACCACATTGTGGTCGCGGAAGTCCATGTAGGTCCGCTGGCGCGAGATGCGCCGATAGGTGGGCTGCGCCGCCGCATAGCGCGCGCCGAGCGCCGAGTTGATCGCCGCCTCGAAGATGATCGGGAAGTCCGAGGTGGTGTGGAACGCGCGGCGCAGGATGTCCTCGCGGGCATGGGCGGTGCCCATGCGCCCGCGATGGCCGATGGCGTCGGCCGCCAGCTCCACCACCGAATGCTCCATATAGGCGCGTGCCGCGTCGGAGGGCTGGGGCGCGTCGGCTCGGCGGGGGCTGAGACGGAAGGCCAGGGCCTCGGTCATGGCCCGGCGCCGGGTTTCCGTCTCGTCCATGTTCACGCGGGCATTCTGGCCGGAAATGCGCGTCTGCTCGGAGCGGGCGGCGAGGGTGTCGAGCACCGTGCGGCCGAACGCTTCCACGCTGGTGCGGTTCTCGATGGCCGTCCGCACGGCGGCATCCTCGATGCCATGGGTGCGGCCCATGGTCATGATCTCCAGCACACGGGTGCTCTCGGCGCGCACCGCCGCATCCGCGTCGGCGGTGGAAGGCGCGGAGGGAGCGGCGGCAGGAACCACGGGAGCGGGCGCCGGGGCCGGAGCCGCGCGGGTGTCGGGGGCCGGCGCCGGCGGAGTGCCGGCGGCGGGGGCAGCGGGAGCCACCGGGGCGCTGCCCGGCGCGGAAGGCACGTTACGACGCATGTCGTCGATCTCCTGTTGAGAATGTGCGGACCCGGAACGCACCATCGCGGCCGGGTCCGCCGGTACCGCGACGAGAGAGACTTCGAGCAGTTCCCACCGCTCGGCACGCCACACCTCGACGCCTTCTTCCACCGCGATCAGCGCCCACGCGGTGACGCGGTAGCCGACGCTGATGCCGGTGAGGTCGCCGCCCCGGACCATGGTCTCGGCGGTGCGGGCGCGTTCGGTGTCGGCGAAGCGGAAGGTGCCGACCAGCTGGCCGTTCTCGATCCGCGCATCGGTGACGACGCCGAGGATGTTCTCGATGGAAAACTGATCGTGGGTGTCCAGCACCCGCACGGCGCCCTGCGCCACGCGGGAGAGGTCGATGGCCTCGGGCGAGACGGCGAGCGTCTCGATGATGCCCCAGCGCCGCACGCGCGCGCCGGTGGAGAAGATGGCCTCGACCGTGCGGGCCTCGGCGTCGTAGCTCGCCGGCGCGAGGCGGGCCACCATGTCGTCCGCCGCGCGGCGGGAGACGAGGGCGCCCGGCTCGAAGCCGTCCGGCGTCGTCCGCGGCTGCGCAGCGGATCGCGTCATGGCAGTGCTCCTGTGGTGGTGTTGGTCAGGCGGCGGGGTCGCCGCTCACGTCCGTGCTCGGAAGCACGGTGCCCTCCGGCCGGGCCTGCGTGAGGCCGGCGCGGCTGGTCTTGCGCGGGTCGGTATCGAGCACCAGGCCGAGGCCATCGATCAGCCCATTGGTGCGGGCGATCTCGGCAAGCTGCGTCTCTGGATCGTTGCCCCAACTGGCAATGAACTGATGCACCGTCATGCGGCCCGAGCGCACCGCGAGGATATCCGCCGTCAGATCCTTGAGCGGATCGATGGGCTCATTCGCCGGCGGAATCCATTCGCAGGGATAGCCCTGTGCCCGGCGCGGCAGCTTGCCGGCAAGAATGGCCGCCTCGATGAACCGCCGCCGCGCGGGCGCGCAGTGCATGGGGATGACGGTCTGATACTGGATCTGTTCCACCAGCCGGCGGAACTCGATCTTGCCGGCCCGGAGGCTGGAATAGTTGGCTTGCCGCAGGTCGCCGGTCACCTGGTCGTAGGTGACGCCGACACCCGCCGCCATCGCCTGCAGCGAATGCACCATGAACGGGTCGAAGGAGGAGGAGGACGTGGGCTCGGCGAAGGTCACGTTTTCACCCGGGCGGAGATACATCACGGCGCCGGGCGACAGTTCTTGAAGCCGCTCGCCGTTGCTGCCTTTCGTCTCCGGCCCCACCGGAACGCCGCCGTTTCCTGTGTCATCCGAGGTGACAAAGCCGGAGAAGCACGCCTCCACGCGCGCTTTCAGAATTGCCGCCTCGTGATAGTCGGCAATGTCCCGTGCCATGGTCACCACGGGGGCAAAGGCGGTGACGCCCCGAACCTGACCGGCCCGGAGCTTGCGGTAGAGGTGGAGCACCTCGCCCGCCGGAACCGGAACGCTCAGGGCCGCCGTGGCCACCAGGTCGCCCGGGTGGTCCCGGAACAGCCAGTAGGCCTGCCGCTTGCCGAGGGCATCGAAGCGCACCCCCAGCACATCGCGTCCGGAGGCAAGCACCGCGTGGCGCGTGGTGTCGATATGGTCGGCCTCCAGCAGCTGCAGCTGCAACGGCACGGGCAGATTGTCGTCGAGGCGGCGCGGCCGGAACCGGCATAGCGCCTCGCCCGCCTCCACCATGCCGCGCACCGCCAGCGTCTGGAGCCCGTAGAAGTCCAGCTGCTCGTCGGCGTCGCACTGATCGGACCATGCCGCCCACAGGTCGTTGACGCGCCTGTCGAGCGCGGGGTCTCCGGTGCGCGAGACGGGCACGATGCCCGTTCCCACCACATGGGCGGCGAGCACGTCCACGATGCGCGCCGCATGGGCGTTGTTGCGCACCAGGTCGCGCACCCGGTTGCGCAGCCGCACCTGCGCCGGCCCGATCTCGGCATTGGCCGAGGTGGAGGGCGAGCGGCCATTGCCGCGCCGGCCGACGCGGGCGCCGTCATAGCCGCGCACGCCCTCCACGAGGGAGAGCGCGGCGCGGGCACGGGCGCGATCCAGCGCCGTGCGGGGGGCGAAGAAGCCGATGACGCGATCGAGCGTGTTCATCGGCTCACCAGTCCCGGCCGTTCGTGATGGTGACCACGCGGGACACCTGCGCGCCGGCCGGGTTCACCTCCGCCTGCATGTCGCGCAGGCGCTCCTTCATGGCGGAGAGGGAATCGTACTCGTGCTCGCGGCCGTCCGCATACTTCACCCGGCGCACGCCGAGCGCGATGGCCCGCTTCAGGCGGTCGATATCGTCCTGCGTGTAGGCCATCGGTCAGTCCCGATTGAACCACCCGCCGCTTTCGCGGGGGCGGAAGAAGGAGGGCGGCGGCGCCGGCGCCGGGTCTGGCGCTGGCGCAGCGGGGTGAGCGGGAATGGCGCCGGCCATCGGCGCCGCCGGGTCGAAGAGGTCAGGCTGGGGCTGCTCTTCCAGCCGCTCCAGCTCCAGCCGCAGGCGCTCCCATTCCTCGGGGAGCCGCGAATACCAGCCGCAGCGGATGGCAGCGGCCTCGGCATAGTTCTCGGTGTCCAGCACCTCGTTGCGGTCGTGATCCACCCGCCAGAACGCCTGCGGCACGCCCCAGCGGTCTTTCTGGATCACCCGCACCTCGGCGGTGAGCTGGCGGAAGAACTCGTCTCCGAGGCCCTTGGGATAGCCGCAATAGCCCCGCGCCAGCGGGTCCGGCTTCTTCAGGTGCTCGTAGAGCCCGCTCTTGAGGCCCGATACGCCCACGTTGAAGAAGCGCTTCTGCGTCTTCTGGACGGCGCCGTCCGCCTTGCGTTCGTTCTTCACCAGCGCCAGCGGCGGGGCGAGATCGCTCTTGGCGCCGCGCACCACGATGACCTTGGTCCACGGGTGCTTCTTGGCCCACATGAACACGTCGCGGGTGTAGGCGTTGCCGTCGATGGCCAGCATGTCCAGCGCGCGGCGGCGCCCGAACCTGTCGGGCCACGTCTGCGCCAGCAGCTTGTCCAGCTCGGCCTGCGCCTCCACCGTTGCGATGTGGTGGGGGATCACGAGGTAATCCACCGTCCAGCGCCGCAGGTGCTCGCCCATGGCCTTGACGTGAACTTCCACGCGGTCGCCTTGACAGTCCACGCCGGCCACCATGAGCAGCCCGCCCACTGGCACCCGCCCGCGCTCCAGATCGCCCGCGTTCGCCCGGTCGCGGATCTCCTCCCACGGCGGCGCCTCGGCGGCGCGGTCGTAGGGCAGGCCCAGCACATCGTTGAAGAACGTCTGTTCGGCGTGCGGGTCGCCGTGGGCGCGCAGCCAGTCCTCGGCGATCGATGCCCAGTCGCGCGCCGGGGAATAGGCCCGCCACACATGGAACGAAGGCTGGCGGGCCGAGGGGTTGTCCGCCACCCACCGGCCCCGCGCCACGATCTCGCTCTTGTGCCGGTGCTCGATGGCGCACCCGCACGCGACGCAGGTGAAGTGCGCCGCCTCCGGCCGCTCCGCCTCGATGGAGGGGAGGAAGTTCTCCCACACCAGCGGCTGCTCGTGCCCGCAGTGCGGGCAGGGGACGTGCCAGCGCTCCTGCGTCCCGGCGCGATAGGCCCGCGTGATGCGGCACGTCTTCGCGAACAGCGGCGTCGAGAGCTTCAGGATCTTCGCCTGGTCGAAGCTCGCCGAGCGCGAATCGGCCTGCCACTCCGGATCGCCGCCGGCGTTCGGCTCCCACTTCGCCAGATCGTCCTGCACCTGCCGCGACACGGTGATCATCGACAGCGATGCCGGGCTGTTGGCGCCCGTGATGAGCAGGGAGCCCCGCCCGTCGCGGCGCTCCTGGTAGAGCATGTTGTCCGTGCCGTCGCGGGACTTCTCCCCGCCGAACACCCGCTTGAGCGCATCCGACTGGTTGCGCATCTGGCGCCACTTGCCGCGCGCCCACCGAAGCGCGTTGTCGTGCGAGGGGTGGACATACAGCATGTCGCACGGATCGAGATCCATGCAGCCCGCGACGAAGATCTGGCCGATGGTCGTCTTCACCACCTGCGCCGAGCCCATCAGCGTCACCACGCGGGCCGGATGGTCCGGCCCGAGCACTTCGAGGATGCGCTCCGCCAGCGGCAGCGTCTTGCGGCTGTAGCGGCCGGGGAAAGGGCTCTCCCGGCCGAAGGCGATGTTCTCTTCCGCCCAGGCATTGAGGTCCGGCG
This sequence comes from Pseudomonadota bacterium, assembly GCA_023442085.1. Lineage (GTDB taxonomy): Bacteria > Pseudomonadota > Alphaproteobacteria > Rhizobiales > Xanthobacteraceae > Xanthobacter. The sequence goes on along the minus strand of JAEZMT010000340.1, from coordinate 46,558 downwards.
GCGGCGGCGGACGCAGAACCGTGGCGAACACCGAGGCGACGAGGTCGTCGGGGTCCACCAGGAACGACATGCCCAGCCCTCACAGGAGCGCGGCTGGCGCCCCGTCTCCGTCATCGTCGCCGCGCCCGTCGCGGCTTCCGCGCGCGGTCCCTGCCGCGTCCGCCTTCTCCCCCCGGAACTCCCGCCATGACGCCCGCACATCCGCCGACACGGTGCGCCAGTCGAGCCCGTGCTTTTCCGCCAGCGCGCGGGCCAGCTTCTGCGCCGCCCACGTCTCCACCTCGGTCACGAACTTGACCAGCTCGGCGCTGAAGCGCTTCTGCGCGTCCGCCGCCTCCACCCAGCGCCCGGCCTCGCGCTCGCGCTTCATGCGCAGCAGCTCGGCCTGGTGCTCGGCGCTCTCCGCGTCCGCCCGCCGCCGCCGCCGCAGATCCTCGTCTTCGGCCGGGGCTGGCAGCGGCGCCGGGGAGGCGTCCGGCGCCGCTGCACCCGCTCCACCGGACGGCGCCGTCATCGACACCGGCCGGTCCTGCGCGATCTGTTGCGACGGGTCGAGGTTGCGCGCGAGATCGCGCTCCGCCTGCTCGACCCAGATCCGCGCCCGCACGCCGGACCCCACCAGCGCCGCCGGCGTGATGCGTCCGTCCGCGATCCAGTTGGAGATGGCCGAGGGCGCCCGCCCCTTCAGCTTCGCAAATTCACCCTTGGTGATGATCGTTTTCACGAAACTTCACCCTCCGGCGTGAACTTCAGCCTTCCCAAATCACCACCCCGCTGGAGCCCCCCCGCGCCCTGTCCGCCCGTATACGTTTGGGTGGGGGAAGGACCCGGAAAGGGGGGTGGAAAGGCCCGTGGGGACAGGGTTTTGCGCTTATTCAGTACAGTAAGCGCCAAGCAAAAGCCCCGCGCGGCGGGGCCGGCGGGGCTCGGTAAAGCTGTTTATGTGTGGATGAAGGTAGTCAAATTTTCGTCGCAGTGTCAAGCGGCATTCCGAAACGCTCCTCGACATAGACGAGAGGCGGCAGCAGCCAGGGCTCGCGCGCAGCGGAGGGGGGCAGGGGATCGCTGTCCACCAGCTGGCCCCGAAGCTCTTCGGCGAGGGCGGACAAGGCCTCCCACCAGACGATGTACTGCGCCCGGCTGAACTCCACCAAGGCGGGGTCAACCCGGTGGCGCAGGCAGCAGGCGACGGGACGCCGATCCGTGCCCAGCATGACGCGCACCCGGCCTCGCTTGTCGGTATCCGCCACCAGCTTCTCCGCATCGAACCCGTGCCACGGCGGCCGACTGCCTCCCTTGGCGTGGGCGACCACGAGCCCGAACGCCTCGGACGGCAGGCGCATGACGGCATCGTGGATCACAAACGCATCGTCCTGCGCCGTCGCCCCCATGTCGGCGAGGAAGGCGGGGGAGCGGTCAATCTTCGTGCCCAGCACGGCGACGGTCACCATCACATTGGTCCCCGAACGCATGCCGGACGGGCCGCGCCGGTTCACCGCCCCCACCACCCGGTCCACGCACTGCACCCGATAGGCCCAATCCACCAGGGCTTCGATGTCTACCCGGTCCATCCAACCCTCCAATGATGAGTTATGATGACTTCATGATGGGTTATAGATCAACTCATCATGGGATAATTTCGTTATAAATCAATATATTAAACGCAGAATGATGGGTCATGATGGGTTTTGTACACGCATATGTATGTTTTTTTGTGCATTCGCTTTGGCGCCCCTTAACCCCCTCCGTATTGTATACGCGGGCGCAAACCCATCATGACCCATCATGGCCACGATAAGCCCCTGAAACGGCGTGTGATTATTGCATGATGGGTTCTGCACTGACCCATCATCAACCCATCATGACCCGTCATTCTCGACGGGTCATGATGCCCCTAGTCCTCGTCGTAGGGGCTGCGGGGCACGTCAGAGCGTTGAGGGACGTTGTGTAGGCGGCAGTCGCGATAGACTTGCATGCCGTTGCTGATGCGCCCGTAGGCCTGCTTGCGCTTCATGTCCCGGCCGAACTTGGTCTCGCTGACCGGCTTTCGGCCGTTCTCCACCGACCACGTCGAATAGGCGACATACATCGCCCGCGCGGTCACATGCTCGCCGTCCGCGCGCTCGACACAGTCCTGGTGGAACAGCCCCACCACGTCCATCTCGTCGCGATATTCCTGCGTCGCCGCGCGGACGGAGGCCGGGATCACCAGCCCCTCGCGCAGATAGGTGAGGGCGCCCTCGATGAGCCAGTTGAGGATGCCCGGGCCTTCGGCCACCAGCTCGCCCACCACCTCCTCGAAGTCGCGCTGCTCCTCCTCGGTCAACGTCACCGGCCAGTGGATCACCGCGATGCGCCGCCAGATGCCGTTGTCCGTGCCGTCGATGCGGGGATAGCCGTTGCCCGACATATGAGCGATGAACACCGGCTGGAACTCAAAGAAGCCCTTGAACAGGTTGCGCACCGGGATGGCCTCTCCGCCCGTTAGCTTCTTGATGATCTCTTCCTTCAGCGGCGCGTTCGCCGGCAATTCGAGGATACGCACGAAGCGCACGCCATAAAGCCGCGCCAGCTCCGGCGATGCCGCGCCGCCCTGCTTGTCGTTGGTGCCGATGATGGCCTCGGTGGGCAGGGAGGAGGCGAGGGCGCCGAACACGCGCACCAGCGTCTCCAGGAACACGCTCTTGCCGTTGGCGCCGTTGCCGTAGTGGAAGAACACCTTCTGCACCGGCAGGCCGAGCAGCCCCAGCCCGGCCCCCGTCTGCACGCATTTGCGCGTGGCCTCATCGGGCTGGAAGCGCGCCATGAAGGCCTCGAAGCGGGGCGCCTTGGCATCCTTGTCATAGGCGACAGGCAGCACCTTGGTGATGAAGTCCTCGCGCCTGTGCCCCTTCACCGCCTCAACGAAGGGCACGAGGCGCACCGCGTCAGGGTCCGGGCATTCCGGATCGGCCTTGCGGCCGAACCGGATGGTGTGCGTCAGGCAGGCGAAGGCGCGCGGGTCCGCGTTGAAGCCCTCGGGCTTGCGCGTCTGGTCGCAGGCCGCCAGATCCTTCAGCGCGTTGATGCGCGGCTTGTTCTTCGAAGAGACGCCGAACTTGCGCCGCGCCACCTTGCGCTTGTCGAGGGCGGCCCACGCCTCGGCGCCGGCGTCGATCACCCGCTGCAGGCGCTTGGCGTGGGCCTTGTCGCCCTCGGTCCAGCTGTCGGCGGATTTCTCCAGCCGGGCGAGATCCTGTTCGGCTTGGTCGGCGTCCTCCATGGCGCGCAGCTCGTGGGGCGTGGCGGCCAGGAAGTCCGCCTCCAGGCCGATCAGCCCGCCCACCTGCTTGGCGAGGCGCACGGCAGCATCGTTGCCGCCCGCCATGTCCCAATGGGTGCCTGCCCAGGTGAAATAGTCCGTGTTGATGATGCCCTCGGTCTCCAGCACGGTCAGATCGCGGCCGAAGTGCGCCACGAAGCGCTTGGCATTGTCCGTGTCGGAGTGGTCGAGGCGGGCGCAGGCGGCCACCACGTCCATGTCCGTGCCCGGCGCGGCACCATCCGAAGGGCCGTCATCACCGCCCTCGCCATCCCCCGCCGGCTCACTCGAATCGGGCTCGCTCCCGTCCGCCTCATCACCACCCGAGGCGTGCGCCGGCCCAGCTGTGCCTCGCCGGGAGGGTTCCGGGATGGCGCCATCGGGCAAGGGCGCTTCGGGCGGATAGTCGCCGCCACCCGAGGGCCGCCGCCGGCTCTCCGCCTCGCGGGCGATATCGTCCAGGCGCGCCACCACATCCGCCGCATCGGCCCGGCCGACACCGAGCCCGCGCCGGATCTCGCGCAGCACGCGGGGGCGCCCGTCCGCCTGCACCAGCCCGCAGGCTTCCGCGCCGTCCTCCAGCGCGGCCAGCGCCTCGCGCTCGGAAATGGCGCCGGCGGCGATGAAGCGGCCGAGCGCGCAGGCCGCCGCATAAAGCTCGGTGCCGCGCGTGCCTTCCGCCGCCCGAGCCAGATCGGCGGCGATGCGGTCCAGCGCCTTGCGGGCATAGTTGCGCTTCGCCACCTCCCCGGGACGGTCGGAGGACAGCGCCCGCGCCGGCCCGCTCTCCTGCGGCTCCGGCATGTCGGCCGGGCCACCTTCGTGCTTTCCGGCCTCGCGCTTGCCCGCCTTCCGGTTGGCGATCAGCGCCAGAAGGGCCGGGGGCACCTCCGGCGCCGTCGCGGGGTCGAAGGGCTCGCCCTCCCAGCGATAGGCATTGCCGTTGCCCATGATGCTGGGGGGCAGGATGACGTAGCCGGCATCGCAGCGGATATCGATGTTCTTCAGCCCCGGCGGGTCATTGGGCCAGTGCGCGCCTTCCGGCCGGCGGAACCACACATGCCGCCCGCCCGATTGCGTGATGGTGCGCGGCCCGGCCGGCAGCGGCCCGCCGATGGCCTCGGCAAGGCGCGCTTCCACGGCCTCGACACTCTCGCCTTTCGGGTCGAGGTCCACCACATAGCCCCCCGCCCAGCCCGGCGCCATGCCGATCAGCGCATTGGGCCAGCGCCGCCACCAGTCGCGGATCTGCGCCTCATTGGTGGTGGCCTTCGCGGGCCAGCCGGTGCCCTCGATGGGCTTGCCGTCCGCATCCTTGTCCGCCACCACCAGCGGGCGCTTGGAGCGGGGCTTTTCCGGGTGCGGATCGCAAGGGAAGACGCGGTAGCCGAGACGGCCATAGGCGACGGCGGCATCTAGGGTGGTCATGCCGCTCTCACTTCAAGGTAGGCGCGGATGAACTCCGCCGCGACTTGCGGGACGATCGCGTTTCCGTAGGCGCGCAGGCGTCCCACTCGGCCGGGTACCCCATGAGCCAGCAGGCGAACCCCGGCGCCAACCCGCCGATGTCGTCCAAGCTCTCCGGTCGTGAAGTCACTCCCAAAGAATGAGCCACCACCTGGACGTTCAAAGCCCATGTGTTCCGGACCCATTGCGACGGCCCGGCCTTGTTTTCGGCATCCTGCACCGTGGGCGTCGGCCACAAAGAAAGTGCGCATTCGCTCGTGGGGCGCATCGACGGAACAAGCCGGAAGATCGACCGCCCCGAAGGCAAAGTCCTCCTGCTCCAAGTCAGCAGCCGTTCGGTCGATCCAGGCAGTGCTGTCGTCAACCTGCTCGCCAAAGACTGCGTCAGGGCGGACGGACTGGATGAGACGGAACCAGACGGGCCAGAGATCGCGGGGGTCATCAAACCCACGCTTCCGCTCATTGGCGGCGGCAGAATGGGGCTGGCAGGGACAGGAGCCGGTCCAGACGAGGCGGTCATCGGGCCAGCCGGCGAGACGCAAGGCAAGCGACCATCCGCCGATGCCGGCAAAGAAATGGCACTGGGTGTAGCCGGCAAGGTCAGAAGGTCGAACATCGACAATTGAGCGCTCGTCAACATCGCCGGGGGCGATGTGCCCGGCCGCGATGAGGTTTCGGAGCCAATGGGCGGCGAAGGGCTCGATCTCGTTGTAATAGGCACGGGCATTCACGCCACCACCCCCGCCTCGAACTTCCCCAGCTCATTGCCGAACCCTTCCCAGCCCGGCCGCACCTGACGCGCGAAGAGGTCCGCGCGGCGGGTGTTGGGGCAGCAGGCATCGACGGCGGCGTAGAACTCTTCGGGCTTGCGCGAATGCTCGCGCGCCAGCCCGTCGATCACCGAGGGAAAGGGGCGGTGGCGCGGGTTGCCCATGGTGGCGAGCAGGATGGGTTCGTGCATGGTGCGCGCCCGGTAGCCCGGTCCCATGCGCACCTTCCCGCTGGCGGTCGTCTTCCGCCACACGAGGCTCGTCTTGTAGGTGAAGCCCCAAGCGTCGAGCACGGCCTGCCGCCCCGCCGGCGGCACCCATTCGCAGCACCACAGCAGCAGCAGGCAGTCGCCCCGTGCGAGGTCGCCCACGCGCAGCGCGGCGATGGCATCGAGCGGCATGGTGGCATAGTGCGCCTTGGCGGACTTCGCCTCGCCCGCCTCGGAATAGAGCGCGAAGTCCCACGGCGGATCGGCCACGATCACGTCATAGCCGAACATGGAAAGCGCGCCGAACGGCCAGCCGTCCGCGCTCACGCCGCCACCCGCTCACGCTCAAGAAAGCGCACGCGGGCCAGCGTCACGTCTTCCACGCGGTCGAGCGTCAGGGGCGGGCGCTGGCCGTCCACCAGCACCAGCGGGCGGAAGGGATGCAGGGTGCGGATGCGCCAGACGACACGCTCGATGGGCGCCACGGCGCGCCGGGCATAGCAGGGCTCACGCCGCATTGCCGTCCCCCTTCTCCAACCGCTCAAGGGCAAGGTCCAGCGCCGCCAGTTCCTTGATGGCGTGGCGCACATGCTCGCGCAGGGCCAGTGCCCGCGCCTCGGTGCGGGAGACTTCCCCGTCATCCGCCAAGGCCTCGCCGAGGCGCGCCACCACGGCGCCGGCGTCCTGCGCCACCTCGGAAATGTGCCGATACCAGCGGCCCGCGCCCGGCTCCGGGCGGGGCAGGGGCACCAGCACATGGCCGCACAGCGCGGCGAGCGCGCGTGTCACCAGCGGCACGTCCGCGTCGGCCTCAAGGTCCGCCACCACGTCGATGGGCGCGAAGAAGGGTTCCTGCGGCCGGCCATACTTCGAGAGGGCCTGAAAGCCGGTACGGGTCGCCGCCGCCGCGCTCTCCACCCCGCCGCAAGCCTCGACCAGCCGCCGCGTGGCGCCCTTGAGCGCCAGATAGTCCGCCTCCCGGTGCGGGCGGGCGAGCTTGTCCATTCTCAAGCCCTCCCGGTAGGATTGCAGGGGCGAGTCGTTGCATCCGACCCGCCCCTTTCCATCCCCGCGCCCTCAGCGCACGGAGACGAACTTTGACCGAGCTTCCCAAAAAGCAATGGGTGATCGACATTCCCAAAAAAGGCATCGGCCATGCGTGCATGGCGGCAGGCCTTTTGGCAGCGTTGGACGAGGCGGTGAAAGCGCTGGGCAAGGCCGCGCCCGAGGAGCTTGAGCCGGCCTGGACTGCCGCCATCCAAGCAATCAAGACATTTGAAACCGAGCGCATTCCCATGGAGGATGAGGCTGCGGGGTTTCGCTCGGCGCGCAACGCCGTCGATGCACTCTTCGAACGTGTCGCGTGGGACAGAGCTAATCGAAAGAACTGACTGCCCGCCGCTCTCGCCGCGCTCCAGAGCTTCGGCGCCATCGCCACCGCCATCGCCGAGCTGCGGCGCCTGTTCGACGGGCTTCGGGCCGAACGAACGAAGGGCTAGGTCCGCCAGCCCTTCGTCACCGTTGAAGAGGCGGATGATGGAGGCCCGGAACTTCGGCGCATCCGGCGCGGGATTCGTGTCGTCACGCTCGCTCATGCGAAACCCCCACCCTCGCCGCCACGCCGGTGCTGTGCTTCATTGCGCGTGGAACGAGAGATTGAGGAGAAGAAGTCATGGGGGAGAGCGCGGACAGCGAGCGCGGCGGGATTTCGGAGGCCGAGATGCTCGGCCGGTTGATGACCGTCGAGACCGTCCTCATGACGTTGATGGCCCATGTCGCCACCCTCGCGCCCGCGCCGGCAGGCTTTACCGCGCAGGTGATGGAGAACGCGGAGAAGGTGATCAGCAAGACGGCAGAGGAGGCACCGCCGGGCCGGGAGGCCGCCGCAAACGCCATGCTGGAGAGCTTCGGGCGCCTGTGCGACCAGATGATCGCCCATGTCCATCGCCATACCCCGCCACAAGGGCAGGGCTGATGGATCACGCGCAACGCGACCCGGCTCATTCAGGCTGAAGAACGGCCGAAAATCGAAATAGCCCGGCGGCAGACCGCGATCATTGCTCATGCGAAACCTCCCGCGTCATTCGCGGTGACGGCGGCGGTATCAGCCGCCACGTTGGGGCCATGCCCCGATGCACCCTCACCACCTCCGGCCTCGCCGCCGCCCTCGCTGATCTCCGGCGTGCTCGCGCGCTCATAGGCAAGTCGGGCCGCATGGAGGTCGAGGACACTCACCTCGCCACCCGTGACCGAGACGATTCTGTCAGCCGTGACAGCATCGGGCTGGCGAATGCCAAGCGCGATGCGGCGGGCGGTGACGCCAGAGCAGCCGAGGAGCGATCCTAGGCGCTCGTAGGTGAGGCCTTGTGCTTCGCGCCAAGCCTCAAATTTGGGCTGAAAGTGATCCATCGCGGATCAATCTGCCCATATTGGACGAAATTAGTCAATGCCATCTATCCACTTTGGGCGTGGCGCCTTCCGTCCAGTGCGGACATAACATCGCCATGGGACGCAAAGCCAAGCAGTTGGAACGGCCGAACCGCATCTTTGAGCTGCGGGATCGCCTCGGCATGTCTCAAGAGGCGCTCGCCGAGGCCGCGAACACCACCTCCTCGCAGATATCGAAGCTGGAGAAGGGGGAAAGGCGCCTGACGGTCGAGTGGATGTACCGCCTCGCGCCGCCCCTGAATGTTGCCCCCAGCGATCTGATGTTGCCAAGTGCTGAAGAGCCGCCTCCGCCCGATCCTGTCGTTTCGCTTGTCGAGATCGCGTCCATACCGGCCTCCACAGTCGAGCCGGCCGACATAGAAATTCCCGCCACGTCCTCGTTTGTTCGCAACCTTCCGGTGCTTGGCACCGCTGGCGGCGCGGTCATCCGAAAGGTGGACGGCTTCCGTATGGAGCACGAGGTGGTGGACTACGTCAGGCGTCCGCCCGCGCTCGCCAAGCAGATGAACGCTTACGCCATCTTTGTCGTGGGCGAATCCATGGTCCCGTTGCACAGCCCCGGCGACCTGCGGTTTGTGGACCCTGAGCAGCGGCCGTCAATCGGTGACAGCGTCATTGTACAGACGAAGCACTTTGATGGCGATCCGGGCCAAGGATATATCAAGATTTTGAAGCGGCGCACCCCAAGCGCGATTGTGCTCCAGCAGCTGAACCCGTCTGCAGTGCTTGAAATCCCAATGCAGTATGTCGTCTCAGTGCATCGCGTTCTAACGATGAACGACCTATTTGGTGTCTGATCGAGGGATTTCCCTCTTGATCGCAGCCCAATCAGAGTTTTCGGCCCCCTCGAATATCCTGTCGCCACCCTGCCAGCCGGCTCGCGGGGTCGGCGGAAATTCATGCCCGCAGAAGCGGCAGACCTGGGCGGCGGCTTTCACAGTTTCCGCGCAACGTGGGCAAGTCTTGGTGCCTGATACAGGTTCGCTAGAAGGGCTGAAGCTTGCACGGCCCCCAACCGGGGCGGAAGAGACCACAGAGGGGTTTGTAAGCGCCCAGATCAGCGCCGCCAACCAGCCAATGAACGACCAGCCGGCGAGCAAATTGAGAAAGAAGATTGCGACCACCTGCGCGTGGCCTCTTCTGTGGGCGATGATCGCCGGGATGAAGTAAAGCAGCAACCCAATCGCCAGCATCAAAAACAGGATCAAGAAGCCCGCTGCCGGCGACCCGTTGTTCATGTTCCGCACCCCCAATTCACACGAGCGTGAACCGCGCCACCCGCTTGCCGCGCATAGCCAGCTGCGCACGCGCAGCAGATGATAAAGCGGACCACCTCGGTCAAAAACGTCCAATACGGGCAGACGCCGCTTGACTTGATTTGCCCAATATGGACGAAATGCGATCCTCCAAGAGAGGACGCACCCATGCCCACCCCCCGACCGACCCTTCCGCACAGCGCGACGCGCCCGCCGCGCACCGCGTGCGATCTTGTCGCCGCCCTCGCCGAGGACATGCGCGAGCTGGCGGCCTTCACCGGCTCGGCCACCGAAGACGAGCTGACCCGCATCGGCTGGACCCCCGACCAGCTCCGCGATCTCGGCCCCGCCGCCCGCAAGCGCCTCGGCCCGCTCGGCGAGGTGGGCCATGGCTGATAACGAGCAGGCGCCGCCCCTCTTTCTCACATTCCGCGATCTTTTGAAGATCCAGATGGAATTGGTGGATTGCGTCGAGAACGCATCCTCGATGCTGTGGGCTGACCACCTCAAAGAGACGCTTGCGCGCATCAAAGCGCTTTTGGACGAAATGGAGACGCCTCGCCCCGGGCGTTCGCATCTTCCCATCGTCGGCATCATCGAGGTTTCGGAGGGCGCAGCCCATGGCTGAGACCTTCTCCGCCGGCTTCTTCCTCGGCCTGCTCTTCGGCATCGTCGTCGGCCTCGCCCTGTTCCGCCTGATCGACGTGCTGGGCCGCAAAGAGGGGGGGCTCTGACATGCCCGCCGGCCCTCCCATTGACGGCGGCCTGCGCCGCCCGCCGCCCGGCAGCGGTATCACCCCGCTCGCCTACACGCGCCTCTCCTATCGGGGCGCCGTCCGCTCCGAGGCCGAGGCCCGCGCCGTCGCCCGCCGTCTGGAAAGGGCTGGCGCCCGCCGCGCCCCCATCGGCTTCGGCGATCCGCCCCGCGCCGAGGTGCGCCTCGCGCCCGTCTTCCTCGCCGGCGGGGTTCTCGCCGCGCTTCTCATCGCCCTCCTGCGGAGCATCTGACCGATGGCCCAACGCGCGCCTGCGGCGCCCACCCGCGACATCTTCGTGACCACCGCGTCCGGGCGCAGCTGGCGCCTGCTGGACCCGAGCCCGGCGGATGTGGACTTCCGCGATATCGCGGCCCACCTCGCCCGCCTGTGCCGCTTCGTCGGCGCCGGCCACACCTTCTATTCGGTCGCCCAGCATTCGGTGCTGGTGGCCTCCCAGCTGCCGCCGCACATGCGGCTCTACGGCCTGCTGCACGATGCGCACGAGGCTTATCTCGGCGATATCTCCTCGCCGCTCAAGGAAGCCCTTGCCGTGCTCAACGGGCGCGAGGTGCTGGCCGGCATTGTCGAGATGCACGACGCCGCCATCCATGCCGCCGCCGGGCTCCCTTGGCCCCCGCCGCGCGAGGTGGCCGAGGCCCTGCGCGCGGCCGACTGGCGCGCCTTCATCACCGAGTGGCGCGATCTGATGCCGCGCGGCGGATTCACCCCGCCCGGCGGGCCGATGCTGCCCATCGGCACACGCATCCGCGCCCTGCCTTGGCCGAAGGCGGAAGAGGCCTTCGTGGCCGAGCTGCGCCTCCACCTCCCCGCCAGCCTCAGGAGCGTCGCATGAGCGCGATCGATAACGGGCGCCTCCTCTCCTACATCGAGCGCATCGAGCGGCTCGAGGAAGAGAAGCGGTCCATCGCCGACGATATCAAGGATGTGAAGGCGGAGGCGAAGTCCGCCGGCTTCGACGTCAAGACGATCACGAAGATCATCGCCGAGCGGCGCATGACACCGGCCGAGCGGCGGGCCGAGCGCGTGCTCCTCGATCTCTACCGCGCCAGCGCCGGCCTCCTCGATGGCACGCCGCTGGGCGACGCAGCCCGCGAGCGCCTCATGAAGGAGGAGCCCAACGCCGAGCCGGCGCCCGAGCCCCCGGCCCATGCCGAGGAGGTCATGCGCACCGTCGAGGAGGCGCGCGAGGAGGGCGGAGAGGCGTTCCGCGCTGGCGTGCGCATCATCGACAATCCCTACACGGCCGGCGATCCGCGCCGCGCCGCTTGGGATGAAGGCTTCTGCGCCGCCTCCGGCTCGGACGGCATGGACATTCCCGAGGCGTGGCGCCGCAAGTCCAAGAAGGCAGGCAAGGGAGACAGGCGGGACGATGACGGCGGCGCTGCGGCCGAGGCTCCGGGCGCCGACGACAGTGAGGTGGACCCCGATCAGGAGGGCCTGCCCTTCGATGAGCCGCAAGACGCGCGAGATCCGGCGGACCCGGACGAGCACCCCTCCACCTTCGAGGAGCCCGAGCCCGACGAGCCGTGGAAGAACCCCTACGCGCCGCCCGCGCCTCAGCCGGAAGGCGACGCCGCAGAGCGGCTGGACGATCTGGTGACGCGCAACAGGCGCAAGCAGGCGGAGAAGGCGCGCAAGCAGGCCGAAACGGCCGCCGCTCGGGAAGCCGCCAAGCGCGCACCCAAGGGCGCCACCAAGCGCGGCGCCAAGGCGCCGGCTAAGCCCCGCAAGGGCAACGGGGAGGGCCAGCCGTGAGCGAGCCCGCCCGCACCCGCAAGCCGGATATTTCCGCCGGCCTCGATCAGGTGGAAAAGTTCGCCACCATCTTGCTGCCCCGCGATGCCGAGGAGCCGATCCTCGCGCCCGGCCCGCGCTACGCCATCTATGAATGGCTCACCGAGATCCGGGCACGCCCGGATCTGGAAAGCGTCGGCCTCAAGCCGCGCTCCACAGCGCTCCTTTATGGCCCGCCGGGCACCGGCAAGACGACGCTCGCGCATCATCTCGCTGCACGGCTCGGTCTACCTCTGGTCACGGTCCAGGCTGACCGCATGACATCCAAGTACATGAATGAAAGCGCGAACAACATCGGCCAGTTGTTCGACGCAATCGACAAGATCAAGAACGGGTGCGTTCTCTTCCTTGACGAGTTCGATTCGCTCGGCAGCAAAAGGTCCAGTAGCGAGCATGGGACCGATAAGGATCGGAACCTGACGCTCACCACCCTCCTGACGCGGGTGGAGGGCTTCGAGGGAATTCTGCTCGCGGCGACCAACCGCAAAGAGGATCTCGATACGGCTATGTGGCGCCGCTTCGGGATGCAGATCTCTGTCGATCTGCCGGGCAGCGAGGAGCGTTATGCCATCCTGAAGCGCTATTCGCTGCCGTTCGAGTTCCCGGACGACGCACTGGATACGCTTGCCGACCTGACCGCTGGCGCCTCTCCGGCTCTCCTGCGGCAGATGATGGAAGGCCTGAAGCGCTCGATCGTGCTCGCGCCCCGCCTCAAGAAGCCGATTGACGATGTGGTCGAGGTCTTCCGGGGCCTCGTGGCTACCACGGTTCCCCACCCCGATGTTCCGCAGCCGCAGCTTTGGAAAAAGTTCGATGCGTGTGCCGCTGATCTGCGGACGATTCCGTGGCCGCCCGAGCGCGCCCCGGCCGAAAAGAAGGGAGGCGCCCGATGACCCCGCGCGTCCTCGCCTCCGGCAAGCTCAAGGCCACCATCCCGGCCAAAGCCCTCGCCGCCGCGCTGCAGAGCGCCGCCGCCATCGTGCCCGCCCGCAACACCATCCCAATCCTCTCCAACATGCTGGTGGAGACGCGCAAGGCGCCGGGCGGGGAAGGGCAGCTGGTGGTCACCTCCACGGATCTGGACCTGTCCGTCACCCTCACCGTGCCGGCCGAGGTGGAAGAGGATGCCGCCATCACCGCGCCGGCGCAGATCCTTTCCGACGCGCTGAAGAAGGCGCCGAAGGATGCCACGGCCACCCTCGCCGAGGAGGGCACGGACCTGGTGGTGAAATACGGCCGCGCCCGCTTCAAGCTGCAGACGATGCCGGCTGTGGACTTCCCCACCCTCGGCACGCCGCTGGCGCCCATCCCCCAGGTGGAAAGCGGCAAGACGAGCTTCATGCTCGGCGCCACGGCCTTCATCGGCCTGCTCGATGCCGTCGAAATGGCGATCTCCACCGAGGAGACCCGCTATTACCTCAATGGCGTCTACCTGCACCGCAAGGCCGACAAGCTCCGCGCCGTCGCCACCAACGGCCATGTGCTCTCGCTGCGCGACGTGGACGCGCCGGACGGCACCGAGGGCATGCTCGGCGTCATTCTGCCCCGCGCGCTGGTGAAGACGGCGCGCGGCCTGTGGGGGCAGTTCAAGGAAGAGCTGGCGATCAGCCTCGACAAGTCGCGGATCTCCATCTCCGGCGGCGGCATCGCCCTCACCAGCAAGCTCATCGACGGCACCTTCCCGGACTATCAGCGCGTCGTGCCGGGGGAGGGCGCCTCGGGCTTCAAGGTGCCGCCAGCCGCGCTCGCCGATGCCATTGAGCGGGTGATGATCATGGCGGACGGCAAGGCCCGCTCCGTCAAGCTCGCCATGGAAGGCGGCGCCCTGTCCCTCTCTGCGCGGGGCGAAGGCGCCAACGCCGCCGCCGAGGCGCTGGAGAGCGCCGAGCCCGACGCCATCGCCGACGGCTACGCCATCGGCTTCAACGCCCGCTATGCGCTCGACGCCCTGCGCTCGCTCCCCGGCGACGCCGTCGAGGTGCGCATGTCCTCCCCCGGCGACCCCATGCTGTGGCGTAACCCGGCCGAGGCCGGCGCCCTGTGGGTCGTCATGCCTCTGAGGGTTTGAAAATGAGCGAATCCCCCATGTCCCTCGGCGAGTCTCTGCCTCTGGAAATGGCCCGCGTCCGCGACAAGGTCATGCCGCCCTACGTCGAGATCGGCCCGGCTGGCATCTTCGCTCTCACCTGCATGCGCGCGGATCTCGATCGCGCCGCCAAGGCCCTCGCCGAGGGCGACGTGGCCGCGATGATCTCCGCTTACCAATCCCTCAAGGAGTGGAAGGTCTGAGCCATGAAGGTGCTTTCCATTCGCCAGCCGTGGGCGTGGTGCATCCTCCATGGCAAGCCAGTCGAGAACCGGAACTGGTGGACCAGCTACCGCGGCCCGCTTGGCATCCATGCGGCGAAAGGCATGACGCGCGACGAATACGAGGAGTGCCGCGACTTCGCCGCAGGCCTCGGCCTCACCGTCCCGCCCATGCCGGACCTGCCGCGAGGCGGCATCGTCGGCCGCGCCAATCTCGTGGACTGCGTGACCAGCCACGCCTCGCCTTGGTTCTTTGGCCGCTATGGCCTCGTGCTGGCGGACGTGAAGCCTCTCCCCTTCGTCCCGCTCAAGGGCGCGCTCGGCCTGTTCGACGTGCCGGAATCAGCACTGGAGCTTTGACCATGGCCGGCGTCAACAAGGTCATCCTCGTGGGCCACCTCGGCAAAGACCCGAGGATCGCGCGCACCCAGGCCGGCGGTCGCATCGCCAGCTTCTCCCTCGCCACCTCCGAGAGCTGGCGCGACAAGGCCACCGGCGAGCGCCGGGAGGAAACCGAGTGGCACCAGGTGGTCGTCTACAACGATCGCCTGGTGGAGGTGGTCGAGAAGTTCCTCAAGAAGGGCTCGAAGGTCTACGTCGAAGGCAAGAACGCCACCCGCAAGTGGACGGACAGGGCCGGCATAGACCGCTATGTCACCGAGGTGGTGCTCAAGCCCTTCCGGGGCGAGCTGACCCTGCTCGATTCCACTGACCGCGCCCCCGCCCCCGACGAAGGCAGCTACGGCGCCGCGCCGGACGATCTCAACGATGAAATCCCCTTCGGCTGAGGCGCGCCATGGAAGATTTCGACCTCATCATCACCGGCCTGTGGAAGCTCTGCGCCATCGCCCTCCTCACCAGCGCGGCGGGCATCTTCATCGTGGCCGCCCTCGGCATCTGGACCGCCGTCGCCGAGATCGCCGGCCCCATGGTGCTGCGATGACCCCCTTCGATCGCGCCCTCTCGATCGTCACGGAATACGAAGCCGCCGGCGAGACCAGCGCCGCGCGCATGCTCCTGCTCACCCGCATCGAGGATCTATGCCGGGCGCAGGAAGAGCTTGCCGCCGCGCGCGCTGCATTGGTGTCCGAGCAGGTCAATCGGATCAACGCCGCTGCCCGCGAGCCCTCCGCGCAGCTGGGGGAGGGCTGACAATGCCGCGGCATGAGGCCATCCCATGGACGCCGCGCGGTCTCAACCGCGAGGAGGCCGCCTATTACATCGGCGTCGGCACCACCAAGTTCGACGAGATGGTGCGCGACGGCCGCATGCCACGCGGCAAGCGCGTGGACGGCCGCGTCATATGGGACCGGGTGCAGCTCGACATGCACTTCACCGAGCTGGACAGCCACCGGCCCAACGCCATCGACGAAGCCTTGCAGGCGCGCCGAGCCGCA
Source organism: Pseudomonadota bacterium (assembly GCA_023442085.1). Lineage (GTDB taxonomy): Bacteria > Pseudomonadota > Alphaproteobacteria > Rhizobiales > Xanthobacteraceae > Xanthobacter. Next base: position 30,830 of record JAEZMT010000340.1, on the reverse strand, counting down.
CGGTAGCGTTGCGGCATGAGCGAGCGCTACCCCAACGCCGGCCCGTTCAAGGATCGCCACGGCCGCACCCGCTGGCGCTTCCGCCGCGCCGGCAAGACAATCCCGCTGCCCGGCGAGCCGGGAGAGGCCGCATTCGAAGCGGCCTATCTCGCGGCCGTCGAGGGCCGCCCGGCGCCGCCCAAGCCAAAGGCCGCCGTCACCAGACTGCCAGTAGCTGCTACGCCACGCTCGCTGCGGGCTGCATGGAAGATGGTGCCGAAGAGCCTCCCCGAGTGGTCCCGGCTTGAGACGGAAACGAAGCAACGGCAATCCCGGATCGCCGAACTCTTCCTCGGCAGCAAGGTCTCGAAGGAGGCCGATCTGCTATGGGGCGATGTGCTTGTCTCGGATCTCCGGCGGCGCCACCTGAAGGGCATCATCGCCGACATGACCGACCGCCCTCACGCGGCGCGCCACCTCTTGGTGGTGATCCGCCGCATGATCCTCGTGGCGCTCGACGAAGAGTGGATCGACACCGATCCGTCCTACAAGCTGAAGCACCGGCCGGAATATGTGGGCTGGAAGGCTTGGCCCGATGCCGCGCGCATGCAATTCGAGACACGCTGGCCGATCGGCACCACGCCCCGCCTCGCCTATGCGCTGGCGCTCTGGCTGGGCAACCGGCGGGGCGATGTCGTGTCACTCACGCCAGACGCCATCGAGGGCGACAGCATCCGCCTGGTGCAGGGCAAGACGGGCCGCCCGCTGGTGCTCGATATCACGCCCATGCTGCGCGAGGTGCTGCACGCCACGGACCTGTCCGGCCCCACCATCCTCAAGACGGCCATCGGCGAGCCCTTCTCCGCCAAGTCGCTTACCGGCCGGATGGCCGACTGGACGAAGGCCGCCGGCCTGCCGCCCGGCTACACGCTGCACGGCCTGCGCAAGACGCTCGGCAAGATGCTGGCGGAAGGCGGCGCCACTACGCGCCAGATTATGGACACGCTTGGCCACACCGACATTCAGCACGCCGAACTCTACTCGCGCGAGGCCGAGCAGGAGCATCTCGCGCGCGACGGCATGCGCGCCGTGGTCAAGCTGGTGTCGGGGGGCAAGAAACGGGGTGGCTAACCCACTGGCTAACCGGGTTGGCTAACCCGGTTATAAGCTATTGATTTTATTGAGCTTTGGCGCTCCCAAGGGGACTCGAACCCCTGTTTTCGCCGTGAGAGGGAGAATGCATGGGCATTGGTGGACCAAGGTGGATCACGCTGGATCGTTGAATTGCAATATGTTAAGCTGTATCCGTTCGCGGGAATCCGCTGACGTTCGTCTCCACTTACTCCCCAAAATCTTCCCATTCTTCCCATGGCCCGCACCGTCCGAGATACAGCCCTTGAAACCCGCACCGCCCGAGCTCGACTTGCCGTACGAGGCGAGCCCTATTGGAAGCAGCTTGATGGCGGGCTCGCTCTCGGCTACCGGCGGAAGAAGAGCGGCGGCAGCTGGCTTGCCCGGCGATGGGATGGCGAGCGCAAGCGCTACACGGAACATGCGCTCGGCTCGACCGACGACGTGCAGGATGCGGACGGCGCGGCGCATCTGTCCTTCAGCCAGGCCCAGGCAGTGGCCCGTAACTGGTACCAGGAGGAGGAGCGCCGTGCGCTTGGGCTCTCCGCCAGCGCCGGTCCGTACACCGTGGGCGATGCCTGCGACGACTACATCGCCCATTATGTGGGCAAGGGCGGCCGATCGGAATATGCCACCCGCCGGGTCATCGAGATCCACATCCGTCCATCGCTCGGCGGTGTGGAACTGGCGAAGCTGACCACGCGCCGCATCCGAGATTGGCATCGGGGCATCGCCACCGCACCCAAGATGGTCCGCACCAAAAGCACCGCCAAGGAACGGGCCACACGGGCGGTGGATCATGACGACATGGATGCGGTGCGTTCGCGACGCGCCACCGCAAATCGCATCCTCACGGTGTTGAAGGCGGCCCTGAACCACGCCTGGCACGAACGACACATCAGCAGTGACGAAGCATGGCGCGCAGTGAAGCCCTTCGCTGCGGTGGATGCGCCGGTGATCCGTTATCTGAAGCCCGCTGAATGCACCCGGCTGGTAAATGCCTGCGCGGAGCCGCTTCGATCGCTGGTGCGCGGCGCACTGCTGACCGGCGCGCGGTACAGCGAACTGGCCCGCCTGAAGGTGGTGGACATTGATCTCGATGCTCGCACGGCAGCAGTGCGGGAGGCGAAAGGGGGCAAGCCCCGTCACATCGTTCTGACCGACGAAGCCACGGCGCTGTTCCGCAGCCTGACCCATGGCAAGGACGGCAGCGCGCTGGTGTTCGCGCGCGATGACGGCGGCCCCTGGAAGCCGGCGCAGCAGACACGGCCGCTGGCGGAGGCCTGCGCTGCGGCGAAGATCGTGCCGGCTATCGGCTTTCATGTGCTCCGCCACACCCATGCCAGCACTTTGGCCATGGCCGGGGTACCCATGGGCGTGATCGCCGCGCAACTCGGGCATGCGGACACGCGCATCACCGAGAAGCACTACGCCCACCTCGCGCCGTCCTATGTGGCCGACACTATCCGAGCCGCCTTTCCGAAGCTGGGCATCGTGCCGGAGAGCAATGTGAAGGAGTTGGCAGCGAAGAAGGGGTGACGCTTGGTGGCCGGAACGAAGGACCACCTCTCTTCGTCACTCGCCCGGCTCTGCGCGAACTTGCTCCAGAATGCCGATCGCATCGAACCCAATGGCATCGGCGAGCGCCAGATACTCGATGACGTCGATGCGCCGTTCGTTGCGTTCAATATCGGCGATATACGACTGCGGCCGACCGAGCTTTGCCGCGACCGCCGCCTGTGACAGCCCGGCCGCCTTGCGCGCCTCGATCATGAGTTCGCGCAGTCGGGCGTAACGGGGCTGACGAAGGTCGCGCGGCAATTCCGGCATCCGCAGGAGGAAGCGGACGCCGGAATAATCGGCTTTTCAGATAATCGAGATTTCAGATAGAATCTCGCATTGCCGGGCTCATGCTTCGCCAATAGGTTGCATCATTGGGTGGTGCCTTGCTCCTGTGGCGGTCACCGGATAATTGCGGGCTTACGTCATGCGTTTCGACAAGGTACGGGCGTCGCTTGAACTCGCATTGGATCTGGCCGCTTCATCCACCGGCCTCAGCCTGGAAGAGATCAGCGCCCGGCATGGCGTATCCCGGAGCACGGCGGAGCGCATGCGCAACCTTGTCGCCGAGATGTTCGGCCCGCTGGAGCGCATCCATGAGGGCAAGATCGTCCGCTTCCGGCTTCCCAATCTCCCCAAGGGGGTTCAGTTCATCGCCACGCCCACGGCCGAGGAATTGGCGGAGTTGCGGAATCTCGCCCAGGCCATGCGGGCGCGGGACCCGGCGCGGGCGAGCTTGTTGGACAGCCTCAACCGGAAGATCAGCGCCGGCCTGCGCGCGGCAGACCGCCGTCGCCTTGAGGCGGACGTCGAACTGCATCTGGAAACCGAGGTCTGGGCTCATACACCGGGGCCGGCACAGCTCTGCAAGCCCGAGGTCCTGAAGGCCATCCGGCATGCCATCCTGGCCGCCGGGTTGCTCGAAATCCGGTATCGGAGGGTCGGGGACGAAACATCGCGGAGCTATCGGGCTGTCCCCTATGGGCTGATCTTCGGGCGGTCCCACTATCTGGTGGTGGGCTTTCCCGATAACGACCAGCCCCACCAGCTCCGGCTGGACCGCATCGACGCCGTTGCTGAACTGGAGGAGCGGGCGAGCCGCCCCGAGGGCTTCAGCCTGCGCGCCTATGCGGAACGCTCATTCGGATTCTTTCAGGAAGAGCCGGAGCCCATTGAACTGGTGTTTGACCCGTCGATTGCACCGGAGTTCAGGGACCAGTCCCTGCATCCCGATCAGCAGATGGAAACGCTGGCGGATGGCAGCCTGCGCGTCACCTTCGAGGCGGGAGGCTTCTCCGAGCTCGCACAATTCCTGACCCCTTACGTGAATATGGTGAAGGTGATGAAGCCGGAGCGGCTGAGGGGGCTGATGGGCGCGGCGCCAATGGAGCCGGGCCAACCCTGATCGGCTCTGGTCCGGTCTTCGATCCAGCTGAGTTCACGATCAAGGGGAGCGCGTCATGCGCCGTATGGTCTTTCTGATGGGGCTTCTGGCCTCGATATTGCTCACGAACGCGGCCTACTTTTTGTGGCCGAGCCCGGGCTACGCCCTGAACCGACAGCTGGAGCCGATCCAGCCGGGCCTCTATTCATCGGGGCAGGACGGTGGCTGCGATGACCAGGACAGCAAGGACCGGATGCTCATCACCAAATCCGAGATTCATCTCTACGAGACCCACTGCCGCATCCGCCGCATCTCCGCGCAGGGTTATTTCTACGAGATCGACACCGATTGCGAAGCCGAGGGAGAGCGGGGAAGCATCAAGTTCGAGATTGCCCCGCTTTATCTCGGCACCCTCGCCGTCCAGCTGAGAAAGGGCGGCCTGATGTCGGGGACCGGTGACCCCATCCTCTACCGCCTGTGCGCCGTGCCGCAGCACAGCCCGAAGGCCGACAACTACCGCTGAAGCAAGGAGGCCAGATCATGACGGCACATGTGACCGAGCCCGCCCAAGCCCCGGATGAGGTGCGGGAGAACGGGGCTGAGCCTTCAGCGGCGTGCGTGGGCATCTTCTGGTTCGTCATGCGCGGCGGCCGGCCGGAACTCGCCTCCCGCAAGACGCCGTGGCAGGAGGCGGAGGACTACGGAGACTTCAAGACCGAGCCCACGGCCCACTATGAGTTCTGGCCGACCCTGCAACGCCAACTCAAGGTTATCGGAGAATACGAGGATTGGCCGCGTGGTCGCGTGGTCTACAACGTGCGGGACGACCGCTTCACGGTCTATATCGACCGGCAGCTTGCCGGCGCCCCCTTCAAGACCTATCTGCTGGCCCACTTCGCCCTGCCGGCGGACAAGACCACGTTCGCCTTCGACGCCCATTACAGCGGAGCAAAGTTCAAGGTGAAGGGGTAACCCTGAAGCCCGCCCGCACCGGCACATCTCACAGTTCCGGCCGGTTGAGCGCTCTCCATCACTTTGGAAAGAGAGCGCTTTCACCGGCCAGTTCTGTCAATAGACGGCCTCGCGTGAGGGCAATGGGGTATAGCTCACGGGAGCCCTTAAGCCGGGGCCTCCGGCCGACGTATGCAGCGGCAAATGCAATCGTTGCCAAGGCACCCTACAGCCTGACGTCTCCGGGATTGCCGCGGGCCAGGATCTCAATGTCTTTGAAATGCTCGGCATTATCCGTCAGCAACTTCTTCCAAGCACCATCGCGCTGGTCTTTGTCGAAGCCGTAGACGATGAGGCGCACGTCGGGCGGCGACGACAGCGTGAGCGACGCCCCTTCGGCGACCTTGCTAACGGCCGGAGCGATTGACCGGGCACCGCCGCTCATCTTTGCAATGGCGTCGAGATTGCGGGCGATCACGCCATAGGAGTCGATCACGTTCGGGGCCTGGGCGGTCAGGACATTCCTGTAATTCTCGATCTGCCGAACCACATTCTTTTCGCCCGACGCGCGCAGCTCCGCATTGCCCAGGACTTTGGCCTCCCAGAACACCAGTTTCACGCCATCGCCCGTTTCGTTAAACGTCGCGATGTCGATGCGTGGCACGCTATGGCTGCCGGCCTCGGCGGGGAAGGCGATCTCCACGTCCACCACATGAGGGTTGGCATTGACGATGGCCTGCACGCCTTCCTTTTCATCCCCTGCGAACAGGCTCGCAGCCCGCTTCAGCTTGCCCAGCGTCTCCCCCGGCACATAGGTGCGGGTGAGGGCGTCGAGGTCATCCAGTGCGAAGGTGCCGGTCTGGGTGTCGAGCGCTACCTGGCCGGAAATGTCGCGATCCAGCAGATACTTGGGATGGGTTGTGGCAACGATGCGCTCTTGCTTCATCTCCACCTTGAAGATGGACTGGCCGCGCCAATAGACATTGAGGTAGTCGTCCCGTACGCCGATGATGAGGCTCTTGTCCTTCAGAACATCTCGCCACCAGTTGTCATTCGTCGCCAACTCCGCAAGGGCATGGATCATGCCCTTCTTGCGGATGCCGCGCCTAAACCCAGCCATTCAGACCTCCCACCATTCGCCGTCGTGCCGCACGACGACGTTCTCGAACAAGTATGGAAACCGGTCCGCCTCGAAGGTGTGGATCGGCACGAGGGCGCGCGGCGAGATGGCCGCGGCGAGCCGCTTCAGATCGGGGATGGAGGCGTGGCCCGACGTATGGATGACCTCGAAGCCGACGCCGTGCGCCTTCAGGATCGCGAGAGGCGCGGCGGTTTTCTCATCCTTCAGATAGCCGGCCCATTGCGACCAGATGGCATGGGCGCCCGAAAGGCATCCGGCTTTCACCAGATCGTCGAGCAGGCTTGCCCGGAACAGCAGCACGTATCGCTCAGGATGCGCAGCAAGGTCTTCCGGATAAAAGCGACCGCTCTTGTGCCGCTCGATCAGGTCGAAGCGCTCGGCCTTCTTCACCTTGACCCGCTGGTGCCACGGGGTGAACAAGGCCACCTCCGGCCAGGACGTCTGGGGAATGCTGTCCCTGCCCGTCGCGTGCAGCATCTCGGCGGCATAGAGATCGACCACCAGCTTGCGCCCGCAGCGTTTCGCCGCGCGGAAGATGGAGACCACCCGGTCGATGTTCTGGGCCGATGCGGCCACCAACGCCATGCCGGGCGTGCGACGGATAACGTCCGTCAGCGCGGCCTCGATCTCGGTCTCGGTGGGAAAGCGCGCATCTTCATCCAGCCGTCCGAGGCTCGATCCCTCCATCAGCATCACGTCGATGCCCTGGGGCGGCCGGCTCACCAGCCGCTCGAACAGGGCGCCCTTGCGGCCGTGGCTGCGGATGTCACCTGAATAGAAGAGGCGCCGCCCGCCCGCTTCGACGGTCAGCGCATAGGCGTCGAACGCCGAGTGGTCGACCAGATGCGGCGTGACTTCGAATGGGCCGATGCGCAGCGGCTGGCCATCCGCGAGGTGTCCGGCCGCCGAGATGGCCGGCAGGTCGCGAATGAAGAAGGCGGAGGCGTTCAGAATACGTTCGGTGGCCGAGCCCACGAAGATAGGCAACCCTGCATGAGCCCGCCCGAGCAATCCCCAATGGTCGCGATGGCCGTGGGAGATCACGACGCCGAGCAGCGACGGGTCCGGCTCTGAGAAGCCGGGTACAGGTGGAAGCACGGCTTCATCATTGGCATCGCCATCCAGAGGCAGGCCGCAGTCGAGCAGCAGGCGTTGCCCCTGGGCTTCCAGCTCGATCACGGAGCCGCCAATCTGCTTCGTCCCCCGATGGATACGCGCCCGCATGCTTCCCCCCATCCACCGGACACGAAACTCGGCAAATCGCCGCCGTCCGCTCCAGGCAGATCGCGGTCGAGCGCTACCACGCCGCTACGTCAAATCCGGATGCAGGAGGCGACGGGCGCCAAGCGGAGCCGTGGACAGCGATCTTGTCGATGTTCGTCCGGCCCTTGCCGAGCGGGCGTGGGATGGCGAATGCGAGCACCCGCACCCAGCCTTGGAGGACGCGCTGTGTTCGCAGCGCCTATCCAGGACCCTACGAGATGATTGTCTGGATGCCGTTATCGGGTGACGGCCAATGCTGCCGCAGCTCCAGCCCGCCCCCGACGGCCTGCTTTAGCCCGAAGGTGAAGCCTCCGCGTAGAGGTCCCGCCCAATTGCTTCGAAGCCCAGCAAAAAAATCGCGATCGCGATGAGTCATCCGCGAAGCCGCCTCTATATCGTCGGAGCCAACATCAAATGGAGGCTGAATATGGCAGAAGAAAATGGGCATGGCGCCTTCTCAATTCTGCAGTTTTGTAATTGGGCCGGGATCGGCCGGTCACTCGCCTACAAGGAAATCGAATCCGGACAGCTGAAGATCAAGAAGGTTGGCCGCCGCACTCTGGTCACCATGGATGCAGCTCGGGACTGGCTTAGTGGGCTGTCGGATGGGGCGGGCTGATGGAGCGGCGATCGAATATTGGACACAGTTCAAGAGCGGAGATGGATAAATAATGACCAAACCACCAAAAGAATACTATGAGTATGTCGGTTCTCCAACGGACCATCTGACATCGCCCGGATACGAATTTGATCAATACATGAGGGGTTTAAAAATTGAATACACTTTCGTCAATCTCGAATGGGCCAAGATCGGTAACATAACCTATTATTTTCGCCCCGGATTGATTGTGGTCGGTGATGGCGAGCCTGAACCCGAGAGGGGACTCGACGCCTTGCTTGCGCTGCTGGGGCGCAGTCGGTCTAAGGTCAAGTTCCCACTCAATCTTTATATACCGCCGGCGCTCGCGGGCGTTATCAAACCCTGAACGGAAAACGCGAGGGTCCGCTTGATAGAGCCGCTGCCGACTACGTTCGGTAGCGGCTCTTTTCGTTCGCGCTCGACGAATGGGTCCGGAAAATCAAACGCGACGCAGGTCATTGGTGTTCAGGCTGCACCTCGCGCACAATATCGCGATACCCCCCTTCGATCACCGATCGATCCACCCACCATCCACCCACCAACATCTGCATGACCACCAGCACTCCCTCTAGCCCCCAGCACCAATGCCCCCCTAGGCCCAATGCTGAGCAGGAGCGGGCTAAAGGAGAAAACCATGCCCAAGACCACCATCCAAACTGATGCCCCACTCCCCGATGACCCGCCCAAAATGGTGCAGGCCATCGACCGCCTCAACAGCCTCGGGATCATGTTCGAGCGCAAGACCCTGTACCAGCTCAAGATCGACCAGTGGAATTTCTACCCCGGCCGGGGGACCATCGTTCGTGATGGCGGCTTACCCGAGCAGGACAGGGGCCTCCTCGCACTGCTGGAACGGGTGCACCTATCAGTCCAAAATCGCGCAAAGCCCCGCCGTTGCCCATAACAGGCTGAAACGTCAGCGCTTTCTCTACATTTCCTCTGTATTCTCAGTGAACCACCTCCGTTATTTCTCAGTTCGTCGAAAAACAGAGGTGACAAAAACGGATGTAGGGCGATCAACGCTTGAGGCGTCATGGCAAATGAGCTGCATGGGCGAGAGCATCCAAACGGGACAACCTCACGGCGGCTTCGTCATGAGCCGCATGCAGCTCCCCATAGCGACGTCGCGGCCACCCAGCCAACCAAGAACGGGGGGAAGCGCTTCCCCCCGTTCCGTTGAAAGAGGCCGTTATTCCCAGGCAAGGTTATGGAACGTCCTCGCCATCGCGATGTTCGATGGGCTACGGTACATATAGTCACTGTACCGCCTCTCATAAGATACTTCGTCGATTGCTAACGGCTTCTCATACCCCGCCTTGCGTCTGGCCGCAGATTGAAGGCCCCGGGCAATATGAACGCGGCTGATCGCGAGACATCCCGTGTCACGCTGTCTCACACCAAGATAGTAATTGGCCGTCTTCCGCAGCAGGTGAGGGTTCATCTTCAGCTCCCGCCGCCGAAGCTGCGGATCGAGTCCTTTCATCAGATACTTGAAGATGGCCCATTGCGACCGGATGTGATTATTTCGCCGCATGTGGACGTGCATCAGTCGCGAAACGGTTTTCGGATCCACACAGAGTCTAGCCGCATTCTTGGCGTGCCACGCCTTGAATTCCGCCCTGATGCGATCAGGTATGTGGACGGCAATATGAGTGTGATATCCTTCCTTCGGCCCATTTTCGAAGACCGCATAATAGTGCGGGACGCATCCATGATATTCTAGAAACTTGCGAAGGCGGTCTGTGAGTGCCTCGTATGCTGTGCAAATTGCCTCTTCGGTGTCGAGCCCTGCATACTTCCACACGATCGTCATCATGTTGTTCAGCGTCGACCCGGAATAGTTCGCGAACAAGATTGCGTCATAGACATTGGCGCACTGGCTTCGGGTGATGTGTCGCGTTACGGCTGATTTCCTGAGGCTCTTCTCAAAGATTTCCGGAGTAGCGCCGAACACTGCATCACGCATCCGCCGTTCATCAGGATCGGCGAACGGCAGCCACATCTCTTCAAGGGTACGCCCTGCCCAGGGCATCCAAGGATCAAAGTCGGGGACGTCGGACATCTGTCATCCAGGTAGCTATGGAGCCAAATGCCTAGGAAAAGCCCAAGCTTTAGACATATAGTGTTTTGCTGAAATTTCAAGTTGGCGTAGGTCTGCGTTATATTGTCGCTGATGCGCGGGAAGCTTCGTCACCAATAAGCGTTTTGGTGACGAAATGACTGAGATCGAAGGCACTTACGGTAATATACACCTCCCGCTTGTTCCGCGGGATATTCTCCAAGAACATCACGTGTTTGAGGCGGGGGATACCCGATTTGCGAGCTGTGCGCGCCTGTTGCAATCCCTATGGCGTGCAGGGCTTGGACTTGCTGCCGGCCGACATCGAGGGCGAGATGGGCGCCTCCGCGTCCTTGGCAGTCGCCTGGATCCCGCCGATGCGCGTCGTGGTCGTAATTTCCTTACACCGGACATCGCCCGGCTGGCTCGCCGTGCCGTAGCCTATCGAGAATATGGCGCCCTCATCGATGAGCAGCGCCTGTGGGAAAATCTCCTGTCGAGCCAGCCGCTCACCTTCAACCTGTTCGCACTGTGCCAGGTGGATGAGGAACGCCGCCATCGCCTCTTCGAGCGCCTCTTCCCCGGCTTCTTCGCGAAGGTGGAGAAGCTGGCCTTCGAGCACTCGCCGGGGCGTGGTGATCCGCGCTATCTTGGTGACTACACCGCCTTCGACCTCTTCGTGAGCGGTACCGGCCCGGACGGCAGGCCCGCCTTCATCGCCATTGAGGTCAAGTATTCCGAGGATATGCGACAGCCGGGACGGAGCGGGTCTGCCCGGTATCGGGAACTCACCCGTGCCTGCGCCCTTCATCTCGATCCTGAGGCGCCGAGCCTCTTGACCGGTCACCTCGCCCAGCTCACCGCCGAGCATCTCCTGGCCGCTCTGATCCGGGAGCAGTGGGGGCAGGGTGCCCATGGCCTCTTCGTCATGATCGCGCCTGCCGCCAACCGGGAGGCTTGGGATGCCGTGGAGCTTTACCGCTCCATGCTCGACCGTCGGCCTGACGGGGTACCCTTCATGGCGATTGCCTTGGAGGATGTGATCGCGGCCATTGGCGCAGCGGGGGATCCCGACCTCTCCGCGCGCCTGCATGCGCGTTACACGGACTTCTCGCCGGTTCATCGTCTCATCGACGACTGGGAGCCCTTCACCGAGGACTAATTGGGTTAAGGCAGGTCCGCTCCCCTGCCTTGGTGGCGGGGGACCGGCCCGGACCGCCCTTGACGTCTACGTGCAAGTTCATACATCTGTACATACGGATGGAGCCATTGCCATGGTCGCACTCAAGCTTGGAAGGATCGGCAATTCGGTCGGCGCCGTGCTGCCCAAGGAGGTGCTGGCCCGCCTCAAGGTGGAGCAGGGCGACACGCTCTATCTGACCGAGACGCCGGATGGCTATCACCTCACGCCCTACGAACCGGAGTTCGAGGCGCAGATGGAGGCAGCCCGCAAGATCATGAAGAAGCGGCGCAACGTGCTGCGTGAGCTGGCGAAGTGAACGAGCCGGCCCGCCGACAGGAACCGCGCTGGGTGACAAAGGCCGTGGTGCTCGCTGTTCATGACGCCCAGCTCGCGGAGCACGGCGGCGGCAGGGGCGTGCGCGACGAGGGGTTGTTGGAAACAGCCCTTGATCGCCCGAAGAACCGCTACCACTACCTGCAGCAGGACGAAGCCGGCCAAGAGCAGATTTCTACCTCCGACGTGGCGGCCCTGGCCGCTGCCTACGCCTACGGCATCGCCAAGAATCATCCCTTCGTGGACGGCAACAAGCGAACCTCCTTCGTGGTGTGCGAGTTGTTCCTCGCCCTCAACGGGTACGATCTGACCATGGACGATGCCGCAGCGGTGACGACATGGTTGGCGCTGGCGGCGAGTGAGTTGACCGAAGATGAACTCGCAAGAAAAATAGAGGAAGCGCTGAACATAGGGTGACATCCTGTTCAGATAACGCAACGGTTACCCTGAACAGGTGTCCAGTGTTTTGACGCAGACGATATTTCTATATGAGTTGAGCCGACGCGCTTCTGCCCGGCAGTGTCTCATGCCCGGCATGGGTCCTTCCGTCTCAAGACCAACAACAGTCCTCTCTCTTCCCTTCTATCCTCGTTCAGCGAATATATCGTTGGGTCTTCTCTCGACCTTCTCCATAAAGCCAACCAGGCCGGGGTGAGGCGCTCTTCTCATGCGAGAGGTCGCCTCATGTTCCCGCACGTTTCCTCAGCCCACCCGCGTCCGCTGCTCGCCCGGCACCGCCGTCTTATCCATGCCCCGTCCGAAGCAATCATCGGAGCGTGGTGCAATCCGGCTCTCTACGCCTCGCTCCACACGACCGAGCCCCACATGGGCATAACGTTCAGCATCGACCCCGGGGCCACGAACCGCGCCAGCATCACGCTCGGCACCCCCCACTGCGATACCCAGGAACGCCTGCCCCTCTGCATCAGCTATCAACCTGCGGGCTCGGGCAGCGAACAATATGCCGCCGGTCCCATTGACGGCCCGTATGCGATGCGCCTCAGCTTGACGCTGTCGCCAACCCTTCATCTCGTCGCAAGCGCCGACAATAGGCTGGCCACTCCGACGACCTTCTGCAGCCTATCGTTCGGCGCCATGGAGAGCTTTGTTTCTCAGCGATGGGCGATGCAGTTGCTGGCGGACGTACTACGGCTGTTGGCCGACGGATTGGCGAGCCGAAGCCCCGTCGAGTGAGCGGAGATCGCAGGGCGGGTTAGGTTACGTCTTCGCGAAGAGCAGACCCTGCCAAGTGCGCGTCCGAACGTTCGGTATGGGCCGGTATCCGGACTGTCAGCTATCCGGTAGCCAGTGCCGTGTAGCTGTCCTTCTGGAACCGCCCCCATAGCTGACGTTAGGAGCGTCCGCTTCATCTTCGTGGCGTAGCGACGGCCCTATAGGAATTCCGGCAGAGATTGCTGGCTGGTGGGATTGCCAAGCACCCAACATTTCGGCATTTCGAAAAATGTCGAAATGTGGGGATGGCATGGATGAGCCGTTGGCATTGAAAACGTTTGGGGCCTTGTCTCAGGAGATCCTCGACGGCAACGAGAAGCAGGGCGTGACGCCGGTGAAGGCATAGCAGTTCATTTCGGATAGATTGCAGGCGCGACGGGTCTATTTCGCCAGACCTTGATCTCTCAAGCGCCTGAGAGCATCGAGGGCATGGCGGGATTGCAGGTCAGAGGGAATTCGAAGCGGCATGGATGCGCAGACTTCGAGGATCTGCATGTCCTTAGGCGTGAGACGTTTCCGTTCGCGCCCCCAAGCCAAGACCTCTTTCCAGAACTCGGTGCCCAAAGTCACCACCTCTGATTGGGCATTGATGCCCTCGGTCATTGCCTTCTTTGCCTTCTCGTCGCGCTTTGCCGCCTTGGCGGTATCCACGAGGGTCAGGCAGGTCTCGAAGTCATCGTCATAGTTCAGCGTTCGACCTTTCGTCCCGTTCCAGCAGGCCTGCTGCTTCGCCCATTCCGACATGTTGCGGACACCGGCTGGAGGGTGGGTGATGACGTCGTGTGCCTCCGCGGCCGCTAGAAGTAGCGCTCGCTGGAGGGCATCGGGAACAGACTGCCGCCGCCAGATCGCGTCAAGGTCGAGGACCTGCTTCTCGCCATTGGCATCGTGGAACACCTTGGCCATAGCGTAGGTGACGATATTGGCGCGATAGCCACCCTCGTACCACGGCTGCTTTGGAATCTCGGTCTCGAGCCAGCGAAACACAATCGCCTTTGATATTAGCCGCTTATACCAGAGCTCGTCATACCGGACGTCGCTCCTTGACCATGCTTCGCCGATGTCCTTGGCGAATTCCGCGAAGTTCTTCTGCGCGCCACGCGAAACGATGTGCGGTTGGCCAACTGCCGAAAACTCGAACTTGGCGAGATCGGTCTTGCTGAAGATCTGCGCTTTCGGGAACTCAAGATCGAAATTCTTTAGCTGGGTTGGTGTCAGCTTGGCGCGGGCATTGATGAACTGCCCGCGCGAACGCTCGTAGAACCATTTCGTGTCGTGGCGTTCGCCGGCACGCGCCGGGAAGAGGACGTTGCGCGACAACTGCTCCATGCGGATGTGGAAAGGATGGTTTGAGAAAAAATCGGCAGCGTTCACCTTGTTCTGAGTGTTTGCGTACTCCGATATCTTTGGCACGATGTCCTCGGATCTGTCAGAAGGAACGACGGTCAATTTCATCTGTACGAAGACTTTCGAAAGCTGTTCCTTTGCAGATCTTAGCCCGGCGTGGATTGACCCGGTTGTCTGGGCGCCGTTAACGATCTGCAGGTTGCTGATCGCGGAAATGGCAAGACCTTCATCCGTCCGCACGCATGACACGGCATCAGCGGTGGCGGACAATCCGTTGTTGTAAGGAAAGAAAAGCTCAGGTTCCTCCTTGACGGTCTTCTGGATGCCCTTGTTGGTCTTGGCCCTCGCCTGAAGGAAAGACCGGACATTGGCTTCGAGAAGCCGGGCGCCCCATTTGTCATAGATCGCAGCCAATTGCCCCCCAGGAACGATCAGCAGGTAGCTTTCGAGGGCAGCACCAGATTGCGACGCCTTGAGTGCCGGAAGGGGCGCCCCGAAATCCTTGGCAAAGTCGATGACCATGTCCTCGCGGGCATGTCCCGAGCGGTCAAACCTCTCGAAACGTGCCAGATCCCAGACCGACCATGTAATCGGCACCTCGCCGATGTCCGCCAATTTCACCGTATCGTCGCGGCCGATGTACTGCCGGTTGGAAATGAGGATCAATTTGACCTTCGTGACCTGTGACCAGGTCGTGATGATCAAGTCCGAGACCTGAAAGGCGGGGTTGGCCTCGTTCAGCGATTCCCGAAACTCCTCGGTCTTCGCCTTCTTCAGAAAACGGATCAGTGGGTTAAGGATCGGGGGCACATCTCCCTTGCCAAAGGTCTGGACGGTGCCGTTGTCTGCAAAGTCGCAGATGATCAGCCCCAGCACACCGTCGCTATCGCGCGGGTCACCCGCATAGCCGTCAATCCGCAGTCTCTGAGCACCTTCACCGCTTTGGTAATATGCGCGATCAGCGACCTCCAGCTCCCCGGCCTCGGTCAACCGCTCGGTCATCCGGTCGAAGAATGCCTCCACGGGGAAGACGCCGCTGGCGTCTGCTTCGCGCCGGATATCGGCCATCAGGTTCTGGTGATACTCGTTGAGTTCACTCATGGGTGTTCTGCTTCGTTCAACTTTTCCCGCACTGCGCCCCAATCCATCCGGAATGGGGCGCAGGCAGAAAGTGCGAGGGCATAGGAAACCGAGGACAGTCCGAGTGGCACGGGTGCGGCAATCCGCGGGAAGTCCTTGGTCACCGCATAGAAGTCGGCGGAAGACACGATCCAGCGCCAGGTCGAATAGTCGTGAAGGATGTCAAATCCGGCGTCTGCCAAGTGCAGATCCCAGTCCATTCTTGCCGAAGGTTCGGTCTGTTCCAGAAGCTCGGTAACTTCCGACACATACTCGGGCAGAGTGCGACCGTGCGGCGGCTGCACCTTGTCGACGGCCAGCACCGCCAGCCAAAGGCGCCGATCCGGCACATCAGCCAGCTGGAATTCGTTCGTGACCTTCACGAAGGGCTGCGAGGCCCCGCGCCTTGCCTTGACCTCGATGCAGTCGGCCTTCAGTTCGAAATCTTTCGGTGCGCCGGAAGGACCCGTCCAGGCAGTCAACGTCGTTTTGGCACCAAGCGTCGGCATCAAGAGCTTCAGCACCTCGATCTCGCCGATCAGACCCTTCTGGGTTTCTTCCGACAAGACCTCGAGCTTTCCCCCACGCAGCAGATAGTGCCAGCGGAAAGTGCGGCCGATGGCGCGTTCGAGAGCCTCGGCCTCCGTCTCGGCAAGCTCGCCAGCCGCCATCACATCGCGGCAGAGGGTCTCAAACAGTTCGAGTTGCGCGCTGTCCTTGAGCCGGATGTACAGGATCGGTCCACCGGGCAAAGTCTGGAACCGTATTTCGAGGTTACGGAGCTTTGGCAGGTCCGGGGTCGGTTTCGGCAGGTCGGCCAGTTGAAGCACGAACGCGACATCGACGCGCGGCATGACCGCCCAGAACCAGTTCCAACGTGCCGACGCCAAAACCCGGCGCGTGTCCACCTTCCCGGCCTCGAGGCCGGACCACGGCGTGTCAGTCGGTATCACCGAGCGCCTCCTCCTCGATCTCTTCCTCGCCGAACATCTCGCGCATCCGGATGGTGTTGACGATGTATTCCACGGTGCCGCCCTGAACCTCGGATGGCGGGAAGCAGATGCTCCATGCTACGACCAGATCCGGCGATTTCGCCTTCAGCTCTTCGGGAACCACAGGTTCGACGAACCGGAGGATGATCAACGGGCGGCGCCCCTTGACCTCGCAGAAAATGCGGGGCGGAAGGGTTTCCGGAACGGGCTTTCCGTCCCGAATCCGCTCTTCGCGAAAGGCATTGATGGCCGCGTCGATCTGTTCCTTGGTCAGCCCGACACGCTCGTCGCCGGGCGACCCGACACGTCTGCTGGTGCCACTGATTGCGAGTACACCCTGGCGCAGATCCGGCTCACCGACCGATCGGCCGAAAGCCCGCATGTCGATCCGGGACAGGTCGGCGGATGTCGCGTCTGCCTTTTGTGCGCTGGCGAAGAGGACGTCCCATTCCCTGAGCTCGGTGTCGGCGCGCGCGTCAATGTAATCCGACATCAGCCTCGGATCGGTGAGCGGATCAGAGGCATCTGCATGGAAGGCACGCAGGAAATCGCGGATCAGATCGACCGAGACGCCACTAAAGAGGGTTCCGCGGGAAGGGTGTTGCGGCGACAGACCACTCGCCTTGACTGCTGCCGCCAACACCTCCCCGGCCTGTCGGTTGCGGTCCAGCTGTTCGCGGTCCGTGCGGATGCGTGTCGTTTCGACCAGCTTGCCTGCGAGGCCGACCTTCATCGGGAACTCGCGCCCGGTGCCCATCTTGTTCCGCGCCGTCACGATCAGCGATTCCGGATGGCTGCGGACGGCCAGACCGAACTGCTCGGGCGTGGCCTTGGCCAGTTCCATGCGCTTCAGCTGGGTCTGCAGGTCGTCCATTGCCTCATGAATATGGGCATACCAGCCAACACCATCTGCGAGTATCCAGATCCGGCACAGATCCTCGTAGCCGGGCCGGTAGCCGAACCACCGGCCCATCTGCATCAGGGTGTCATACATCATGGAGTTCCGCAGGAAGTAGCTGATGGTCAGCCCTTCCAGCGTCAGCCCGCGCGAGAGGGAGAATCCGCCGACGGCAATCACCGTCACGCCATGTTCACCGGCCTGGTCATAGTCGAGTGGCTGCGACCGCTTTGATGCGTTGACCTCGACAACACGCGCGGCGACCAGAACCTCATGCAGGCGAGCCTGGACGGTGGGCCAGTCCGCGCCCTCTGCCTCGGCAAATTCGGACTCCCATACCGCATAAAGGGCCGCAACCTCGGGGTTGTGCAGCGCCGCCTTGCCCTTGGCCCCATCGACCGCGACCGCGGCCCGCATCCTGTCGACCACATCGGCCACGCGGGAACGCAACCGCCCTTGCACATCTGTAAAGCGCGACGCGTTGATCAGCATCGAGGCATGCGCTGACTGCTGGCCCCGGGCATTCCGGATCGCCCGCGCGACGATGAATGCGCGCACGGCACGGATGAGGCTTTCCGGCAGCACATCGACCGGACGGTCGACCTTATGCCTCATCGGAAGGATGTCCTCGTTGTCGTCGATCAGCCGGACATGCCGTTCGCGGGCATCGAGGAAAACCTTCTGCGCACCGAAATAGTTAGACGGCGCGTCGAGCCCAATGATGAAATGCCGCGGGAAAAGATCCTGCTTCAGCGTCTCATCGTCGGTATCCGGATCGATGAAGATGTTGGCGAAGGGCGTGGCCGTGTAGCCGACGTAGCAACTACGGTGGAACAGCGAGAGCAGCTCGCGAATCTGGCCGTTGATGCGGGTCACTTCATCACGCGCATAGGCCGTGTTGATCGAGGCATTGTCGGCCTCGTCGTCGATCAGCAGCATGGGCTGGCTGACCATCTGCGTGCCCTGGTGAACGGAATGTTCCTTCAGCCATTCCAGAAGGTTCTTCAACGTGCTGGAGTTCTTCTTGATCACCAGAACTACAGGCACGTTGTATTGCCCGATCTGGCTGGTGTTCGTGGTGGCCGTAGCCTTGTTGAAGTCGCGCAGCGTGTTGGTAAGGGAGACCGGAAACTCGCGCTGATCGAACTGGCCGACACCGATGATCTTCTGGCGTTGCGCCTTGTTGGCGTGGGCCAGCCGCCCAGTGTCCCGGCCGATGAAGCCCTCGTCGATGCGGGCTTGGGTCTGGTTGCGCAGGTTGTTGTGGATGCCCGCAATCACGACGATCAGGCGATAGCCCGCATCCGCCGCCTTGCAAATCAGCCCCGTGTAGTTGGCGGTCTTGCCGCTTTGCACATGGCCCACGACCATGCCGCGGCGGCTCCAGCGACTCAGATTGCGCGGATCCCCCAGACGATCCAGCACACGATCCGTCACCTCGTCCGTCGCGTCGATCACCGATTTCGGCAGTCCCTTCAGGTTCAGGAGCTTGCGGTACCTGCCCCAGTAGAAGTCTCCGATCTCGCCGTTGATGCGTGCATCATGCAGCCAGGGGCGGAAGTCCTCAGCATCGATGATGGCGCCGACGCCCATGCTGATGCCGTATTTCTCCTCGATCAGGCGTGCGAGTTCCTCTGCGTCATCATCTTCGACCTGACCCTTGAACATCGGCATGACACGCAGCTGGGCGATGATCTCCCGAATCGACTGGGCCGTATGGGGTCCGGTCTGCGACGCCATGTACATGGACGTCATGCCCTCGAGGCTGCTCAGGATCTGCTTCACTTGTCTTCCTTCGTCTCGATCGTCGCTGCAATAATGCGCTCCGTATCTTCCCAGGCCGATCTGAACGGATCAACATCCTTCATCAGCGACTTGATTTCCTGGATGCTCTTGCGCGCGCCCAAGAGGACGTGGAGGGTTGCCTTCACGGCTTGGGTAAGCGTGTCTTCGTCCACCCGATCCGGGACGATCTGCTCGGCCGTGCCTGCCATGTCGGCATGCAACGTTTCGATGGGCAAAGACGCCCCGACCAGAGCAATGCAGTTGACGAAGCCGCGCCTGAGGTCCGGCGGCAGGCTTTCGGCGAAATCGGCAAACGCGGGATGTTCGATGTTTGGGCGGTAGCGTATCTGCCCGTCTGCTTGAATCCGGCGCCAAATGGGAAGGCGTTCATGATCGACGAGCTTCTGGCCCAGCTTGCTGTAGGTGCGCTTCGAACCGGCGAGGATGCGCTCGATGACCCTTTTCAGACGATCGCGCACGACTGCTGGAAGCTGTGCCGAGGATTTCTTGACGTCGATCTTCCAGTCCGCGTCCATGCTGTTGGGAATGTCGACCCTGACACGGGACAGCTTTGTCAGTTCCGATTGGCGACACAGACCGAACCAGGTGCCGTGCAGGATCAGGCGCTTGCCGCGATAGAGATAGAAGCCCTGCGATTTCAGATGACCTTCCGGCCCGCCGATGTCCTCCCAGTCCGTCTTGGACATCTGCTTGTGATGGGGAATCGTGAAGCTTTGTATCTTCACATCGCCTCTGGGCAGCGTCAGTTTTTCTTTCGGGTCGGAAATCGTGGCGGGGTTCTTTCGAGCGAACGGATCAAGGGGGCGAAGTAGCCGAGCGTTCAGGAGAATTCGCAACGGCTTGGCATCCTCCATGAACCGATGAAACACGAGGCGCAGGTGTCTCTCTGTTTCCGCGATCCTCTGGTTGATGACTTCCGCGCGCTTGGCGGCATTGTGGGAGTAGCCGTCGGTAAGTCGGTCGAGCTTCTGCCAGAGGACGAGTGTGCCTTTCTCCCCCAACGTGTCGATGCTCGGGATGAGGTCGAAATGATCGGGCAATTGCACTGCCCACTCGTTTCGCTCGGCCACATCATCCAGATCCCAAATAGCTGCACTGGTTCGCCCTGAACAACGAGACACGACCGTGAGCCGACGGCACTGGGAGAAGCTGGCGCTCTTGAGGCCGAGACCAAATCGACCGAGGTCCGCTTCATCACGCGTGGCCAGCGGATTCCTACTCCCGGGTCGCATTGCGGCGATCAGTTCTTCCTCGGACATCCCCTCGCCATCGTCAATGATCGCAATGTAGGGCTCATCGGAATAGGTCTCGGTGACGATATGGATCCGATGTGCGCCCGCAGTAATCGAATTGTCGATGATGTCCGAAATGGCCGTTTCGAGCGAATAGCCGATGTCCCTTAGCCCCTCGATCAATGCGGTGGCGTGAGGAGTAGCATCTGCACGTCTTGAAACAACAATTTCTTGCATGCGAACCCATGGCTGAATCAGCGAGTTCTACTTTAGCGCGAACGGGGCGTCGTTACAAGCGAAGTGAAGTAACTCAGACTTTTGGGGTGCCAGGATTTGTCACGGACGCATGAATTAACACTGCGATCTGACGCGCCAGCAGTGGAGGCACTGCGTTACCTACCTGAACGTATTGTTGTGTCCGATTGCCTAGAAAAAGGTAGTCGTCCGGAAAGGTCTGCAGCCTGGCTGCCTCGCGCACCGTCAGGCTCCGGCACTGTAACGGGTCCGGATGGATGAAATAGTGCCCGTCCTTGGAAATGTGGCTCGTCACCGTCGTTGATGCCTCATCCGCCAGTTGAACCCGGAAGCGGTCGTTGAAGGCACCGCTGTGCCAGTTGCGGTGGTCGGGGCTGAGTGCGAGCGGGAAGTCGGCGGCCTTTGGACTGTAACCATGTACGTTACCGAAGACCGCGGCGAAGAGATAGCGGCCGAGATCGGACGCCATGTGACCGCGGGTCTCGTGCTGGGCGATCGCGAGCAGTCCAGGCCGTTCCAGCCATTGCAGCAACTCGTCGTTCGACGTTGCATAGCAATCAGGAAGCCACGAGGCAGCACGAGCTTCTGGGCCGGCCTCCTGCATGCGCCGTGAGACAGAACGGAATGCTTCGCGAAGCGCGCGGTCATCCTTCCCCTTGCAGATGCCGGCCAGCAAATTTGCCGCATCGATGACCTCACGACGCCACAACATGGCGTCGTCGAGCCCTCTGCTGATGCCGCTCCGGAGGGAGGGCATGTTCCCTATGGCATCGTTGACCGTCCTAGCCTCCGATGAGACGGCGATCTCTGCATCTGCCGCCCTTGCTGCAAGATCGGACCGGATGCCGATAATGATCACCCTGTGGCGTCGTTGCGGAACGCCGAATGCCTCGGAGCGTACGATGAAGTCGGAAGGCTGTGTTGCTTCCTGCAAACTGGCCTTGCCGCCTTGGACCCGGATGGCGCGCAATTCGTAATGATGGTCTCGCCCCGTACCGAGAGAGGACAGGTCTGCCATCAGCATCTCGAAGACCAGCCGACTCTCGACCGTCGAGGACAGCATGCCCTTGACGTTTTCCATCACGAAGGCGGCTGGGCGAAGCGTGTCCAGCACCCGGATGTATTCGCGGAAAAGGTAGTGTCGTGCGTCTTTCTCGGGAATATAGCCGACTTTGCCCTTCGACCGAGCTCGCCCGACCAAGGAATAGGCCTGGCAGGGGGGGCCGCCGATCAGGATCGTATCGTCGTATCCGGCCTTCAGGTTCTCGATGGCGCGGTCGATTTCGGACGCGGCGACATCTGTTCCAAGTTCAAGCGCACGGGCTTCGTCGACGGCACGTTTCCACGCCTGAGCGTCGACGACTGACCAGTCTGGTTCGGCCTTAAGCCCTGCATGAAAACTGATGAACTGATCAGGCAAGGTGCCGTGATGCGCCATGTATTCACGCAAAAACGCACGAAGCGTCAGGGTCCGATGGGCCGATGCCTCCTTCTCGACCGAAATGCCGATCCGGAACGGCGCATGGCCGTCCTCGATGAGGGAAGCGAACCCCTCGCCAAGTCCGCCCGGGCCGGCGAACAGATCGACAATGACGAAAGTGGAAGGCAAATCAGGCTCCTGACGAATTCCATTCAGCCTGTGTATACTAGGTTCAGGAACGAAAACCAGGACGGATGTGACCGATATCGTGGACCAGCAGACCCGTTCCCGGATGATGTCGGGGATCAGGGGAAAGAACACCAAGCCCGAGCTGGCTCTCAGGCGGGCATTGCACGCGCGCGGTTTCCGCTTCCGGCTTCATTCCGGCAAGGTTTACGGTCGACCGGACCTTTTCCTTCCGAAGCACCGCGCCGCGGTGTTCGTGCACGGCTGTTTCTGGCACCGACACGAGGGTTGCCGCTACGCGACAGTACCGGCAACCCGGTCGGAGTTCTGGGGGACGAAGTTCGATGCGAACGTCGCTCGAGACAACGCCGTTCGCACAAGACTCCTCGAAGGCGGCTGGCGCGTCGCGACGGTGTGGGAGTGCGCCTTGCGGAAGCCTGAGAGGTTGAACAACGTTGTCAGAATATTCGAGGAATGGCTGCTAGGGACCGAAGGCCAGATCGAGATCGGCGCCACAGCCTGACCTCGCTCTCAAGGAAAGAAGACAGTCTGCCTGCTCCAATCAGTTTCAGGTACTCCTCCGGAAATTCAGAGCCACCCTACGCCACCAATGATCAATTCTTCACCATTGCGGAAACAAACTCCGCGGCCATGGTCTTTTGTCAACCATCTTGAAATACATAGTGCGTCCGGCCGTATCGTGCGAGCTTCAGTCCACAGGTCGGGAGAGAAACGGGTCAGTCGGAGAATGCAACCCGGAGTTCGCTGGCAGCGCGGTGCAGAGGTCGAACCTGCAAAGCCTTTGGAACGTTGCGCATTCTTCTGCTACGCCCCACGCCGATAGACGCTCTATCTGCAGGGAATGGCGAACCGGGCGGGATTCGAACAAATACGCCGGGACCATCTGTCGCCCTTCGGCTGCGCCATGACCATGTCGGCTTTTTGGACGGTCCGCCACGCAGCTTCTATGTCCGATATGGGGGCGCAAAGCGGACGTCGCTGCGGGGCAGTCGAGGGGCAGCTATGGGTCAACCCCAGCCAGAAGGAAGCGCTAAGCTCCGCGCAGTCTTCTGCTCGCTGATCGGATGCCAAGCCGGCTACTTTCGGCTCAGTCAGTTGTACGTGGGGTCCATAGCATCGCGGAGAGGTGTCCTCCAGCTGAGGCCCAGAGCGCGCGACGTTCGCCCCTTCCCCACCGACTCGCCAAATCCCGCCGAAATCCGCCCGCGTCCGCCGACGCATACTCCCCAAATTCTTCCCAAAAAAACAAAAGCCCCGCAATGGGCGGGGCTAAGCCTTTGAAAAGAATGGCGCTCCCAAGGGGACTCGAACCCCTGTTTTCGCCGTGAGAGGGCGACGTCCTAGACCGCTAGACGATGGGAGCATCTCGCGAGGAGGAGGGCTCTATAGCGGCGAATGCCGGGGACTTCAAGCCTCCTTCTGGCTGGGGCGATGGCCGAAGATGGCGCTGCCGATCCGCACATGGGTGGCGCCCTGGCGGATGGCGGCGGAAAAGTCCGCGCTCATGCCCATGGAAAGGCCGGAAAGGCCATTGCGGGCCGCGATTTCCGCAAGCAAGGCGAAGTGCGGGTCGGGCACGTCCTCGGCCGGCGGGATGCACATGAGGCCGCCGATTTCCAGCCTGTGGATATCCCGGCACACAGCGATGAAGGCGTCGGCCTCCTCCGGCAGAACGCCGGCCTTCTGCGGCTCGGCGCCGGTATTGATCTGCACGAACAGCCGCGGCCGGCGATCCTGGCGGGCCATTTCCTCGGCGAGGGCCGCCGCGATCTTGGGGCGGTCGACGGTGTGGATCACGTCGAACAGCGCCACCGCTTCCCGCGCCTTGTTGGACTGGAGCGGCCCGATGAGGTGAAGCTCCGCGTCGGGGTACCGCTCCCTCAGGCCGGGCCACTTGTGCCCCGCCTCCTGCACCCGGTTCTCGCCGAACACCCGCTGTCCGGCTTCGAGCGTCGGCACTATGTCTTCCGCAGGAAAGGTCTTCGAGACCGCCACCAGCGTCACATCCGCAGCGGGGCGCCCGCATTCCGCGCAGCTTTCGGCGATCTCGCGGCGGATCACGGCCAGTCTCAGTGCGCTTTCCGGCGTTGCTCCGCCCTCATTCATGCTTTGGCTCCCGCCTTCGCGTCGGCTCACGCGCCGCCAACGAGGACATGTACCGATCTCCCTTTCCGATCAAGAAGCGGGTATGAAAAGGCTGCGGTTCGGCTCACGTATCCGGGCGGCAGGGGGGCGGCCGGGATGGTCGAGGGAAATGGGGGAGAGGTCAGGGCTGCGCGCGGGCGGCGGTCGAGCCTGCGTCTGCGCGTCCTTTTCCTCGTCTGCCTCGTGGCCATCCCCTTGTCGGTGGAGCGGATGCTCGCCCTGATGGCCGAGCGGCAGGTGCAGGTCGCCGCCCTCGAGGAGGACGTGCGGAACTTCGCGCGCAGCGCCAAGCTCGCCCAGCTGGAAGGCATGTCGCGGGCGTTGACGACCCTCGAAGTGGTGTCCCGCATGGCGGATCGCATGCTTGAGGATCCTGTCGTCTGCAACCGGCAGGTGTCCCGCCTCGCCGATGAGGTGGCCGGCATCCAGGGCGCGTTCATCGCCGACGCGACGGGCATCGTCCGCTGCGCCCACGCGCCGCTCGCGCTTGGCGTCAACATCTCCGAGCGGGACTATTTCCACGATGCCGTTGCCGTGGATGGCGTGGTGATGACCGAGATGTTCGTCTCGCGGGTGAGCGGGCGCAACTCGGTGTTTCTGCTGCGGGCGGAGCATGGTCCGGGCGGGGACGTGCGCGCCGTGACCGGCGTGGTTCTCGACCTTCAATGGCTCTCACGGATCGCGGCCGGAAGCGCCGTGGAACTCGGCGTGGTCGTCGACCTCATCGGCGATAACGGCACGGTCCTGGTGCGCTATCCCACCATGCCCGAGATCGTGGAGCACAGCTTTCCCGATCACCCGCTGACCCGTGCGGTGACGGCCGAGCAGAGCGGCATCGTTCAGGTGCCCGGATATGACGGCAAGGAGCGCATCTTCGCGTTCGAGGGCTTCGGCAATCTGCCCATCCACATTGCCGTGGGGATCGAGACGGCGAAGGCGCTTGGCCCCATCGACAGCAAGGTGAGATCGACGGCGCTGGCCTATTTCATCGCGCTCGCCTGCTTCCTGCTGCTCGCCTGGGTGGCAGAGGAGCGGATCGTGATCGCGCCCATCGCCCGGCTCACGCGGGCGGTGGCGGCGGTGGGGCGCGGCGAAGCGGACCGCGTGACCGACATGGGCGTCGCTGAATTCTCGCCCCTCGTCCACGCCTTCAACGAAATGGCGCGCCGCCTCTCCCAGCGCAACAACGAGCTCAGGACCATGAATGGCCGCCTCGCCTCGCTGGCGCGGACCGACGGGCTCACCGGGCTCGCCAACCGGCGGACCTTCGACGTGCAGTTCTCACAGGACTGGGTGCGGGCCAGGGGCGATGGCGTGCCGCTCACCCTGGTGATGCTGGATGTGGATCATTTCAAGGCCTTCAACGACACGCGCGGGCACCTTCAGGGCGACGAGACGCTCAGGGCCGTGTCGCGGATGCTGTCGGCGGCGGCGGCGGGCACGACCCATCTCGTGGCGCGCTATGGCGGCGAGGAGTTCGTCGTGCTGATGTCCGGTGCCGACATCAGCGCCGGTGTCGCCTTCGCGGAGGATGTGCGCCGCCTCCTGGCGGAAATCGCCATCGAGCATCCGGCCGCGCCGCGCCGCCGGGTGACGGCGAGCTTCGGGGTCGCCTCCGTCGTGCCGACGGCGGATGGCAGCCCGGACGCCCTTATCGCCGCCGCCGACGCCGCGCTCTACGAAGCGAAGCGCGGCGGCCGCGACCGGGTCATCGCCCACAGCTGAAGAGGCGTCGCGTCAGCCCGGACGGCGGATGGTCCGCAGAGCGAGCCCGGCGGCGCTGATTCGCTCCAGCGCGCCGGCAAGGGGCTCGCGCGCCACGGCCATGTGGAAGGCGTTGGCGTGGAGCAGCGTCTGCTCGTCCTCGGCGATGCCCACATGTCCCGGCCAGAACAGGAGATCGCCGCGCCGCAGGGGGGCATCGAGCGGAATGGCCGCGCCAATGGCCTTTTCCTGCATGTCGCTGTCGCGCGGCACCCGGAGGCCGGTGGCGGCGAGGGCCGTCTGTACCAGTCCGGAGCAGTCGATGCCGAGGCTGGAGCGCCCACCCCACAGATAGGGCACGCCGAGGAAGCGGGCGGCCACGGTGACGAAATCGCCCTCGCGGTCGTCGGCGGGGGCCACATGGACGGCGGGCAGGCAGCCGTCCGTCGTCAAGGCGAACCCGCCCGAGATGGCGCGCACCACCACCCGGCTGCCGAACACCAGCGCGTCGCGGGGCGGCAGCTTGATGTCCGGTCCGGGAAACAGGAAGGTCCGCAGCGCCGTCACCTTGTGCGCAGGCGCGGTGCCTTCGGCGGCGAGGGCCTCGGCGGGCATGTAGCCGACGTAATTGTCTGCCTCCAACTGCACCCAGGCCCAGCCTTCCGTGTCTTCCTCGAACAGGCGCACCCGCTCGCCGAACAGCGCCTCGGTTTCGAGCGGGGCGTCGCCGGCGGGGCGGCGGCGCAGGGGCGCGACGGGTACCGCAACACGCCGCATCTCGCCGTCCACGAAGCGCGGCACGTCCACCAGCCCCTTCAGGCTGGTGGCGGCAAGATCGGCGCGGGCCGGGGTCAGCCGGGCGTCGAGGCCCGGGGGCAAAGCGAAGGGCATGGCTTCCCCGCTCTCCTCAGCCGAACCGCTCGGCAATCAGCGCGTCCAGCGCGCGGATGGTCTGCGCCTCGCCGCCCTCCGGCCGGCCCGGCCGGCTGCCGGGGTTCCAGGCGAACAGGTCGAGATGGAGATGGGACCGGGCCTTCTCGACAAACTTGGCGAGAAATAGAGCGGCGGTGATGGCGCCGGCGAAGCCGCCGGAGGAGACGTTGTTGATGTCCGCCACCTTGGAATCGAGCATGCCCGCGTAGGGTGCCCAGAGCGGCAGCCGCCACAGGGGGTCGGCCTCCACCATGGCGTGGCGGGACAGGTCGGCGGCAAAGTCTTCGTCGTCGGTAAAGGCGGCGGGGAGCTGCGGGCCGAGGGCGACGCGGGCGGCACCGGTGAGGGTGGCGAAATCCACCATCAGGTCGGGCGCCTCCTCGTCGGCGAGGGCGAGCGCGTCGGCCAGCACGAGGCGGCCCTCGGCATCGGTGTTGCCGATCTCCACCGAGAGGCCCTTGCGGCTGCGCAGCACGTCGCCGGGACGGAAGGCGACGCCGGAGACGGAATTCTCCACCGCCGGGATCAGTACGCGCAGGTTCACCTTCGCGCCGCGTGACAGGAGCATGTGGGCGAGGCCCAGCGCGTTGGCGGCGCCGCCCATGTCCTTCTTCATCAGAAGCATGGCCGCGGAGGGTTTCAGATCGAGGCCGCCGGTGTCGAAGCACACGCCCTTGCCCACCAGCGTCACCTTGGGGTGAGCGGGATCGCCGGCGCGGATCTCGATCAGGCGCGGCGCGCGGGCGGCGGCAAGGCCCACCGCATGGATCATGGGAAAGTTCTGCGCCAGCAGCGCGTCGCCGACGATGGAGCGGAAACGCGCGCCGTGGCGGGCGGCGAGGCTGCGGGCGGCATCCTCCAGCTCGGCGGGGCCGAGGTCATTGGCCGGGGTGTTGACGAGATCGCGGGTGAGGGTGACGGCCTCCACCGTGCGGTAAAGCTGGGCGGCGTCCACGCCCTCCGGCACCACCAATTGCACCTTGGGGGCCTTGGCGGTGCGATAGGCGGAAAAGCGGTAGGTGCCCAGGGCGAAGGCGAGTGCGGCGAGGCGGGGGCTCGGCACCTCGCCCTCCAGCCGCCACACGCCTTCCGGCAGCAGGCCGGGCAGGGCGCCGGTCGCGAAAGCGTCCGACTTCGGAGCAGGGGCGATGCCGAACAGGGCACCGGCGAGCCCGCCATCGGCGTTCGGCAGCAGCAGCAGCTTGCCGGCCGCGCCCGAGAAGCCGGCCGCTTCGGCGAAGCGGCGCGCGGGCTCGGGAATGGGTGCGGAGGCGAAGGTGTCCTTGGTGACGCACCAGACGGGCAGGCTGACGGCGGACGACGGGGCAAAGCAATCGATCATCAACGGAACTCCTCGCGCCGCGCCGGGGGGACAGGCAATGGTTCCGCCATCCGGCGCCGCGCAGACGGCGCATGGTGGTCCGCGCCGCGCCCGCCCGCAAGGGACAGGCGCAGCCGGACCGGATCAGGGATGCAGCAGGCTCGACAGGGGATGGATGATGAGGCCTGCGCCCGCCAGCGCCACCCCATAGGGCAGGCTGGCGCGGCGCCGGTCGGCAAGGGCGGCCTCATCCACGCCGGCGAAGCGATGGCGTGCCGCTGCAGCGATGCCAAGCATGGCGCCGATCGTGCCGGTGGCGAGCACGAACAGGGGCAGGTGCAGCGGGTCCACCCACAGCACGATGGCGCCCGCGAGCTTGGCATCGCCCGCGCCGATGATGTCCTCGGCGAACAAGGAGAAGCCCAGCGCCGTGACGGCGCCGGCGGCGGCGAGCCGGAAGATCAGGTCGGGGACGGGGACAAGAAACGTGACGGCGGCAAAGGCGGCGATGAGGCCCACGACCACGACATTGGGGATGATCCGGCGGGCAACGTCCGCGCCGATCGACGCGCACAAAAGTGCCGGATAGAGGCCGAGCAGCAGCAGCTCGGCGATCCTGATGTGGCCCATCCCCATCGCGCGGTCAGTTCCCGGCGGCGGCGGAGGAGGCCTGCAGCCGGGCGAAGGTCGAGGCGATCTGCACCAGCACCGTGACGATGGCGATGGAAAGCCCGGCGGCAATCAAGCCGTATTCGAGGGCGGTGGAGCCGTCCTCTTCCTTGATGAAGCGCGAGAACAGAAGCTTCATGGCTCAAATCCGGTCAGGGCGGCGCATGGCCGCGAATATGATCCCGCGACGAGGGTGCCGCGGTAGGCCGACGCTAGGGTCGGCCCCTTGCGGGGAAGTAAAAAACGCTCCCCGCCGGTCCCGGAGGAGGGGGTTGCCTGCGTGAAAGGTTAACGGTTCCGCTCGCGCGCCTTTGACGCCGCCGTCCGCCACGCCCCTTTGACGTCGGCGGCGGAGGCCGGCAATCTCGGGCCATGAGCTTCTCCCCGACCCCCGATCCCGTCCCCGGCGATGCCGCCAGCTGCGCGGCCGTCGAGACCGTCATCGTCCCCCGCGCCCACGACATCGGCGGCATGGAGGTGGCGCGCGTGCTGCCCTCCGTGCAGGGCCAGATGATCGGCCCCTTCATCTTCTTCGACCGCATGGGGCCGGTGCGATTCTCGGCGGCGCAGGCGCAGGACGTGCGGCCCCATCCGCACATCGGGCTCGCGACCGTCACCTACCTGTTCGAAGGCAGCATGATCCATCGCGACAGCCTCGGCACCGAGCGGGTGATCGAGCCGGGTGCGGTGAACCTGATGACGGCAGGGCGGGGCATCGTCCATTCCGAGCGGCACGACGCAACGGTGAAGGCGCGCGGCGGTCCGCTGTTCGGCATCCAGAGCTGGATCGCCTTGCCCAAAGCGTTGGAGGAAACGGCGCCGGACTTCCTGCACGCCGACAGCGAAAAGCTTCCGGTTGTGGCGGACGGCGGGGTACGCGCGCGGGTCATCCTCGGCAGTGCCTTCGGGGCGACCTCGCCCGTGGCGCTCGCGTCGCCTGCGACCTATGTGGAAATTCAGCTGGCCGCCGGCGCCCATGTGCCGGTGGACCCCACCCATGAGGACCGGGCGCTGTTCACGCTGGAGGGCGAGGTGGAGGTGGACGGCACCGTCTTTCCCTCCGGCCAGATGCTGGTGATCCGGCGCGGTGTCGCGACCTCTGTGCGCGCCCGCACGCCCGCACGGCTGATGCTGGTGGGCGGCGAGCCGCTGGAGGGGCCGCGCTACATCTGGTGGAATTTCGTGTCGTCAAGCCTTGAGCGGCTCGACATGGCGAAGGCGGCGTGGCGGGAGGGGCGGTTCGATCTCATCCCCATGGACCACGACGAGTTCATCCCCGCTCCCGAAGACGGCGCCGGCCGCCCCCGCCCCCAAAGCCCAAGGGGCTGAGAGCGGAGGCGGCGCTTCTTGAGCCGTTCACGCTGCGCCGGGCTGGACCAGCGCGGGCGGGTCGCTGGCGGGAAACGTCTCCTTCAGCGCCTCATCGAGACGATCGGAGGCGTGCTTCTTCGCGCTGGCATCCTCCTCCCGCGCGTCCGCCGCCGGATCGCCCTCGGGCTTGGGCGCGCGGGTGATGGAGGGTGGATCGCTGGCGGGGAAGGAATCCTCCAGCGCCTCGTCCAGCTGGTCGGAGACTTCTTCCTTCTCGCGCTCCGTCTCGTCGCGCGGCTCGCCCTCCGCTTTCGGAGCGCGCGTCACGGACGGCGGATCGCTGGCGGGGAAAGACTCCTCCAGCGCTTCGTCCAGCCGCTGGTCGAGCGGCGCGGTGCGGGGGGCGGACGAGGAGGTTGTGGGGCTCATGGCATCGATCTCCTTTGCGCAGTCAACGAGCGGCCGCGCCACCCGTTCCCTATCGGCATCCGTCAGGCGTCGAGCGGCGCCTCCTGGCGCGCCACCCGGGCGGCGACGCGTTCGAGCCCGGCGGTGATCTCCCGCCGCACGCTCGCCCGCATGTCCGTGCCCGACCGAAGCCGCCGCGCGAGCGC
>JAEZMT010000321.1 GCA_023442085.1 Pseudomonadota bacterium | reverse complement strand
GGCCAAGGCCCCGGCTGCGCCTGCTGCTGCTCCGGCGCCTGCCGCCGCCGAGCCGGCTCCCGCCAAGCCCGAGCCGGCTCCGGCTCCGGCTCCGGTGGCCGCGGCTCCCGCCGCGCCGAAGCCGGCTGCTCCGTCCGCGCCCGCTCCGTCCGCATCCCGTCCGTCGGCGCCGGCTGGCGCGCGTCCCTCCGAGGGACCGCGTTCCGCGTCCGGCCAGACGTCCCGCCCCGGTTCCGCAGGCCAGTCCTCGTCGCGTCCGGGCCAGCCCCCGCGTCCCGGCCAGCCGTCGCGCTCCGGTGGTCCCGGCTCGGATCGTGACCGTCGCCCCGGCGGCGGTGGTGCTCCGTCGCGTCCCGGCCAGCAGCGTCCCGGCGGCTCCGGCGTGGTGCTGCGCACCCTGACCGAGGAAGAGCGCAACGCCCGCGCCAGCGCGCTCGCAGACGCCCGCGTCCGCGCGGTCGAAGAGCAGCGCATGGCCGAGGAGCGCCGCGCCGCCGAGGAGGAGGCCCGTCGCCGCGCCGAGCGCGAGCGCATCGAGCGCGCCGAACGCGAGGCCGCCGAAGCCCGCAAGCGCGAGGATGAGGCCCGCCGCGCCCAGGAAGAAGACAAGAAGCGCAAGGCCGAGCAGGAAGCGCGCAAGCGCTTCGGCGGCGAGGATCAGGGCGCGAGCGCCCGTCCCGCCGGTGCCGGCGCCACCACCGCCCGCCCGCTGACGCCGCGTCCCGCCGGCACCACCGCGCCGGCCGCGGGGGCTGCCGAGGATGAAGAGCGCCGCGGCGGCGCCGTCCGCCGTGGACCGGGCGCGCGTCCCGCCGCCCCGGTCAAGGTGCCCCGTGCGCCCGCCGGCCAGGAGAAGCAGCGCGGCCGCCTGACGCTCGTCACCGCCCAGTCGGGCGAGGAGGAGCGCCAGCGTTCGGTGGCGTCGTTCCGCCGCCGCACCCAGCGCATGACCGGTCACCGGCAGCAGGAGAGCAAGGAAAAGATCGCCCGCGAAGTGATCCTGCCCGAGACCATCACCATCCAGGAACTCGCCAACCGCATGTCGGAGCGGGCCGTGGACGTGATCCGCATGCTGATGAAGCAGGGGCAGATGGTGAAGATCACCGACGTGATCGACGCCGATACCGCCGAGCTCATCGCCGAGGATCTCGGCCACACCGTGCGCCGCGTGTCCGAGAGCGACGTCGAGGAAGGCCTGTTCGATACGCCGGACGCCCCCGAGACGCTGGAGCCGCGCCCGGCCGTCGTGACCATCATGGGCCACGTCGACCACGGCAAGACCTCGCTGCTCGATGCCATCCGCAAGGCCAACGTCGTCTCCGGCGAGGCCGGCGGCATCACCCAGCACATCGGCGCCTACCAGGTGACCGCGCCTTCGGGCTCGAAGATCACCTTCATCGACACCCCCGGCCACGCCGCCTTCACCGCCATGCGCGCCCGTGGCGCCAAGGTGACGGACATCGTGGTGCTGGTGGTGGCGGCCGACGACGGCGTGATGCCCCAGACGGTGGAAGCCATCAATCACGCCCGCGCCGCCAAGGTGCCGCTGATCGTGGCCATCAACAAGATCGACAAGCCCGGCGCCAAGCCCGAGCGCGTGCGCTCCGAACTGCTTCAGTATGAAGTGCAGGTCGAGAGCATGGGCGGCGAGACGCTCGAAGTGGAGGTCTCCGCCAAGGAGCATCTCAACCTCGACAAGCTGCTGGAGGCCATCGCCCTCCAGTCCGAACTGCTCGACCTGCGTGCCAATCCCAACCGCGACGCCGAAGGCACCGTGGTGGAAGCCAAGCTCGATCGCGGCCGGGGCCCCGTGGCCACCGTCCTCGTCCAGCGCGGCACCCTGCATGTGGGCGACATCGTGGTGGCCGGCGCCGAGTGGGGCCGCGTGCGCGCCCTCATCTCCGACACCGGTGCCAATGTGGACGCGGCGGGCCCCTCCTTCCCCGTCGAAGTGCTGGGCTTCAACGGCACGCCGGAGGCGGGCGACCGCCTCGCCGTGGTGGAGAACGAGGCCCGCGCCCGCGAGATCACCGACTACCGCCAGCGCCAGAAGCGCGAGAAGGCGGCGGCCCGTTCCGCCACCATCCGCGGCTCGCTGGAGCAGATGATGAGCCAGGTCAAGTCGACCGGCCGGAAGGAATTCCCGCTCATCATCAAGGGCGACGTGTCGGGCTCGGTGGAAGCCATCATCGGCGCGCTGGAGAAGGTCGGTAACGACGAGGTGCAGGCCCGCATCATCCATTCCGGCGCGGGCGGCATCAACGAGAGCGACGTGACGTTGGCGGAGACCTCCGGCGCCGCGATCATCGCCTTCAACGTGCGCGCCAACAAGGAAGCGCGTGACGCGGCCGAGCGGGCGGGCATCGAGATCCGCTACTACAACATCATCTACGACCTCGTGGATGACGTGAAGAAGGCCATGAGCGGCCTGCTGGCGCCCATCAACCGCGAGACCATGCTGGGCAACGCCCTCATCAAGGAGATCTTCCTGGTCTCCAAGGTGGGCAAGGTGGCCGGCTGCACGGTCACCGACGGCACCGTGGAGAAGGGCCAGCACGTGCGCCTCATCCGCGACAACGTCGTGATCCACGAAGGCAAGCTCGCGACGCTCAACCGCTTCAAGGATGCGGTCAATACCGTCGTGGCCGGCCAGGACTGCGGCATGTCCTTCGAGAATTACCAGGACATGCGCGCGGGCGACGTGATCGAGTGCTTCCGCGTCGAGGTGATCCAGCGTTCGCTGTGACCTGACGACGAGCGCATCGCTCAGCGTTTCCGCCTCCGATCCCTCTTCCCTGAATGGGAGAGGGCCGGAGGCGTCGGCGCTTAACCGGAACGGAACGGTCCAAGCCCGTCCGCTCCACAATCGAGGAGAGGCGCCACGGCCCTGCCGGCGCCGAACGAAGCAGAAGACACCATGAAACCCGATACCCGCACGGGAGGCGGCCCCTCCCAGCGCATGCTGCGCGTGGGCGAGCTTGTCCGCCATGCCCTGGCCGACGTGCTGTCCCGCGGCGACCATATCGATCCGGTGCTCGCCGGGCACATCATCACGGTGCCCGAGGTGCGCATGTCGC
The DNA here is from genome assembly GCA_023442085.1 of Pseudomonadota bacterium. GTDB lineage: Bacteria > Pseudomonadota > Alphaproteobacteria > Rhizobiales > Xanthobacteraceae > Xanthobacter. The sequence continues at coordinate 4,181 of JAEZMT010000321.1, read as the reverse complement.
CGGACCTCAAGATCGCGACCTGTTATGTCATGCCGCTCGGCGGCAAGGACATCGCCCCGGTCATCAAGGCGTTGGCCGACAACGCCCGCCGTATTCGCGGCGAGCTGGCGCGGCGCGTGGAGCTGAAGAGCGTCCCCGAGCTGCGCTTCCGCAAGGATACCTCCTTCGATGAAGGGGCGCGCATGGATGCGCTCCTGCGTTCGCCGGTGGTTCAGCGCGACCTCGACGCACCCGACCAGACTTCGACCGACAAAGAGACCGACGCCGAATGACCGTCCGAGCCATCGCCGAAGCCGCGGCTGAAGCCGCCGCCGAGCCCATCGTTGATTCCGTTGTCGAGACCGCGGTCGCGCCTGAAGCGGCCGAAGCGCCGCGCACCGGAGAGCAGCCCCGCGCCAGCCGCGAGCAGGACAACCGCCCCCGCGCGCCCAAGCGCGACCTCGACGGCTGGGTGCTGCTGGACAAGCCCACGGGCATGACCTCCACCCAGGCGGTGGCGGTGGTGAAGCGCATCTTCGGCGCCAAGAAGGCCGGCCACGCCGGCACCCTCGACCCGCTCGCCTCCGGCTGCCTGCCCATCGCCTTCGGCGAGGCCACGAAGACCGTTCCCTACGTGATGGACGGTCGCAAGACCTACCGCTTCACCGTGCGCTTCGGCGTCGAGACGGACACGGACGATTCCGAGGGCAAGCCGGTCGAAACGTCCGACCTGCGCCCGTCGGACGAGGACATCCTCGCGACGCTGCCCACGTTCCGCGGCGAGATCATGCAAGTGCCCCCGGCCTATTCGGCGCTGAAGATCGGCGGCGAGCGCGCCTACGACCTCGCCCGCGAGGGTGAGGAGGTCAAGCTGGAGGCGCGCCCCGTCACCATCTTCCGCATTGAGCTGATGGAACGCCCCGACGCCGACCATGCGGTGCTCGAGGCCGAGTGCGGCAAGGGCACCTATGTGCGCGCCATCGCCCGCGACCTCGGCCGCATGCTCGGCTCGCGCGGCCACATCTGCCAGCTGCGCCGCGCCTGCGTCGGGCCGTTCCTGGAGGAGCGCCTCGTGCCCCTCGACGAGCTGCGAGATCGCGCCGAGGCCAGCGAGGAGGCGCTGATGGACGCCCTCGATCCGGTGGCCGTGGCGCTGGAGGAAATTCCCCAGCTCAATGTCACGCCACAGGAGGCCCATCGACTGCGCTGCGGCCAGAGCATCATCCTGCGCGGCCGCGACGCGCCGATTGTCGAGGGCCACGTGGCGGTGTCCTGCCAGGGCGCGCTCATCGCCATCGGAGACGGCGAGAACGGCGAGGTGTTTCCGCACCGCGTGTTCAACTGGGGCAAGTCCGCTGGCAAGTCCTCCGGCCGTCCGCCCCGGCGCGGCCGCTGACGGCGTTCCCGAAAAGCGAAGCATACGGCATATCTCTTGCCTTCCTTCCGTGGGGCTTACTCACGGAAGGACGATAGATGCTGCGTTTCCGCGCGCTTCGAACCACTCTCGCTACCGCGCTTTTCCTCGGTCTTGCCGGAGCGGCACCGGCCGGCGCGGAGAGCGTGGTCCGCTATGGCATCTCCATGGCGGACATTCCGCAGACCACCGGTCAGCCTGATCGTGGGGCAGGTGCCTATCAATTCACCGGCTACACCCTGTATGACCCGCTGGTCGCCTGGGAGATGAACGTGGCCGACCGGCCCGGCAAGCTGGTGCCCGGCCTTGCCACCGAATGGAAGGTGGATCCCGCCGATCCCAAGAAGTGGCTGTTCACCCTGCGCAAGGGCGTGAAGTTCCACGATGGCTCGGACTTCAATGCCGATGCGGTGGTCTGGAACCTGGACAAGGTTCTGGACGAGAAGGCACCCCATTTCGACAAGCGCCAGTCCGCCCAGGTGAAGACCCGCCTGCCGTCCATCGCCTCCTGGCGCAAGGTGGACGACAGCACCGTGGAGATCACCACCAAGGATGTGGACTCGTTCTTCCCCTACCAGATGCTCTGGTTCCTGGTGTCGAGCCCGGCCCAATACGAGAAGCTCGGCAAGGACTGGGACAAGTTCGCCCAGAATCCCTCCGGCACCGGCCCCTTCAAGCAGGACAAGCTGGTGCCCCGCGAGCGGCTGGAGCTGGTGAAGAACCCGGACTATTGGGACAAGTCCCGCCTGCCCAAGACCGACCGGATGATCCTCATCCCCATGCCGGAGGCGCTGACCCGCACCAATGCGCTGCTCGCCGGACAGGTGGACCTCATCGAGACCCCCGCGCCCGACGCCGTCCCGCTACTGAAATCCGCCGGCATGAAGCTCGTGACCAACGTCACGCCGCATGTGTGGAACTATCACCTCTCCGTGCTGCCCGGCTCGCCGTGGACCGACATCCGACTGCGCAAGGCGCTGAACCTCGCCGTGGACCGCGATGGCGTGGTCGAGCTGATGAACGGCCTCGCCCAGCCGGCAAAGGGGCAGGTGGACAAGACCAGCCCGTGGTTCGGCAAGCCCACTTTCGACCTGAAGTATGATCCCGAGGCCGCGAAGAAGCTGGTGCAGGAGGCGGGCTATTCCAAGGAGAAGCCGCTCAAGACCACCTTCATCATCGCTGCCGGCGGCACCGGGCAGATGCTCTCCCTGCCCATGAACGAGTTCCTGCAGGCGAGCTTCAAGGAGATCGGCATCGACGTGGAGTTCAAGGTGGTGGAGCTGGAGGCGCTCTACACCGCCTGGCGCAAGGGGGCGAAGGACCCGATGAACGAGGGCATCACCTCGAACAACATCGCCTATGTCACCTCCGACCCGCTCTATGCCCTCATCCGCTTCTTCGATTCCCGGCAGGTGGCGCCAGTGGGCGTGAACTGGGGCTATTACTCCAACCCCAAGGTGGATGCCCTCATAGACGAGGCCAAGCGCACCTTCGACACCAAGAAGCAGGACGAATTGCTCGCCCAGGTCCACCAGCAGGTGGTGGACGATGCCGTGCTGGTCTGGGTGGTCCACGACGTGAACCCGCACGCCCTCTCCCCCAAGGTGAAGAGCTTCGTGCAGGCCCAGCACTGGTTCCAGGACCTCACCACCATCGGCCTCAACTGAGGCCTGCGCCACAAACGCAAAGGGCGCCCCGCGGGGCGCCCTTTTTCGTTCTGGAGCTGCGATCAGAGGATCTGCGCGGCATCCTCGAAGGCGAGGCGCGGCAGGCGCGGCATCACCTTGGAGGCGTCGCCATGGCCGATGGCGGCGATGAAATTGGTCTTGGTGGTGCCACCGGGGAAGAATTCCGCATCCACCTTGGCGGCGTCGAAGCCGGAGATGGGACCCACATCAAGGCCCAGCGCGCGGGCGGCGAGGATGAGATAGGCGCCCTGCAGCGAGGAATTGCGGAAGGCGTGGGGCTCGATCATGCCCGGATTGTTCACGAACAGGTCGCGGAACTGCGGATAGTGCGGAAACAGCTCGGGAATCTTGTCGTGGAAGTCGAGGGCGTAGCCGATGATGGCCACCACCGGCGCGGCGAGCACCTTGTGGTTGCTCTCCGGCAGGGCCGGGCGCAGGCGCTCCTTGGCTTCCGGGGTGGTGAGGAAGACGTAGCGGGCGGGCTGGGTGTTGGCCGAGGTCGGGCCGTACTTCACCAGATCATAGAGCGCGCGGACCTCCGCCTCGCTGACCGGCGCATCGGTCCAGCCATTCTGGGTACGGGCGGCGAGGAACAGGCGGTCGATGGCGGCGGCATCGATGGCCGGAGTGACGGTCTGCGACATGGGGGGCATCCAATTTGAACCGGCGGGCGCACGGAGGTGCGTTGATGATGCAATGGACGTAGGACCGCGCGTCCGCGCCGGCAACGGTCCCGCTGCGCAAGAGGCCATTGCGTTTGTGCAATGACGTTGCGACGCCTGCGATTCGTCACCGGGGCTGATCCTTTCGCCACTTCATTTGATGGCGCATGGGCGCGTCGAGGCTCTATAAGTCGCGCCGGCGCACCCCCCATGTCCCTCCGCGCCGCCACCCCGCTTTCGTGTCCGCGAGCAAGCCATGATGACCCCCGCCGCGCCCGTTCCCGCCATGCCCGTGGAGGATCCCTATCTGAAGCGCGTGCGCGAGCATGTGCGCGCTTTGCCCGAGAGCGGCATCGTCGAGGTGATGAATTACGGCCGCGACCGGCCGGGCATGATCCCGCTCTGGGCCGGCGAGGGCGACGTGCCCACCCCGCCCTT
>JAEZMT010000272.1 GCA_023442085.1 Pseudomonadota bacterium | reverse complement strand
GCGCTCGGCGGCATCGAGGCCACCCTCGATGGAACGGCCCGGGGACAGTGCCGGCAGAGCCATGGTGGTCGTCTCCTCCAGATGGATCTTCTGCGAGATCAGGATTTCTTGCTGGCGGGAGCGTCCGTGCTCCCGGCGTCCGTCTGCGTGATGCGCCCGCCGATGGTGCGGGAGTGGCCGCGGAACTGGGCGATCACCACATCGTCCTGCGAAACCTCGACATCGTAAATGCCCGAGCGCCCGCTTCGGCTCACCTCGCGCGCCCGTGCCACGAGACGCTTGCCCCGCGTGCCCGGGCGCAGATACGTGACCGAGCAGTGCTGGGCGACGGTGCGCTCGTCATAGGTGTTACAGGCGAAGGCGAAGGCGCTATCGGCCAGGGCGAAGATGAAGCCGCCATGGCCCATGCCGAAGCCATTGCACATGCGCTCGGTGAGCATCATGGCGAGGGTCGCCGTGCCGGGGCCCACGCTGACGATCTCCATACCGAGCCCCTGGCTCGCATGGTCGGTGACCCACATGGCGTCGGCGGAGCGGCGGGCGATCTGCTCCGGGGAGAGCGGCGCCACGGTTTCGGCGGCGGCGGTCACGAGCGGCGTCCCGTGAAATTCGGCGCGCGCTTCTCCATGAAGGCCTTCACACCCTCGCGATAGTCCGGTGTCCGGCCGGCCTCGCGCTGGAGATCGCGCTCGAGGTCGAGCTGGTCGTTAAGGCTGTTGCCGCCGGAAGCGTTGAGCGCCGCCTTGGTGAGGGCGAGGCCCTGCGTCGGCTGGGTGGCGAGGCGGGCGGTGAGCGCGCGGGCCTCGTCCATCAGCGCGGCGTCGTCGATCACCTTCCAGATGAGGCCCCATTCGGCCGCCGTCTCGGCGGAGAGCGGCTCGGCCAGCAACATCAGCGCGCGGGCTCGTGCATCGCCGATGAGGCGCGGCAGGAAATAGGTGCCCCCGGAATCAGGCACGAGGCCGATCTTCGAGAAGGCCTGGATGAACTTGGCCGAGCGCGCCGCCAGCACGATGTCGCACGCGAAGGCGATATTGGCGCCGGCCCCGGCGGCGACGCCGTTCACCGCGCAGACCACCGGCTTGTGGAGGCCCCGGATTCGGCGAATGAGCGGGTTGTAGAAGGCCTCGATGGTGGCGCCGAGGTCCAGCGGGCCTTCCGCGTTGGCGCGGTCGGAGAGATCCTGCCCCGCGCAGAAGCCGCGTCCCGCGCCGGTGAGCAGCACCGCGCGGCAGCTCTCGTCCTCGGCGGCCTCAAGCGCGGCGGCAAGCGCGCCGTGGAGCGCTTCGTTGAAGGAATTGAGCCGGTCGGGACGGTTGAGCGTCAGCTCCGTCCAGCCGCCATGGTCCGTGACGGTCAGCACGGCCTCGTTCAGGTGCGCCTCCACTTGGGTCCTCCCACTTGCGGGCTCTTTCGGAGCCTCTTGAATTAACCGGACGATCGGTTAATCATTAGCGCAAGGGATGGGCTTGTCAACATCATCGCACAGCGTCCCGGCATAGGGAGAGGACCATGGCTGACCTGTTCGCGGCCCACGCCGCGCTGCTCGAATCCGCCGTTGCCGCAGCGCGCGGACGGGGCTTCTGGGCGGCCTTCCCGGAAAATCCCAAGGCCTATCCCGAGGGCGGCGCGGCGGAGGGCAAGGCGGCGTTTGCGGCGCTGAAGGGGCAGCCCTTCGAGCTTGCCGGGGACGACGACGCGCCCCTGATCGGCGCCGAGGTCTCCCCCTTCGGACCCGCGCTCGGCATCACCTATCGTGCCCGCACCGTGGACAACCTGATCGCCCGCGCGGAGAAAGCCGGTGCCGCATGGGCGGCTGCCTCCATTGCCCAACGCACGGGCATCGCGCTGGAGGTCCTCGTGCGCCTCAACAAGGCGAGCTTCCTCATTGCGGAAGCCGTGGAGCACACCACCGGGCAGGCCGGCCCCATGGCCTTCCAGGCCGGCGGCCCCCACGCGCAGGATCGCGGGCTGGAGGCGGTCGCCTATGCCTATGAGGAAATGTCCCGCGTGCCCGGCGCGGTGCTGTGGGAGAAGCCCATTGGCCGCTCCGCCATCCGCCTCGACAAGGATTTCCACGTGGTGCCGCGCGGCATCGGCCTCGTCATCGGCTGCGCCACCTTCCCCACCTGGAACAGCTATCCGGCGCTCTTCGCCGATCTCGTCACCGGCAATGCGGTGATCGTGAAACCGCACCCCGCCGCCATCCTGCCACTGGCCCTCACCGTCCGCATCGCCCGCGAGGTGCTGGCCGAGGAAGGTTTCGATCCGGACGTGATCCAACTCGCCCCCGACACCACCGAGGTGCCCATCGCAAAGGAACTGGCGACCCATCCGGCCGTGGGCATTGTGGACTTCACCGGCTCCTCCCAGTTCGGCGGCTGGCTGCGGGAGAATGTGAAGGACAAGCTGGTGTTCACCGAGGAAGCGGGGGTGAACACCATCGTCGTCGCGTCCACCGCCGCGTTCGGCCCCATGTGCCAGAACATCGCCTTCTCGCTCGCGCTCTACAGCGGCCAGATGTGCACCGCGCCGCAGGTCATCTTCGTGCCGAAGGGCGGCATCGAGACGGAGGCGGGGCACAAGAGCTTCGAGGAGGTGGCGGGCGGCATCGCCTCCGCCATCGACGCGCTCCTCTCCGAGCCCTCCCGCGCCGCGGCGGTGCTCGGCGCCATCCAGAATCCGGCGACCCTCCCCCGAATCGAGGAGGCCCGCGCCCTCGGCCGCATCGTGCGCGACAGCGCGGCCTTGCAGGTGGAGGGCGCGCGCACCGCGACGCCGCTGCTGTTGGCGGTGGATGCCGCCGATGAGGCGGCCTATCTCGAAGAGCGGTTCGGCCCCATCGCCTTCGTCGTCGCGGTGGCCGATGCGGCGGACGGGGTGGCCCGCGCCACCCGCGCCGCGCGGGAGAAGGGCGCCATCACCGCCGCGCTCTATTCCACCGATGATGCCGAGATCGCCCGCGCCGTGCCGGCCTATGCCCGCGCCGGCGTGCCGCTCTCCGTGAACCTCACGGGCGGCATCTATGTGAACCAGAGCGCAGCCTTCAGTGACTATCACGTCTCCGGCGCCAACCCCGCCGGCAATGCCTGCCTCACCGATGCGGCCTTCGTGGCCGGCCGCTTCCGCGTCGTGTGCGTGCGCCGTCCGGCCGCCGCCTGAGCCCTTATTCCGGAGATCATCATGGCTGACGCCTTCATCTGCGATTTCGCGCGCACGCCCATCGGCCGCTATGCCGGCGCCCTCAAGGACGTGCGGGCGGACGACCTCGCCGCCCATCCCATCCGCGTGCTGAAGGAGCGCAACCCCGGCGTGGACTGGGAGGCGGTGGACGACGTGATCCTCGGCTGCGCCAATCAGGCGGGCGAGGATAATCGCGACGTCGCCCGCATGGCCGCGCTCCTCGCCGGCCTGCCGGTGAGCGCACCGGGCACCACCGTGAACCGGCTGTGCGGTTCCGGCCTCGACGCGGTGGGCATCGGCGCCCGCGCCATCATGACCGGGGACGCGGACCTTATCATCGCCGGCGGTGTGGAGAGCATGACCCGCGCGCCCTTCGTGCAGGGCAAGGCGACGGAGGCCTTCTCGCGGCAGGCGGAGATCTATGACACCACCATCGGCTGGCGCTTCATCAACCCGCTGATGAAGGCCCAATATGGCGTCGATTCCATGCCGGAGACCGGCGAGAATGTCGCCGCCGACTTCGGCATTTCCCGCGCCGATCAGGATCTTTTTGCCTACCGCTCCCAGCAGCGGGCGAAGGCGGCGCAGGAGGCGGGCTTCTTCGCCCGCGAGATCGCCCCCATCGAGGTGAAGGGCAAGAAGACCTCGGTGCTGGTGGAGCGCGACGAGCACCCGCGCGGCGACACGACCTTGGAGCAACTGGCCGCGCTGAAGACCCCTTTCCGCAAGGAGGGCGGCTCGGTGACGGCGGGCAATGCCTCGGGCGTGAACGACGGTGCCGGTGCTCTCATCTTGGCCTCGGAGGCGGCGGCGAAGAAGTATGGTCTCACGCCTCGCGCCCGCGTGGTCTCCGTGGTGCAGGCCGGCGTGCCGCCGCGCATCATGGGCATCGGGCCCGCGCCGGCGACGCAGAAGCTGCTGGCGAAGAACGGGCTCTCGCTCTCCGACATCGACCTGATCGAGCTCAATGAAGCCTTCGCCTCGCAGGCGCTGGCAGTGCTGCGCCAGCTCGGCCTCAAGGATGATGCGGAACACGTGAACCCCCATGGCGGCGCCATAGCGCTGGGCCATCCCCTCGGCATGTCCGGCGCGCGGCTCGCCATGACGGCGGCGAGCGCGCTGGAAGTACGTGGCGGCAAGCGCGCGGTCGCCACCATGTGCATCGGCGTCGGCCAGGGCATCGCCGCCCTCATCGAGCGGGTCTGAGCGGTGGACGCGCAGGCTTCCCCCATCACGATCACCCGCCACGGCCCTGTGGCTGTCATTCACATCGACCATGCGCCGGTGAATGCGCTGTCTCGCGGGGTGCGTCAGGGTCTGCTGGATGCGGTGCGGGGGCTGGAGGCGGATGCGTCGGTGTCGGCGCTCGTGCTGAGCGGCGGTCCGGGGCGGTTCATCGCCGGGGCGGATCTTCGGGAGATGGCGCTACCGCCCGATGAGCCCTTCCTGCCCGAGGTGGTGGGCGTGATCGATGCCTGCACCAAGCCCGTGGTCGCGGTGCTGGATGGCGCGGCCTTGGGCGGGGGATGCGAGGTCGCATTGGCCTGCGATCTCAGGCTGGGCTCGGCGAAGGCGCTGGTGGGGCTCACCGAGACAAGGCTCGGCATCATCCCCGGTGCGGGCGGC
>JAEZMT010000234.1 GCA_023442085.1 Pseudomonadota bacterium | reverse complement strand
GCGGCCGGCATCGATCCGGTTTACTTCGGGGTCATCTTCATGATGGTCAACGCGGTCGGCCTGATCACACCTCCTGTCGGAACGGTCCTCAACACAGTGTGTGGAATCAGCGGAGTTTCGATGGATGCGGCAACGAAGGGCGCCATGCCCTATCTTTTGGCTCAGATGCTGCTCATTCTGCTTCTCGTTCTGTTCCCAGCATTGGTGACCGTTCCGGCGAAGTGGCTCCATTGAGGGTCGGATCGCGATCTATACCGGAGCAAGAACGCTTGGCCCGGTCTGTCTGCGATGCAGTCCGATCGGCGGGTGATCCAGGAGCAGAGCTGACATCAACGACGGCAGCTCCGCAGTTCTGGCAAGGACGGCGGCCGAATCCTGACGAGAAGTTGCGGGCGCCGGCGCAGCGCAAACTTGAGTTCCCGCACGTCGTCGGGCGGCGGCTTCCTGTCAATTTCGCCGGGAGAGTCTCGACCCTTCGGCGAACCGCTCTCAGGACGGTCCGGCAGTCGGTCGCTCCAGCGCAACGCGCGATGCATTGGCGCCCGAACCGAATGCGGACGAGGCGCCGACAGAGTGGCTGACGGGCATCGCACGACCTCCACGCCCTTCTTAAACTTCGCGAGCGTCGAGGATCAGAGCCCCCCGGCGACCGTGATCAACGTGCCTGTCATGAAGCCTGAGGCGGAAGACGCGAACATCAGGGCAGCGCGCGCGATATCCTCGGGCTCCGCGATACGCCCCATGGGTGTTAACGCGGCAATCCTGGCCGGGCGCTCGGGGTTTCCACCTTGGGAGTGTATCCGCGTGTTGGTGGTCCCGACGCGGATGGCGTTGACGCGGATGCCCTCCGGGGCCAGCTCCTTGCCCGCGCCGAACGTCATCGATTCCAACGCCCCTTTGGTGGCGGCATAGTGGACATATTCGTTGGGGCTGCCGAGGAAGGCGGCAAGCGACGACATGTTCACAATCGTGCCGCCTTGACCGCCCTTGCGGGTGGACATGCGTCTCGCGGCCTCCTGGATACAATACATGGCGCCGAAGACGTTTATCCTGAAGGCGGCTTCCAGCACCTCAGGCTGTAGATCCTCTATTCTGCCGGCCTTCCCAATGATGCCGGCATTGTTGACCAGGCAGGTCACTCTCCCGAGTTCATCATCGCAGGCTTTGAACAGAGCTTCTATGTCCTCCCGCTTGCCCACGTCTCCCTGGACCGCGATGGCCCTTGCGCCCGTGCCCAGGCAGGCCTCGACGACCTCGGACGCTGCGGCGCCATCCGACAGATAGTTTATGCAAACATCGTAGCCGTCAGCGGCGAATAGTCTGGCCGTTGCTGCACCGATGCCGTGGCTTGCACCCGTCACGATCACGATCGGTCTCACGGAACTCCCTCCTCGGTCCCTCCAGGGCGCTCTGAGTTCAAAAGACGGCTTCGAGGATCGCGGCGTAGTCTTCCTTGGTCAAAGGTCGTGGATTGGTCGGATGGCTATGGTCTGCGATGGCTCGCTCGCACACCCAATCGAGGACGTGGCGGGGCACCCCAAGTTCGGACAGTTTCGGTGTGATGCTCAATCGACTGTTCAACTCGTCCAGTGCGTCCGGGAGGGTTGTTGCCTCAAGCCCTGCGAGGCTTTCAAGGTGGCGCACCTTCTCGGCAACAGCTTCAACTTCCACATTCCACCGAAGGACGGTCGGCATCAGAATGGCGTTGAGCGTTCCATGATGAAGCTTCGCCTCCTTGAGCCCCCCCAGAGCATGGCTCAGCGCATGGACGGCTCCGAGACCCTTCTGGAATGTCATGCCGCCTTCAAGTGCGCCCATCATGAGTTCGGTCCGCGCCTCCGCGTTGGTGCCATCGGCGTACGCAACAGGCAAAGCCTTCCAGATGCGCTTGAATCCGTCGGTGGCGATCGCCTCGGCGGGCGGGTTGAAGCGGGGCGAAATGTATGTCTCGATACAGTGCGACAGTGCGTCGAGACCTGTCGACGCCGTCAGGGCCGGAGGAAGCCCCATCGTCAGGGCCGGGTCACAGACCGCTCTGCGTGGGATCAGGAACGGGCTGATGAAGCCAAGTTTTCGGCCGTCGTTCAGGGTAATCAGCGCAGCGCGGCCAACTTCGGAGCCGGTGCCAGCCGTGGTCGGAATGGCCACGAGTGGCGCGACTGCGCTTGTTATTCGCGCTACGCCGCCCAGAATTGCCGCGTAGCGCTCCAGTTCGCCTTCATGCGTGGCCAAAAGAGCCACGCCCTTGGCCAGATCGATGGGGGATCCCCCGCCGATCGCCACGACGCCGTCGCAGCGCCCTTGCCGGTACACTTCGAGACCAGCAGCAACCGCGCTTTCCGTCGGATTGGTGGGAACGTCCAGGAATACCGGCGCTGAACTTAGAAACGCAAAGCCCGGGCGGTCGAGTAGGCCAGCAGCTTTGATGCCGTGGTCGCTGATCACCAGAGGGCGCGACATACCGAGTTCGCGCAGCGTCTCCGCCAGCGAGTCGGACGCTCCCGGACCGAAATTGATGTTTGTGAGATAGGTAATGGTATGCACGCCGCCGACCTCCCCTTGTGTTCCGCCTGCCTGCATCGCCCCAGCAATCTCGGCTTCCGGCGCGTCGTCGTTTATCCGGCGCATCCACCGCACGACCGCGATTTATGTCCATAATATGGACGATATGTCCATATACAGGTGTATGCGGAAGTCTTGTCTTGTCAAGCGCCTCCGCCGATTTGCGCACATCACCCCGCCCTTAGGGCCATGGCTTGAGACCTTGCTCTGCCTGCCGTCCCTGCCGTTTTGACGCCAATATCGTCAAGAAGGCATTTTCGACGATTAGGGCACTGCTCCGCGCAAAGACCGAGCGAACAGTCGACGATGGGCATTGATTTTATTCACTGACAACGGACGAGAGCCGCCATCTGAATCAAGCGGACAAGCAACCGATCGCAAGCGTCCGAGGGCGGCGATGAAGCGTTGACAATCAATTCTAGGTCTGACCAAAATATCGCAATGGACATATCGCCCATATTGTGGACAGGCGTCTCGATCGTTGGTTCGCGTCGGGTCCGAGGGATGCTTGGAGTAATCTCCCCGTGGTTCGCACCTGCGCGGGCGAATAGGGCTTGCCTCCGTTGGCCGCGATAGCGGACTCCTGGCAATTCCCCTCTGATTAGGCCGACCGCAAATACAGACATTCGAGGATCAAACTACCGTCGGGGTCATCTTCAATCGGAGGCCACCATAGATCACGAGATCTCCGCTTCAGAATAGACGGCGCGCCACCTGTCTACCAGGCTGAATATCCAAAACAAACTGACAGCCACGGCCCCTTATCGACGGCAGCTGCCGGGTCGTCGGTCCAATAAAAATTATCGGGAGGAAAACTATGAAAATGCGGCTTATTACTGCAGCGCTTCTGGGGTCTCTTCTGGCCGCCACGCCAGCCGCGGCTCAGAACCCGCGCCTGGGATACGTTCCTGTCGACGATCATCCGGTTGGGCAAGCTTCGCGTTATTTTGCGAAGCTGGTGGAAGTGAAGACCGATGGCCGCATCAAGATCGAAACATTCGGCAACGGCCTGCTCGGGAGCGAGCCTGAGATGCAGGCGTCGGTTCAGGCCGGCTTTATCGACATCATGGTTGGCCCCACGCCAAATCTGGTCGGCGTCGTCCCCCAGTTCATGATCTTCGACCTCCCGTTTTTCTATAAGGACTTTGCCGCAGCGGATGCTGTCATGGACGGCGCAGTCGGCGAAAAGCTGTTCGCACAGTTGAAGGACAAGACCGGCATCGTCGGGTTGGCCTGGTGGGACAATGGCTTCCGCCATATGACCAACGCAAAACGCCCCGTCAACACGGTGCAGGATATGGCCGGGCTCAATATCCGCGTCATACCCAACCCGCTCTTCATCGCAACCTGGACGGCCCTGGGAACAAATCCGACACCTCTTCCCTGGCCAGAACTGTTCAGTGCACTGGAAAATCGTGCTGTAGACGCTCAGGAGACCCCATACGCCCTGATCTACACCGCAAGATTCTACGAGGTGCAGAGCCATCTGGCCAAGACAGGGCACGTCTATACGCCGTTCGTTCTTCTTGCCAGCCGCAAATGGTTTGGAAGTCTTTCAGAAAAAGACAGGGCGGCGGTCATGGAGGCCGCGAAGGAATCGGCGGCCTTCCAACGCGATCTTTCCCGCAAGGCGGCAGAACAGCTGGAAGTCGAGCTGCAGGCGAAGGGCTTCAAGATTACCCGCCCGACACCCGAAGCGCTGAAAGCAATGAGCGAACGTGTTGCGCCTGTCGTGACAGAGTACAGCAAAAAGATCGGCCTCGATCTCGTGGAGCAGGCCCGCACCGCCATGGCCGCGAGTGCCAAGCCTTAGTCCCGTTGGAACCCTGTAGCCGCCGCCGGGACGGCCGTGCGGCGGCCCCGGGATGACGTCGGATTGGCTGCAGTGGTGGCGGAAAACACAGTGCGGTGGGACGCGGACGCACGAACCTGAAACGCCGATGCAAGCCCGGGCGCGAGTTTGAGCTTGGCCTAGATGGTCCGAGCCGCGCGCCGCAGTGACTGTGGCGCTTGGCCAAAGGCGCGGACGAAGGCGCGGCGCATACGCTCCGGATCCCGAAAGCCGGTCACTTCAGCGACACGTTCGATGGGTTCCGACGATGACTGTACGTGCTCCCGCGCAACTTCCAGGCGCAAGCGCTCGATGGCCTTGGAGGGCGTCGTCCCGGTCTCCGCGGTGAAAATGCGCGCGAAATGGCGGGGGCTGAGCCCCGCCCGGTCGGCGAGCATGTCGACGGTGAGGGGTTTATCCAGATGCTCCCGGACCCAGGTGAGCAGGGCGCCGAACCGCCCGTTCGGGGTTTTCAGTTCCAGGAGCGAGGAGAATTGTGACTGCCCCCCGCTGCGGCGATGGTAGAGCACCAGCTGGCACGCGATGTCCTTTGCAACCGCATCCCCATGCTCCTCCGCAGCGATGGCCAGCGCGAGGTCGATCCCGGCGGTGATACCGGCAGAGGTCCAGACGTTGCCGTCGCGCAGGAAGATGCGGTCCGGATCGAGCCTCACCTTCGGATAGCGCGAGACGAAATCCTGGGTGCGGCACCAGTGCGTCGTTGCCTTGCGACCGTCCAGAAGTCCCGCCGCCGCCAGAACGTAGGCGCCGGAGCACACGCTTGCCACCCGCACGCCGCGCGCGGCATTGCGACGGACGAAAGCCAGAGTCGTCCGGCAGTCGATGGCGGCCTCGACCCCCAGCCCGCCGGCGACGACAAGCGTCGTGATGGGCTTGGCCGACGTGAGGCTGGAGGCCACGACCTCAACCCCGCAGGAGCTTCGCACCGGCCCGGGCTGTGCCGCGATCATCTTCACGTTCGGTGCGGTGGAAACCAGGCGGCGCGCGATCTCGAACACCGATGCGGGGCCCGAAGCGTCCAAAAGCTGAAAATCAGGGAAGATCAGGATGCCGATCATCGCCATGGCTGAAAACGAGGGAACCTTGACATTCTACATATGATCGCACCATGCCATGCTCGGCGGGTCAAGATCGGACCCCGAAGGTCGTAGAATGTCCTCATCCCTGAAATTCGGCTTGCTCGTCTTTCCCCGTATCACGCAGCTCGACATGACCGGCCCGCTGCAGGTGTTCTCCAGCCTGCCCGGCGCCGAGGTCCATCTGGTCTGGAAGCGCGTCGAGGCCGTGCAGAGCGACACGGTGCTCTCCATCCTGCCCACGACCGCCTTTACCGATTGTCCCCAACTCGACGTCATCTGTGTTCCCGGCGGCTACGGCACCGATGACCTGATGGGCGACGACGAGGTGCTGAATTTTCTGCGCGCGCAGGCGGCCGGCGCCAAGTTCGTCACCTCGGTCTGCACGGGCTCGCTGGTGCTTGCCGCAGCCGGGTTGCTGGAGGGGCGCAAGGCCGCGACCCACTGGAGCACCATCGATGTCCTGCCCGTCTTGGGCGTGACGGCGAGCCGCGAGCGGGTGTGCATCGACGGAAACCGCATCACGGGCGGCGGCATCACTGCCGGCATAGATCTCGGCCTGACCGTGATTTCCGAATTGGTGGATCGCAGGACCGCCGAAGCCATCCAGCTGCGCCTGGAATACAATCCCGCGCCCCCCTTCAATGCAGGATCGCCAGAGACGGCCCCGGCCGACGTTCTGGCCCTGCTCCAGGAGAGGATGAAGGTGGCCAAGGCGCGCCGGCTCGACCTTGCCAAAGCGGCAGCGGCCCGCGCGCAGTGACCCGGCCATCGGCGGCTATTTTACCCCGCGGTCGAGACCTATGACCGCGGCCGCATCGCCGTCGATGGCCCGTGCCAGACGCTCGGCCGTTACCGGCCCAAGGGTGAAACCCTGATGGCCGTGGCCGAAGTGGAACCACACGCCGGCATGGCGCTTCGCCTGGCAGGCGAGCGGCAGCAGCCCCGGCAGACAGGGGCGCGTGCCAGACCAGGGCGTTGCTTCCACAGGCAATCCCAAATCTACGAACGACCGGGCTGCGGCCTCGCCCCGCGCCAGTTGGCGTGGACTGGCGGCTGGCTCCACGGCGGAAAGCTCCGCGGCGGTTGCGATGCGCAGGCCGTCGCGCATCGGCGACAGGACCACCGAGTGGTCCGCGAGCAGCATGGGCCGGGTCAGGCGGCAAGTGCCGCCATAGTGGCGATGATATCCGCGCTTGCGCACCATCGGCACGCGATAGCCGAGCGGCCGGAGCAACTCCGGCGACCAGGGCCCGAGTGCCACGACGACAATCTTCACATCCAGTCCCGCGACCTTCCAGCCGGCGCCGGCGCGCTGGAGGGTCCGTGCATCGCCAGTGACGATCCGTCCGCCGCGCTCCTCGAACAGCCGCGCGTAGGCGTCGACCAGCCCTCCCGGTGCAAGGCAGGTCCAGGGCGCAGTCCAGTGAACGGCCCCTGCCGGCGCGCGCCGCAAGGCAGGCTCCGCTGCGGCAAGCCCCGCCCGGTCGGCGACAGAGAAGGTGACACCATGCTCACGCGCCTTTCGCTCGGCCTCGCGCACGGCGGCAGCAAGGCCACGCTCCGTGTCATGGACCTCCCAATAGCCGTCCCGGCGGATCAGTTCATCGGCGCCCGCCGCCTCGATGAGGGCGGCGTGTCGGGGCACTGCCTCCGACACCAGCTGGCGCCAGAGCGGAATGACCTGGCCCAACGGACCGGGCAGGGATGATCGCCAATAGCCGAAGAGCGCGGGCGCCTGCCCGGGCAAAGACGGCCAGTGCAGGTTGACGGCATTCCTGGCACCGCCCGCCATCGCGAGGAGCGCCAGCGGACTTGTCGGCAGCGCGTACGGCTCGACCGCTTCGGCCTGGATGATGCCCGCATTGCCGTAGCTCGTTTCCGAACCGGGGCGCGCGCGATCGATGACGACACAGTCGTGCCCCCGCTCCTGCAGAGCCAGCGCCGTGGCGACGCCGACCATGCCGGCACCGAGAACTGCAATTTCAGCCATGCCGCTTCCCTAAGAGCCGTCCGCGTGAAGGCCGCAGACTGTCATGTTATTCCTGAGCCATCGTTTCGAGCTCGGCCATTGCCGCTGCTGCGTCAAGAATGCCCGCGCGTCCAATGAGCACCAGCCGCGCGCCCTCCACGGGCAGATCCGAGGGCAGCAGGCTGGCGCGGCGGCCGACGAGCTGGAACAGGAAGGTCTGGCCCGGCCGCTCGAGGACGCGGATGAGCCCCTTGGCCCGCACGAGACGCGGCGCGAGGTTCTCTATGATGGCCCTGAACCGCGTGAGGGCCAGCGTACGCGGCGACGTCCACTCGACATGGACGAAGCGATCGTCGCGGATCAAGGAGGCCTCGGTGAGAGGGACCCGTTCGCGCTGAAAGGGCTGGCCGAGGAGAAGCTCCAGCGGAATGCCCCCGCTCTCGTCCGCAACGAAGACCAGCGTCTTGCCCATGCCCGCAAGTCTCGCCCGCACATCATCGACGGCGGCCGGCTCGCCGGCTTTGGCGAGAACGATGATGTCGGCGGCCCGGACCTGCGCCTGCCAGAGGTCGTCGGCCACATCATGCATCTCGACGTCCACCACCGTCACCACGGCGTCGAGCCGCACCGCCCTCCGCAAGACGGGATCATGCAGCGCTTCGATGATCCCGCGCGGGTCGGACACGCCGCTCGCCTCGATCACGATGGCACCGATGGGCCGGCCGGCCGACAGCACCCCTGCAAGGGTACGCAGCAGGTCGCCCTGCAGCGAGCAGCAGATGCATCCGTTCTTCAGCGCGAAGACCGGCAGGCCGGTGGCGGAGAGAATGGCCTCGTCGATGGCGATGGCGCCGAAGTCATTGACGATGACGGCCAAGGGCAGATCCGCGTCGCCGACCAGCATAGCATTGATCAGGCTCGTCTTTCCCGCCCCGAGCGCGCCCGCGATGATGACGACGGGAACAGGACACGCGGCTTCACCATCAGGCATGCGCCGGCCCTCGGGCACGCAGCGCACGCCCCGGCCGGACGCGGGCATCAAGCCGGCCCTCCAGAATGACCGGTCGCCCGCACACCAGCAGCGCGTCGACCCCTGCGGCCGGCGCCGTCATGTCGGAAAAGCTGGCCCGAGATGCGATCGTCGCGGGATCAAACACGAGGATATCCGCGTCGCAGCCCTCCTGGAACCGCCCCTTCCGCTTCATTCCGGGCAAGCAACTTTCAATGAGGCGGGCCGGCAACACCGTGCATTTGGCGAGCGCGTCGACGAGGCCGATCCTGCCACGGTCGCGCCAATACTCGCCGATGAACTTCGTGAAGGTTCCGGCTGAGCGCGGGTGGGACGACAGGCGCTTCGGCAGCGGCCATTCCTCCCCGCGATAGATGGCGCCATCGGGTTCCACCCAGGGCATTCCATCCGAGGCGATGATGCCGCCGGGGTAGAGCACCGAGAGGTCGAGAAGGTCCTGAAAGGCCGGTTCGTTCTCGATATCAAGGAAATGCCATGCCACCAGCGCGGCGGGGTCCGCTTCCCGGGCCGACAGAAGCTCCGCCCTGTCCTTCAAGTGCGCGCCGTTATGGATCAATTCGATGCTGTTGTATCCGGACCCGGTTCGATCCGGAAAATCCAAGGCCGCGAAGAAGCTCGCCGAAATCACCGTCGAGCCTGTCCCGTAGGGATAGGCCTCAACCGTGACCGGGAGACCGCACGCCTGTGCGTGCTGGATCAGCGCCCGGCACCGCGCGATGTCGTGCAGCGATGTCGAGTTGAGATGGCAGATGTGCATGTGCGCGCCGGTGGCGGCGGCGAGGCCGATGATGCGGACATAGGAGTCCTCGGAACTCAGTGGATCCGCGTTGGCCATGTTGGCGATGTGCGTGAAGGTTGGCGCCGCATGGCGGGCGGCAAGCTCGCAGACCCGCGTCATCTCCTTGATCCCGGCGCCGGGGGCGTAGCCGTGGGCGATGCCGATGCCGATGCCCCCTTCCCGCAATCCGGCCTCGACGACGGCGCAGATGTCCTCGACCGCGCGCGCGCCCGCAACGTCGCTCGACCACCCGCCGCGATTATCGGCCCCCTCCCCCATCATTTCCATCGGGTGCCGGACCGGATCAGGCACGATGCCGGCCATCACCTGCTTGCGGGCGAAAATCCAGCTCGCCGAAGCACCATAATTCAGCACCCGCCCGGCTTGCGCCTGCCGATCGTACCAGCTCCCGACGGGAAGAACGCCGACCTCGAGCTCCAGCGTCGTCGTCACGCCATCGAATGCCTGCATCCAGTCCGCGGCGACGCACTGGCCGTGGGCGTGGAGATCGATGAAGCCGGGGCACACGACGCGTCCGGTCGCTTCGATCAGGCGCGTCCCGTCCGCTTCCGGGATGCGCCCGATCCGCGCGATGTTGCCGTCCCTCAGGCCGACGTCGGCGACCTCGTCGCGGCCGGTCTCGGGATCGATCACCCGCCCTCCGGAAATGATGACATCGAAAGCTTCGCTCGACACGACGTTCCGCCTCCGCCCGTCTCTAGATGCCCGCCCGCCCCGACCTCTTTCGCAGTGGCCGGGGCGCGAGTGGCGCTCAGCCTATTTCGCTTTGCCGGCAACCAGCGGACAGTCGCTCTCGCTCAGGGGACGATAGGCGACATCGGCTGAGATCGTCTCCAGGACCTTGTAATAGGCCCAGGGCTTTTCCAGCTCTTTCGGCTCCTTCACTTGAACCAGATAGAAATCGTGGATCAGCTTGTTGTCGGCCCTGAGCTTGGCGCCCGGTGCGTAGAAGTCATCGACCGGCATCGCGCGCATCTTCTCAAGAACGCGATCCGTGTCATCGGAATCGATGGCCGCGACAGCCTTCAGATAGTGGAACACGGCGGAATAGACCGCGGCCTGCGGCGCCGTCGGCATGGCGCCATGCAGGGCATAGAAGCGCTTGGCGAAGGCGCGGGTGCTGTCGTTCAAGTCCCAATACCAGGCCGTGACTCCCGTCAGGCCCTTCGCCATCTCCAGGCCCATGCCGTGGATGTCGGTGAGGAACATCAGCAGCGCGACCGGCGTCTGGGGGCCGGCATTCATGTTGAACTCGTTCCACTGCTTGATGGAGGATACGAGTTGCTCTCCCGCATTGGCAAAGGCGACCACCTTGGCACCCGAGCTCTGCGCCTGAAGAAGGAAGGAAGAATAATCCGCATTGCCAAGCGGGTGGAACACCGAGCCGACGGACTTGCCGCCAACGGTGCCGAGCATCCGTTCGGACTCAGCCACCATGTTGCGCCCAAAAGCATAGTCGGCAGCGATGAAGAACCATTTGTCCTGCCCCTGGCCGACGAGCTTGCGGATGGGGCCGGCGACCAGGTTGTAGTTGTCGTGCAGCCACGCGAGCCCGGTCGGAGCGCACTGCTTTCCGGTGATCTCCACCGTGCCTACGGCGGAGTACATCACCAGCTTGTTCTTTTCTCGCCCGAGAGACTGGATGGCGAGGGCAACTGCCGAATTCCCGATGTCGGCCACCATGTCGACACCCTCGGAGAACCAGCGCCGCACGATCTGAGCGCCCACGTCGGCCTTGTTCTGGTGATCGGCGACGAGGAGTTCCACCTTGATGTTGGGCGAGAGCTTCTTGAAATCCTCCAGGGCAAGCCTGGCGGCTACCACCGATCCCTTGCCGGAGAGATCGGACAAGGGACCGGACTGGTCATTGATGATGCCAATCTTGACGACGCCCTCGGATATCTCCGCCGCCGATGGCGTCGCCGCGAGGGCGAGAGCCATGAGGGCGCCGACACCTGATATCCAGAACCCCCGCAAGCAACTTCTGCGTTTCTGCATGCCTTGATCGTACGTCATTTCGAATGTTCCCCTGCGAGCCGTATCGGCTTCATGGATTGATTGCGGGCGACGGGCGCAGCCGCGCGGAGTGGCTCGCCCTCGCCTGTTCTTTTGCAAATCCTGCTCTTGGAGGTGAAAGGCTACAACGGCCGTTTTCCCTCGTTTTCTGCCATGGCCACGGCAGCCCGCACGATCAG
>JAEZMT010000430.1 GCA_023442085.1 Pseudomonadota bacterium | reverse complement strand
GCGGACACAAGGGTGGCGGTGATGCGAAGTCGTTTAAGCATGGCGCTTCTCCCAGGAGCCCGGCATTGGTGCCGGTTCGAATGCGCCATCCTTTGCACCGCGCATGCCAGCCATGCGGCACGCGCCGAACTCTTTTAATACGTTGTAATGATGTTGGTTTTTGCGGAGCCGAGAATATCGCAGGGCGAAAATCCGCCGATGCGAAGAAAAGGGGTGGCGGAATTCCGCCACCCCTTCGGACGCTGTCACCGCCGGATCGCGGGCCCTCAGCCGCAGGCCGTCGCGGGCTTCAGGCGCTGGCGGCTGCGCCGAAGCAGAAGCGTGAAGGCGAGGCCGGCAAAGGCGGTGGCCGCTCCGGCGAGGGAGACGGCGGGATAGCCGAGGCCGGCATCGATCACCGCGCCGCCCAGCGCGGCACCCAGCGCGTTGCCGAGGTTGAACGCGCCGATGTTCATGGCCGAGGCGAGGTGCGGCGCCTCCGCCGCCTCGTGAACCACGCGCATCTGCAGCGGCGGCACGAGGGCGAAGCTGGCGATGCCCCAGAGGAAGACCAGCGGCACGGTGGCGATGTGCGAGCGCATGCCCGGCACGAACAGCACCAGCAGCACCGCCACCGCCGTCAGCGAGCCGATCAGCGTGCCGTCCAGCGAACGGTCGGCGAAGCGCCCGCCCAGCCAGTTGCCCAGCGCGAGGCCCAGCCCGTACACCACCAGCATGGTGGTGACGAAGCCCGAGGCGGCGCCGGTCTCCACCTGAAGGATCGGCGCGATATAGGTGAAGACGGTGAACATGGCGCTGGAGCTGACCACGGTCAGCAGTAGCGCGGCGAGCACCGGGCCGCGCATGAGAACCTTGAGCTCCGAGCGCATGTCGCTCTCGCCTTCCACCTCCAGCGGCGGCAGGGAGAGACGCACCGCCAGCATGGCGACGGCGCCGATGACGGCGATGCCGAAGAAGGCCGCGCGCCAGCCGATGGTCTCGCCCACGAAGGCCGCCAGCGGCACGCCGCCGATGGTGGCGATGGTGAGGCCCGAGAACATGGCGGCGACAGCCCCCGCGCGCTTGTCCGCCGGCACCACGCTCGCCGCAACCACCGCGCCGACGCCGAAGAACGCACCGTGGTTGAAGGAGGTGACGATGCGGCCGGCGAGCAGCATCCAGTAGCCGTCCGCAAAGGCGGAGATGAGGTTGCCCACCGTAAAGATGCCCATGGAGAGCACCAGCAGCCGGCGGCGTGGCATGCTGGAGAAGGCCAGCGTCATGATGGGTGCCGTCACCAGCACGCCGAACGCATAGGCACTCACCAGCAGCCCGGCGGCGGGAATGGAGACGCCGAGATCGGTGGCGATGATCGGCAGCATCCCCATGGGCGAGAATTCTGTGACGCCGATGCCGAAGGCGCCGATGGCCAGCGCCAGCAGCGGCAGGTTGATCTTCATGGGAGGAACTCCGGGGCAAATCGTGTTGCGCCGAATATGGTTGACATTGCACTGCAGCAATAGAGAGCATCCGAGACCAGCATCTGTGCGCCGGAGTCACGAATGGACCGCCCCGACCGGACCGGAGAGATGGCCGCCTTCCTCAAGGTCGCCTGCGCGGGGAGCCTCTCGGGCGCGGCCCGCGAGCTGGGGCTGACTCCCTCGGCTGTGAGCCGCATCCTCGCCCGCATCGAGGCCCGCCTGGGCGTTCGCCTGATGGTGCGGACGACCCGCCAGCTGCGTCTCACCGAGGAGGGCGAGGCCTACGCCCGCGCCGCCCGGCGCATCCTCGCCGATATCGACGAAACCGAAGCCGCGCTGGCCGACCGGGCCAATCCGCGCGGGCGCATCCGCGTCAGCGCCGCCATGGCCCACGGGCGCCTCGTCATCGTGCCCCTGCTCGGGGAATTCGTCGCGCGCTATCCGGACATCGAGGTGGAGATGGAGCTGAGCGACGAGGTGGCCGACGTGCTCGGTGGGCGGGTGGACGTGGCCATCCGTTTCGGCCCCCTCGCCGACAGCCCGCTGACCGCCCGTCGCCTCGGCGAGACGGGGCGCACCGTCCTCGCCGCGCCGTCCTATCTCGCCCGCTACGGGACGCCCCGCGTGCCGGCGGACCTCGCCCACCACAATTGCCTCGATTTCAGCTTCCGCCGCATCGAGCCCGGCTGGCCGTTCCGCGAGGACGGACGCGATTACATGCTGGAAGTGAAGGGCAACATCACTGCCAACAACGGCGAGACGCTGGTGCAGCTCGCCGCGCAGGGGGTGGGGATCACCCGCGTCGGCAATTTCCACATCGACGAGGCCCATGCGCGCGGCGAGTTTCCGAGCGGCGCGCTGGTGCCGCTGCTGGAAGCGTTCAACCCGCAGGACCGGGAAAGCATCCACTCGGTGTTCGTTGGCGGTGCGAATACGCCGGCGCGGGTGCGCGTGTTCGTCGATTTCCTCGCCGAGAAGCTCCGGGGCGCGCATCCGGGAGCCTGACGTCGGCCCGCGAGCCTCTTGTGCGCCGGGCGGGTTCCGGCTCATCTCGCCACCTCGGGAGAGGAAGACCCATGTCGGCGACAGAGCAGAAGACCACCGCACGGCAGGACGGCACGCGCCGGCCGCCGGCGCTCAGGCGCAGCTGGCTGTTCGCGCCCGGCGGCGACAGGGGCGCGCTGATGGCGGCCATCGGTTGCGGTGCGGATGCGCTGATTCAGGAGCTGGAGGACTTCACGCCCCCGGAATTGCGTGCCGAGGCGCGGGCCATGTCGGCCGAGGTGATGGCGGCGTGGCGGGCGGCCGGCACCGTCGCGTGCGTGCGCATCAACCCGCTGGAGGGCGACGGCCTCGCCGACCTCGCGGGCGTCATCGAAGGGCGGCCGGATGCCATCCACCTGCCGAAGATCGCCGAGCCCGCCCAGGTCATGGCGCTGGACGCGGAGATCACCCGCTACGAGGCGCGGCTCGGCCTGCCGGCGGGCGCCATCGAGATCGTGCCGAACATCGAGACCGCGCGCGGCATCATGCAGACCTACGCCATCGCCACCGCCAGCCCGCGCGTGACGGCCGTGCTCTGCTCCACCGAGGATCTGGCGGAAGACCTCGACGCGCCGCGCAGCCGGGCGGCGGTGGAGCTGGCCTATGCCCGCCAGCGCCTGCATCTGGAGGCGCGGGCGGCGAAGGTGCTTTCCATCGACTGTCCCTACACCTTCGCTGACCTTGAGGGTTGCGAAGCGGATGCCCGCGCCGGCCGGGCGCTGGGCTACAGCGCCAAGAGCGCCGTGGAGCCGAGCCATATCTCGCTCATCAACGCGGTGATGACCCCCTCCGCCGCCGACATTACCGAGGCGAAGGCGGTCATCGCCGCCTTCGAGGCGGCTCGCGCCGCCGGGCAGGACCGGGCGCGGCTCGGCGACCTGCTCATCGAGGTGCCATTCTATCTCTCGGCCAAGCGGGTTCTCGCCCGCGCGGCGTCGCTGGAGGCCGGCCGCTCCGCCTTGTGATAGCGGTTCCGGCCGCCCGCCTTGGCCTGATAGAGAGCGACGTCCGCCCGGCGGATGGCGGATGCAAGAGGTTCGCCGGGCGCGACCAGCGTGCCGCCGAGGCTGGCCGTGATGCGCCTCTCGTCCGCAAGCCAGGGGAAGCGCATCTCCTCCGCCCCGGTTCGCAGCCGCGTGGCGACGCGGGCGAGGGCCTCGGCATCGGCGGTGGGCATTAGCAGGCAGAATTCCTCGCCGCCGATGCGGCCGCACAGGTCCCGCGGGCCCGTGCAGGCGGCCAGCAGCGCGCCAAACCGCCGGATCACCTCATCACCCGCCGGATGGCCGAAGCGGTCGTTGATCGACTTGAAATGATCGAGGTCACACATGAGCAGGCCGATGTGTGTTCCGGGCGGTGCGGCATCGACCAGACGCTCCGCGCGTTCGAGGAAAGCGCTGCGGGTGAGGACGCCCGAGA
>JAEZMT010000133.1 GCA_023442085.1 Pseudomonadota bacterium | reverse complement strand
TCACGCCCCGATCTTCACCACCCGCACCTTGTTGTCGTGAAACGCCGCGCCGCCCACCGGCGCCACCGGGTCGGCCCCCGTCAGCGTATTGATCCCCCGCCCGCCGCGATGGGCGCCGGAGGGCTGGATCTGCTCGGAGACGACGACGCCGCGCCGCAGCCCGTCGAACAGCCGAACCCGCAGCTCCACCCGTCCGCGCGGGTTCTCCACCGCCACCAGATCGTCCTCGGCCACGCCCAGCCTCTCCGCGTCATCGGGATGGACCAGCAGCGAGGGCGCGCCCTCCTTCTCCTGCGAGGTGGGCGTCTCGGTGAAGGAGGAGTTGAGGAAGTTGCGCGCCGGTGCCGTCACCAGCCGGAAGGGATGGGCCTCGTCCGCCTCCTCGATCACCGCCCAATGGTCCGGCAAAGCCGGCATCTCGGCCACGGGGCCGAACTTGCCCGGGGCGGGGAAGGAAAGGTTCGCCCAGTCCACCGCGAAGTGGAAGCGCTTGTCGCGATGGCCGAAGCCGTCAAGGAAATGGGCGGCGCGGAAATCCTGCGCCACGTCCAGGAAGCGGGCTTCCTCCAGCGCCTCCACCGGGCCGCGGCCGCTTTCGCGCAGGGTCCAGTCGATCAGCTCGCGCGCGGTCATGCCGAAGCCGGGATGCTCGGCGCCAAGGCGTGAGGCGAGAGCGCAGATCACATCGTGGTTGGTGCGGCATTCGCCGGGGGGCTCCACCAGCTTGGTGCCGATCTGGATGTGGGGATGCCCGCCCGCGCCATAGAGGTCGTCATGCTCGGTGAACATGGTGGCGGGGAGAACGATGTCCGCCATCTTCGCGGTATCGGTCATGAACTGCTCGTGCACCGCGACGAACAGGTCCTCCCGCGCGAAGCCGCGTTTCACCTTGTCCTGCTCGGGGGCGACGGCGACGGGATTGGTGTTCTGGATGAGGAGCGCGGCCACCTTGCCGCCGCCGGCCAGCGCGTCCTCCTCCCCCATCAGGATCGGGCCGATGCGGGACTGGTCGAGGGCGCGCACGGTGGGATCGAGCCGGTCCAGCCCCTCGATCATCTTCTTGCGCCAGCCATAGGTGCCGGACATGGAATGGAGCGCGCCGCCGCCCTCGTGCTGCCAGCTGCCGGCCACCACCGGGATGGAGGCCACGGCATGCATGTTCAGGGCGCCGTTGCGGCTGCGGGAGAAGCCGTAGCCGATGCGGAAATAGGAGGCCGGCGTCGTGCCCACGAGCCGCGCATAGGCCTCGATCTCGGCGACCGGCAGTCCGCAGATGGCCGATGCCCATTCCGGCGTGCGGGTGGCAAGGTGGGCTTCCAGCGCGGCGGCGTCGCGGGCGTAGGTGTCCATATAGGTGCGGTCGGCGAGGCCGTCGCGGAACAGCACATGCATGACCGCGCAGGCCAGCGCCCCGTCGGTGCCGGGGCGGATGAGGAGGGGGATGTCCGCCTGCTCCATGGTGGGCGTGCGATAGACATCCACCACCGCGATCTTGGCGCCGTGCTTCTTCCGCGCATGGATGGCGTGGGTCATCACATTGACCTGCGTGGACACCGCATTGGTGCCCCACAGGGTGATCAGGCCGGAAGAGGCCATCTCGCGCGGGTCCACGCCGGAGAGGCGCCCAGCCCCTGCGATATAGCCGCTCCAGGCGGGATTGACGCAGATGGAGGAGAAGAAGCGCGAATAGCGCTTCACATGGGTCAGCCGGTTGATGCCATCGCGCATCACCAGGCCCATGGTGCCGGCGTAATAATAGGGCCAGACGGACTCCGCCCCGTGCTCCCGCTCCGCCATCAGGAGGCCATCGGCGACGCGATCCAGCGCATCCTCCCACGAAATGCGGGTGAACTGGCCGGAGCCCTTGGGGCCGGTGCGCAGGAGGGGATGAGTGAGGCGGTCCGGATGGTTCGCCCGCTCGGCATAGCGGGCGACCTTCGCGCAGATGACGCCGGCGGTATACGGCTGGTCCTTCGAGCCATGCACGCGGCCGATGCGGCCGTCCGCCATCACGTCCACCTTCAGGGCGCAGACGGACGGGCAGTCGTGGGGACAGACGGACGGGTGGGTCGCAACCGGGCTGTGGGCGGTGTGCGGAGCGCTCGGGGCATGGACGTTCATGGCCGAGAGACAATAAAGGGGGCGACGCGCCGCGTCGCCCCCTTTTCAGACCTTATCTAGATAAGGCTCAGGCGCCGTGCCCGGCCTCGGCGGCGCGGTCGCGACTGCGGTTGCGCAAGACGTAGCCGAGCCCCAGCACGAAGAGCGCGCCGATGGTGCTTGCCACGTAATGGGGCAAAGCGGCCGGGTGCAGTCCGTCCTCGGCCACCTTCACCAGCGCCGGATTCAGCTGCTGCAGGTAGCTGAGCGCCATCACGTCGCCCACCAGCATCTCACCGGCGATCCAGCCGAGCAGCGCCGCACCGAACCAGATGAGGATGGGGAAGCGCGTGAGCAGCGACAGCAGCAGCTGCGAGCCGAAGATGATGAGCGGAATGGTGAGCAGCAGGCCGAACACGAACAATTCCCAGTGCCCGCGGGCCGCGGCGGCGATGGCCACCACATTGTCGAGGCTCATGACCGCATCGGCGATGGCGATGGTGCGCACGGCCTTCCACAGGCTGTCCGAGGCGGCGACCTCGTGGGAATCCCCTCCGTTGTCGGTGACCAGCTTGATGGCGATCCAGAACAGGAGCAGGCCGCCCACCACCTTCAGGAAGGGCACGCCGAGTAGGTAGGAGACCGCCAGCGCGAACAGGATGCGCAGGCCGACCGCCGCGCCGGCCCCGAGCAGGATGCCCCACTTGCGCTGCTTCTCCGGCAGTGACCGGCAGGCGAGCGCGATGACCACTGCATTGTCGCCGGAGAGCAGCAGGTCGATCCAGATGATCTGCAGAAGGGCGACCCAGAAGGTCGGCGCGGTGAAATCCATCGTCCACTCCATGTGGTGAGGCGGTAAGGCTATCGGTTCGGGGCGGTTGGGCAGGCACAGATGTTATGACGTAACGTCATTTTGGCGACGCAATAAATCTTCCGTTACGTCAATTTCAAGACAGAAAAAAGGGGCCGCGTGGGCCCCTTCTCTTAAAATCGGATCAGGCTGCGAGGTCGTCGTGGGCCGCGCGCCGACCCTTGTACCAGCGCAGGCCCAGAGCCAGGCCCACCACGAGGACGGCACCGGCCGCCGACACGATGCGGTGGAGGTGGTGAGTCGTTTCCTCGCCCAGCCGCTCGATGATGGCGACATCGCCCAGCAGCATGTCGCCCGCGACCCAGCCCAGCAGCGCCGCGCCGGCCCAGACCAACAGCGGGAAGCGGTTGATGAGCGCCATCACCAAAGAGGAGCCGGCGATGATGAGGGGAATGGAAATGGCGAGGCCGAATATCAGCAGAAACCAGTTGCCGTCGGCGATGGCGGCCACGGCCACCACATTGTCGAGGCTCATGACGATGTCCGCCACGGCCACCGTACCCACGGCCTTCCAGAGGTTGTCGCTGGACTGGATGGCCTCCTCGCCGCCGTCATCGGGGCTTGCGAGGTCCACGGCGATCCACATGAGCGCCAGAGAGCCCACGAGTTTCAGCCAAGGCAGCGCCAGAAGCGTTGCGACGATGCCGGTGAAGATGATGCGCAGGCCGACCGCCACGCCGGCTCCGAGTATGATGCCGGTGCGGCGCACTTTCTCAGGCAGGGAGCGGCAGGCGAGCGCGATGACCACCGCATTGTCGCCGGACAAGAGAACGTTGATCCAGATGATCTGGAGCAGTGCCAGCCAGAGCACTGGTGAATCGAGCGTCATGATCCCTACCCCGGGCCGAAAGAGCGTCGGCGTCACCGCGAGATTGTATTCTGCGTCTGGTGCGCCGTATTTTGGATTTTGACGCTACGGTATTCTGCCCGTGGGGCAGGCTCAACAAAAACCGGACGCCGCGGCGCACCAATTCGATCGCGCGCCGCGGAATCCTAATCGAATACCAGCTCAGCCGACGATTTCATTGCCGGAGAAGAACTGAGCGATCTCCACCTTGGCATTGTCGGTGCTGTCGGAGCCGTGGGCCGAATTGGCCTCGATGGACTCGGCGAACAGCTTGCGGATGGTGCCCTCGGCGGCATTCGCCGGGTTAGTGGCGCCCATCACTTCACGGTACTTGGCAACCGCGTTCTCGCCTTCGAGCACCTGCACCACAACGGGGCCGGAGATCATGAAGGCCACGAGCTCGCCGAAGAAGGGGCGCTCCTTGTGCACGGCGTAGAAGGTCTCGGCCTCCTCGCGCGTCATGCGGATGCGCTTCTGGGCCACGATCTTGAGGCCCGCGTTCTCGATGACGGCATTGATGGCGCCGGTGAGGTTCCGACGCGTGGCGTCGGGCTTGATGATCGAGAAGGTGCGCTCGATCGCCATGGGGGACCGTCCTGTCTGTTCATGGAAGAGGAATGCCGCGAGCATCCCGCGGATGGCGCGGCTCTTAGCAGGGGGGCGCCCAAGGGGCAAGGGAAGGGGCGAAATGCCCTGCCTTCAGCGGTCCTTCAGTACCCCGTCGATGGCCCGCTCCACGGCGGCGGAGGCATCGAAGGCCACCGGCACGCCAAGCACGCGGGGCCAGAACAGCGGCTCCTTGATGGCGCCGAGGAATTGCGCCGCCGCGAGCTGCGGGTCCGGCGTGGCGAGGCGGCCCTCGGCGGCGAGCGCGGCGAAATAGGCCCCGAGCCCCTTCAGCGCCGGCTCCTTCCCAACGGCGAAATAGGCCTGGGACAATTCCGGAAACCGCGGCGCCTCGGCAATGACCAGCCGCAGCAATGGCACGACGTCCGGCCGTTCCCAATGCTCGGTGAGGCGCCCGACATAGGCGCGCAGAACGACGCGGGGGTCGCCGCTCGTGTCGCCGGGCAGAATGGGCGCGCGGGTGAAATGGGACCAGGCGTCGTCGATCACCGCCGCGAACAGGTCCGCCTTGCCGGGAAAATGCTGGTAGAGCGTGCGCTTGGAGACCGGCGCCGCCGCAGCGACGGCATCCATGGAGGTGCCCTCGTAGCCCCGTTTCAGAAACAGCCGGCGCGCGGCCGCGCGGATGCGCGGCACGGTCGTCCGGCGGTCGCGTGAGGGGCGTCCGTCGGCCGGCGCGTCATCGGCGGCGTGGGGCGGGGAGGGGATATCACTTGACATAAGTACACTATACGGTGTAGTTTACATTCATGGCCAGCGCGGATCCGCTTGGCTGTGCACCCCCACACTCCCCATCATAAGAGGTCCCCCATGGACCAACGCTCCCTCGGTCGCTCGGGCCTGTCCGTGTCCGCCATCGGTCTCGGCTGCATGGGCATGTCCGAATTCTACGGGCCGAGCGACGACGAACAGTCGCTCGCGACCTTAGCAGCCGCTCTCGACCTCGGCATAAATTTCTTCGACACCGCCGACATGTATGGCGTCGGCCACAACGAGCGCCTGCTCGGCCGCTTCCTCAAGGGGCGGCGCGACAGCGTCATCCTCGCCACCAAGTTCGGAAATGTGCGCGGCCCCAACGGCGAGCGCCTGGGCATTTCCGGCACGCCGGACTATGTGCGCTCCGCCTGCGATGCCAGCCTCGAACGGCTCGGCATCGACACCATCGACCTTTATTACCAGCACCGCGTCGACCCCAAGACGCCCATCGAGGAGACGGTGGGGGCCATGAAGGGGCTGGTGGAGGCCGGCAAGGTGCGCTTCCTCGGCCTGTCCGAATGCTCGGTGGCGACGCTGCGCAAGGCCCATGCGGTGCATCCCATCACCGCGGTGCAGATCGAATACTCCCTTTGGAGCCGCGAGCCGGAAGTGGAGATGCTGGCGGCCTGTCGGGAGCTGGGCGTGGCCTTCGTCGCCTATTCCCCGCTCGGCCGCTCCTTCCTCACCGGCGCCGTGAGCACCCCTGACGCGCTGGCGGACGATGACTTCCGGCGGAGCAATCCCCGCTTCAGCGGCGATGCGCTCAAGACCAACCTTGCGCTGGTGGAAGCGCTCAAGGGCTTCGCGGCGGGCAAGGGCGTGACCAGCGCCCAGATCGCCCTCGCCTGGATCCTTGGCAAGGACGACAACATCATCCCTATTCCGGGCACCCGCCGGCAGAAGTATCTGGAGGAGAATGTGGCGGCGACCCGCATCCGCCTCTCGCCGGACGAGATCGCCGCACTGGACGCGCTGTTCGCGCCGGATGCGGTCGCGGGTACGCGCTATCCGGCGGCGGCCATGGCGATGCTGAACCTCTGAGAGGCGGATGATCCAGCGGCCCGCGGCGCTGTCGCGGGCCGTGCTCTTCCCGAACGTCACTTTCCAAAGCGTATCGCTCCTGTGGAGGTTCACAGCCCCGATTTCACATGCTAGACACGGTGCATGTGAAAATCACATTTCAACATATGTGAAATGTAAATTGGGAGCACGTTTCATGATCACCCGCCGCGCCCTCCTCGCCACCGCGCTCGCCGGCGCGGCCGTGGCCCCGTTTGGCGCCGGGCCGTCGCTGGCCCAGCAGGGGCCGAACACGCTCCTGAATGTCTCCTACGACATCTCCCGCGAGCTGTTCACGGCCATCAACGCGGAGTTCATCCCCTTCTGGAAGTCGAAGACCGGCCAGGAGCTGACGGTGAACCAGAGCCACGCCGGCTCCTCCCGGCAGGCCCGCGCGGTGATCGAGGGGCTGGAGGCGGATGTGGTCACCTTCAACCAGGTGATCGACGTGGATACCCTCGCCAAGGCCGGCTATGTGGCGAAGGACTGGGCGAAGAAGTTCCCCAATTCCGCCTCGCCTTATTATTCCTTCCCGGCCTTCCTCGTGCGCGCCGGCAACCCGAAGAACATCAAGGACTGGTCCGATCTCGTCCGCGACGACGTGAAGGTCATCTTCCCGAACCCCAAGACCTCGGGCAACGCGCGCTACACCTATCTCGCGGCCTATGCGTTCGCGCTGGAGCAGAACAAGGGCGACGCCGCCAAGGCCGATGCCTTCGTGAAGAAGCTGCTCTCCAACGTGCCCGTGTTTGACACCGGCGGCCGGGCCGCCACCACCACCTTCGTCGAGCGGGATACCGGCGACGTGCTGGTGACCTTCGAGGCCGAGACGCGCACCATCGAGGGGCTCTATCCCGACAGGAAGCTGCTCACCGTCGTGCCGTCCGTGAGCCTTTTGGCCGAGTTCCCGGTGGCGGTGGTGGACAAGGTGGTGGACAAGCGGGGCTCCCGCGCCTCGGCCACGGCCTATCTCGAGTTCCTGTATTCCCCCGCCGGCCAGACCGTCGCCGCCAAGGCCTTCCACCGCGTGGTGGACCCGAAAGTGGTCGCTGAGTTCAAGGACCAGTTCCCGCCCATCCGCCTCGTGAAGGTCGAGGATGTGTTCGGCGGCTGGGAGAAGGTGCAGGCCACACACTTCGCCTCCGGCGGCAAGCTCGACAGTCTATTCGTCGGCAAATGATCTCTCCGGCGAAGTGAGAGGGGCGCGAGGCATCCGGCCTCGTGTCGCATTCCCGCCAGCGCAGCGATAGGCGCCGGCCGCCCTCGGGGGCGTCGGCGCCTTTTGTGTGTTGTAAGCCTCTGGCTCTACGAGATTTTAAAAAGGGCGGAATAGGCCGGCATGCAATTTGAATGGCTCCAGGAAACCTCACCGAGCCGCGAGCCGTCATGTCCGAAGCCGCCGAAGCCGAAGCCCTCGACATTCCGCAGGTCTACACCCACCACGTCTTCTGCTGCTTCACCCAGCGGCCGCCCATGCACCCGCGCGGTTCGTGCGGCGCCAACGGCGCGCAGCCCCTGTGGGAGCGTCTGGGCAAGAAGCTGGAGGCCTCCGGACGCCGCGATATCGCGATGACGTCCTCGGGCTGCCTGAGCTTCTGCCAGGCCGGGCCGATCATGGTCGTCTATCCGCAGGGCATCTGGTACACGCCCAAGACGCCCGAGGACATTGACGAGATCGTGTCCTCGCATCTGCTCGGCGGCAAGCCGGTGGAGCGCCTGATCATCGTTCCGCGCATCTGATCCCAGCCTCTCAGGGCCGGCGCTCACGCCTTGCCGGGATCGGCGAGGCGGAAGGTGAGGCGCACGCAGGTGCCGCGCTCGCGCGGGTCGAAGGTCGGCTCGCAGCCGAGCTTCATGGACATGGCCCTGACGATGCGGTTGCCGAGGCCGGTCGAGGTCGCAGGCTTTTCCGACGAGATGCCGGCGCCGTCATCCTCGACGGTAAAGTCGAGCCTGTCGCCCACCCGTCGCAGCTTCACCCGCACCGGCCCCTCGCCGTCGGGATAGGCGTATTTCATGGCGTTGATGACGAGTTCGGTGGCGATGATGCCCAGCGCCACGCCCCGATCCGGGTCGATGTGGATGGGATCGGCATCATAGGTGAGGGTGATGCCGCCGTGCTCGCGGTGCGCCGACACCTGCAGGTCGTCCAGCAGCGAGCCGATATACTGGTCTAGCGCAACGGTGGCGATCTGGTCGGATGTGTAGAGGCGGCGATGAACCTGCGCCACCGCCGACACGCGGTTGCGGGCCGAGTTCAGCGCTTCCTTCACCCGCGGCTCATCGGTGGCGCCGGCCTGCACGTTGAGCAGCGACACGATGATCTGCAGCGAATTGCCGACGCGGTGGTTCATCTCGCGCAGCAGCAGCGCCCGCTCGGCGGCCAGCGCCTCGAACCTGTCGCGCGCGGCGCGGATTTCGGCTTCGGCCGCTTCATGGGCGCGGCGCATGCGCACCTGCTCCACCGCCGCGACGAAGGCGGCCCGCAGCAGCTCGATGAAGTCGGCTTGCACCTCCTTCACCACATAGTCGGCCGCTCCCGCCTTGAGCGCGGCCACCGCGAGCCGGCCATCCTGCGCGCCGGTGACGTAGACCACCGGCGGGGGGTTCTCCAGGGTGCGGATGGCCCGCAGGGTGACCATGCCGTCCTGTCCCGGCATGTAATGATCGAGGGCCACCACGTCGAACCGCTCGGTGCCGAGGCGGGCCAGCCCGTCCTCGCCTGAAAAGGCCGGGACCACCTCGAAGCCGAGGCGGCCAAGCTGGCGCTGCACCAGCCGCCCCAGGGCGGGATCGTCGTCCACATAGAGCACGCGCAGCGGCGGGGGCGGGGCGGATGCCGCGTCCGGTTGGGATGCCAGGGGGTCGGACACGGCGCAGTCCATCAGTCGGTCTCCGGCACCTGGATGACGGAAAAGAACAGGCCCAGCTGCCGGATCGCGTTGGCGAAATTCTCGTAATTGACCGGCTTCGTCACATACACGTTGGCGCCGAGATCATAGCAGCGCTGGATCTCCACCTTGTCGTCGGTGGTGGTGAGCACCACCACGGGCGAGCGCTTGAGATGCTCGTTCTGCTTGATGCGGGCGAGGATATCGACGCCGGTCATGTCGGGCAGGTTGAGATCGAGCAGCACGAGAAGCGCGCGTCCGCTGCTTTCCCGGCCGCTGCCGTCGGCGCCGAACAGGAAATTGACGGCGCTGGTGCCGTCCCTGAAGGCCATGATCTCGTTGCTCACACCCGCGCGGCGGATGTTCTTCTCGATGAGACGGGCGTGACCCTCGTCATCCTCGATCATGATGATGGTGACGTGTTCAACCATGGTCTTTCTTTCCGGTCTCCGTGGGCAGGCGGCGCGGTACCGTCACCTTGAAGGTGGAGCCTTCACCCAGCTTGGAATCAAGAGAAATGAGTCCGCCCATGCGGCGCACCAGCGCACGCACATGGGCAAGGCCGATGCCTTCGCCCGGGCGGTCCTGCCGGCCCGAGCGGCGGAAGAGTTCGAACACCCGTCCGCGATCCTTGGGATCGATGCCCCGGCCGTTGTCCGCGATCACGAAGGTCACGAAGCCGGGCGTGTCCACGGCGCTGACCTCCACGCGCAGCGGGACGTCGTCCCGGCGGTATTTGAAGGCGTTGTCGAGGAGGTTGGTAAAGATCTGCTCCAGCGCCAGCCGGTCGGATTCGATCACCGGCAGGCGCTTGATGACGATTTCTCCGCCCGCCTCGTGAAGCTGGTGGGTCATGCTGTCGCGCAGGCTCGCGATGAGCTGGCCCATGTCCACGTCCACCGGCAAGAACTCCTTCCGGCCTTCGCGCGACAAGGCGAGAATGGCGTGAATGAGCCGGTCCATGCGGTTGATGGACGTCTTGATGAAGCCGAGCGCCTCTTCGAAATCGGCGGCGAGCTCCGCATCGCTCTCCGGGGCCTCCCCCGCCTGGGCCCTCAATTGCGCGAGACGATCGAAAAGGTCGCCGCGCATCGCCTCGATCTCGCTGGTGAAGCCCATGATGTTCACCAGAGGCGAGCGCAGATCATGGCTTACGATATAAGCGAAGCTCTGGATTTCGTCGTTGGCTTCCTTGAGATCGGCGGTGCGCTCGGCGACGCGCTTCTCCAGTCCCTGATTGGCGGCTTCCAGCTCACCATGGGCCGCCTGCAGCGCGTTGATCTGACGGCGATTGAGCGTCAGCGCGAGGGCGCCGAGGGCCAGCACCACGGCGAGGCCCGAGAGGCTGACAACGGTGAGCCAGACCGTGCTGTCGCGGGAGGCGCCGGTGCGCTCCTCCAGCAGCTTGTTTTCTTCGGCCTTCATCTCGACGAGAAGCGTGCCGAGGCGCGTCATGGCGCCCTCGGTGCGGTCGGCGCGAAGGTCCGCGAAGGCGCCGTCCAGGTCGCCCGCCGTCCGCAGCGCCATGGATCGCTCATACGAGGCAAGGCGTTCGGCGATCAGGTCGCGGGCTTCCGCCACGCGCTGCTGCTGTTCCGGATTGTCGGCGGTGAGGGTGGCGATCTGCTCCAGCGTGGGGCCGGTCTGCGCCTTCGATTGCTCAAAGAAGCGGGCGAAGCCCTCGCGGCCGGTGATGAGGAAGCCGCGCTCCGAACTTTCGCTGCGACGGATGAGAACCTGCAACTGGGATACGGCGTTCATCACCTGAAGCGTGTGCGCGACGCTCTCCGCATCCGACCGGGCGCGGTGGATGAGGCTAATCGAAGACGCGCTGATGGCGACGAGGATCGCGAAGCCGAGCAGCAGGAGCAGCGTCGGGCCCGGCGTCGCGAACTGATGCCGCCATGCGCGGGGCGCGGGCTGTGTGAGCGTTGCTGTCATGACAGGGAAGGATCCAGCTTGGGGCAGGAGTACGCGCGCAAGGCCGTCCTGCGGCCGCACGTGGCCGCGCGGGCAGGTTTTGTCCCGCTCGCGGAGGCCGCCTCATCGAGGGGGCGAACCGCCCATCTTCCCATTTCGTCCCGCCTCTCCGGCCGCGCGGTAAACAGAAACCTCTTTTGGGTCAATCCGCGCCAACTCCAGGGGTGATAAGTGCGGACGCGCTTGAAGGTTCCACGCCTTCGCGCTTGGATGCGGCTTGAACGTCGCTTTTTTGAAGACGGAGTATCATGCCGGTCACACTCCCCGGCCGCCGACCCGACGAGGCCTCTGCCATCGCAGAGCCTGCCGACGAGGTTGCGGCCTATCTTTCCACCTACGGCGAGCCGGAGGTGGTGGAAGTTCTTTTGCCTGATACGTCCGCCGTGCTGCGCGGCAAATGGATCCCCGGGCGGTCCATCACCAAGATCTGGAATGACGGGGTGGCGATTCCCCTCTCCATCTTCGGCCTCGACATCTGGGGCTGCGAGGTGGAGGCGACCGAGATCCACCTGGAGACCGGCGACAAGGACGGCCTGTGCTGGCCGGTGGCGGGCACGCTCAAGCCGGTGCCGTGGGCGCCGCGGCCCACCGCGCAGGTGCTCATCACCATGCACGAGCCCGACGGCTCGGCCAAAGGCGCGCCGTGGAAGCTCGATCCGCGCCAGCAGCTTGCCGGCATCGTGGACCGTTT
>JAEZMT010000086.1 GCA_023442085.1 Pseudomonadota bacterium | reverse complement strand
GCATCGACCAGGAGGCCGAGGCCCATGACCAGCTTGAGCGCCAAAGGCGCGGGGGGCGCCGCCGGAATGGGCGAGGCCTCCGGCGCAGGTGCGCCGGGGCCGGGAGCTTCAGGTGCCGATGGCGCGGCCACAGGGCAGGCTGGTCAGCCGATGGCGCGGTCGCGAATGGCGACGCCCTTCTCTTCCAGGAGCGGGATCAGCTCGCCCGACTGGAACATCTCGCGCACGATGTCGCAGCCGCCCACGAATTCGCCCTTGATGTAGAGCTGGGGGATGGTCGGCCAGTTGGCGTAGTCCTTGATGCCCTGGCGGATCATGTCGTTCTCGAGCACGTTCACGCCCTTGAAGGGGACGCCCACGTGGTCGAGAATCTGAACCACCTGGCCGGAGAAGCCGCACTGCGGGAACTGCGGCGTGCCCTTCATGAACAGCACCACATCGCCGGACTTCACGATGGCGTCGATATCGTCACGAATGCCCATGGTCTCAAATCCAATGTCTGCGGCCGGAAAGAAGGCCTTCCACCGATAAAGATCGGCCCATGCGGCCCGAAGCGCAAGGCCTCAGGGGGCGACACGCTTGCACAGCCGCGTGTTGCCCCGCTGCGAGCGGGGCCGTGCCCGGATTACTCGGCGGGCGCGGATGTCTGCAGGGCAAGGGCGTGCAGCACGCCGCCCATGTTCCCCTTCAGCGCGGCATAGACCATCTGGTGCTGCTGCACCCGGCTCTTGCCGCGGAACGAGGCTGAGACGATGCGGGCTGCGTAGTGGTCGCCATCCCCGGCCAGATCCTCGATCACCACGGTGGCGTCGGGCAGCGCATCCTTGATGAGCTGCTCGATGTCGCGGGCATTCATGGGCATGCTCGAAACGTCCTTGCTGTGCGCGAGAGCGTCAGGACGAGGCGCCCATGTAGATGGGCAGCCACGTCTCGTGCCGGTCCTTCAACGATTCGACAACTATCGAGCGGTCGTGCGGCACGATCAAGCGGTCGCCGCCGGTCTTGCCGATCTTCATGATCGGCACGCCCGCCATTTCGGCCTTGTGGATCACCTCGGCGCCCTGGCCGGAGGCCACAGTGACCACGTAGCGCGCCTGGTCCTCGCCGAACCACCACGCATAGGGGTCCATCCCGTCCGGCGCGTCTTCCAGCGACACGCCGATGCCGCTGGCCATGGCCATCTCGGCGATGGCGACCAGCAGGCCGCCGTCCGAAACGTCATGCACGGCGGTGGCGACGCCATCGCGGATGAGGTTGCGCACGAAGTCGCCGTTGCGCTTCTCGGCGATGAGGTCGACCGGGGGCGGGGCCCCTTCCTCGCGCTCGCACACGGTGGCGAGGAAGGCGGAGGCGCCGAGCCAGCCCTTGGTCTTGCCGATGAGGAGCACCGGCTCGCCCGCCGCCTTGAAGTCCAGCGTCATGGTCTGGTCGAGATCCTCGATCAGGCCGACGCCACCGATGGTCGGGGTGGGCAGGATCGCCTTGCCGTTGGTCTCGTTGTAGAGGCTGACGTTGCCGGAGACGACCGGGAAGTCCAGCGCCTCGCAGGCGGCGCCGATGCCTTTCACGCAGCCCACGAACTGGCCCATGATCTCCGGCTTCTCGGGATTGCCGAAGTTCAAATTGTCGGTCACCGCTATGGGGGTGGCGCCCACGGCGGTGAGGTTGCGCCACGCCTCGGCCACCGCCTGCTTGCCGCCCTCGAAGGGGCCGGCCTCGCAATAGCGGGGGGTCACGTCGGTGGTCATGGCGAGGGCCTTGGGGCCATCGTTCACCCGCACAACGGCCGCGTCGCCGCCCGGGCGCTGCACGGTGTTGCCGAGGATGAGGTGGTCATACTGCTCCCACACCCAGCGCTTGGAGCACAGGTCCGGCGAGGCGATGAGCCGCTCCAGCGCGTCCGCCACCGAGGCGGTGGTCCGCACGTCCGAAGGCAGGATCTCCGGGCGCGGGGCCGGCTCCTCATAGGGGCGGCGGTATTCGGGGGCCTCGTCGCCCAGCTCCTTGATGGGCAGGTCGGCTTCCACGAAGCCTTTGTGCTTCACCACGAAGCGCAGCGTATCGGTGGTGTGGCCGACGACGGCGAAGTCGAGGCCCCACTTGCGGAAGATGGCTTCCGCCTCTTCCTCCTTGCCGTCGGCGATCACCATGAGCATGCGCTCCTGGCTCTCCGACAGCATCATCTCGTAGGCCGTCATGCCGGTTTCGCGGCAGGGCACGGCGTCGAGGTTCAGCTCCACGCCGAGGTCGCCCTTGGCGCCCATCTCGACGGCGGAGCAGGTGAGGCCGGCGGCGCCCATGTCCTGGATCGCCACCACGCAGCCCGCCTGCATGATCTCGAGGCAGGCTTCCAGCAGCAGCTTCTCCGCGAAGGGGTCGCCCACCTGCACGGTCGGGCGCTTTTCCTCGGCGTCGGCGCCGAACTCGGCCGAGGCCATGGTGGCGCCGTGGATGCCGTCGCGACCAGTCTTGGAGCCGAGATAGACGATGGCCCGGCCGACGCCGGTGGCCGCCGCGTAGAAGATCTCGTCCGTCTTGGCGAGGCCGACCGCCATGGCGTTGACGAGAATGTTGCCGTTGTAGCGCTTGTGGAAGCCCACCGAGCCGCCCACCGTGGGCACGCCGAAGGAATTGCCATAGCCGCCGATGCCGGCCACCACGCCGGCCAGCAGGCGGCGGGTCTTCAGATTATGGCAGTCGCCGAAGCGCAAGGCGTTGAGCGCCGCGATGGGCCGCGCGCCCATGGTGAACACGTCGCGCAGGATGCCGCCCACGCCCGTCCCCGCGCCCTGATAGGGCTCGATGAACGAGGGGTGGTTGTGGCTCTCCATCTTGAACACCACGGCGAGGCCGTCGCCGATGTCCACCACGCCGGCATTCTCGCCCGGCCCCTGGATCACGCGCTTGCCGGTGGTGGGCAGGGTGCGCAGCCAGACCTTGGAGGACTTGTAGGAGCAGTGCTCGTTCCACATGGCGGAGACGATGCCCAGCTCCGTGATCGATGGCTCGCGGCCGATCAGCTTGACGAAGTGCTCATACTCCTCCGGCTTCAGCCCATGCTCGGCGACGAGCTCCGGCGTGATGCGGATGGTGTTGGGAATGTGGTTCACGGGCGTCGATCCGAATTGGGGCCGCGGCTCACGCCGCCTTGAGGGCGCCGGCGAGGCTCTCGAAGAGGCCGCGTCCGTCGGTGGGGCCGATCTCCGGCTCGATGTAGTTTTCCGGGTGGGGCATCATGCCGAGCACGTTGAACTTCTCGGAATAGATGCCGGCGATCCCGTTGATGGCGCCGTTGGGGCCGTCCGTCTCGTCGATCCGGCCGTCCGGGCGGGCGTAGCGGAAGGCGACGCGGCCGTCGCCCTCGATGCGCGCGAGGTTGGCCTCGGAGGCGGTGAAATTGCCCTCGCCGTGGGCCACCGGGATACGGATGAGCTCGCCCTTGCGATAGGCCTTGGTGAAAGGCGTGTCCGCCCGCTCCACCCGCAGCAGCACCTCGCGGCAGACGAAGCGCAGGCGCGCGTTGCGCACCAGCACGCCGGGCAGCAGCCCCGCCTCGCACAGGATCTGGAAGCCGTTGCAGATGCCGAGCACCAGGCCGCCGCGGGCGGCATGGGCGCGCACGGCCTCCATGATGTTCGCTCGCGCGGCGATGGCGCCGCAGCGCAGATAGTCGCCGTAGGAGAAGCCGCCGGGCAGGACCACGAGGTCGGTGCCCTTCGGCAGCTCATGCTCGGCGTGCCATACCACCTGGGGCTTGGCGCCAGAGACGAGCCGCAGCGCGCGCACGGCGTCCTGCTCACGATTGGAGCCGGGGAAGAGGATGACGGCTGGTTTCATGATCTCTCAGTGGGTGCCGACGCGGCCGAGCCTGCGTGCGATGCGATCGAGCCGCGCGTCACGGCCCGCGTGCATGCCGTATATGGTGTTCATGTGCGGCGCGAGGCCGGGCCGGGGACCGACGAGGGCGATCACCTCTGCGCGAGCCCGCAGGGGCGGCGCGCCGAAGGCAGCGTCCCGTGGGATCGACGCCGGAACCTCGGTGTGAAGCTCGTTGGTGATCTCGGCCATCATGCCCTCTCGGCGGCCTTGCTCCCTGAAACGGCCGCCAGATTATCACATCACTCGCACATCACTCCGCGAACTCGACCTTGTAGGTCTCGATCACGGTGTTGGCGAGAAGCTTGTCGCAGGCGTCCTTCAGGGCGCCCTCGGCGGCGGTGCGGTCGTTGCCGGCCAGCTCCACGTCGAACACCTTCCCCTGCCGCACGCTCTGCACGCCGGCCACACCCAGCGACCGCAGCGCGCCTTCGATGGCCTTGCCCTGCGGGTCGAGCACCGCCGACTTGAGGGTGACGATCACTCGGGCCTTCATTGAAACCTCGCCTTCATGGCACGGGCCTGAGCCCGCCGTGTTGCTTGCCCGCCGCTAGACATCGCCAAGGCCAGAGGGGCCCGGCAACGCAAAACGGGGGCCGATCCGGCCCCCGCCTAGCACTTTTCGGGTAGGGGAAACAACGCCCCCGCCCGAATTGACGCCTCACTTCACCAGCACGGGGCCCTTGCCCTGCGTCGGATCGTTCT
Organism: Pseudomonadota bacterium; assembly: GCA_023442085.1. Classification (GTDB taxonomy): domain Bacteria; phylum Pseudomonadota; class Alphaproteobacteria; order Rhizobiales; family Xanthobacteraceae; genus Xanthobacter. The sequence goes on along the minus strand of JAEZMT010000086.1, from coordinate 6,149 downwards.
CCATCAGGATGCCGAGCCGGCGCGCGACCTCGGTATAGGCCTCCACGAGACCGCCCATGTCGCGGCGGAAGCGGTCCTTGTCCATCTTGTCGTTCGACTTGATGTCCCAGAGCCGGCACGAATCGGGGCTGATCTCGTCAGCGACCACGATCCGCATCATGTCGTTCTCCCACAGGCGGCCGCATTCCATCTTGAAGTCCACAAGACGGATGCCCGCGCCGAGGAAGAGGCCAGACAGGAAGTCGTTGACGCGGATCGCCAGCGCGATGATGTCGTCGATTTCCTGGGTGGTGGCCCAGCCGAAGGCGGTGATGTGCTCTTCCGACACCATCGGGTCGTTGAGCGCGTCGTTCTTGTAATAGAACTCGATGATCGAGCGCGGCAGCTGGGTGCCTTCCTCGATCCCGAGGCGGGTCGAGATGGAGCCGGCGGCGACGTTGCGCACAACGATCTCGAGGGGGATGATCTCCACCTCCCGGATGAGCTGCTCGCGCATGTTCAGCCGGCGAATGAAATGGGTCGGCACCCCGATGTCGTTCAGCCGGGAGAAGATGTACTCCGAGATCCGGTTGTTCAGCACACCCTTGCCGTCGATGACATCGTGCTTCTTCGCATTGAAGGCCGTGGCATCGTCCTTGAAGTGCTGAATGAGTGTGCCGGGCTCGGGTCCTTCATACAGGACTTTCGCCTTGCCTTCGTAGATTCGGCGGCGGCGGCTCATGGGGGTATACCGTCGATTGAGGAAATCCATGGGTTTGCCAAGGCTCCGTTCGTGTGACGCTCCTCGGCGGGGCCGGGATGGCTGTTTGACGGTCACCCCAAACCCGTTCGGACACTAGCCGATCAGGCCGCGCGATACAACGCGCGTCCATATGCCCGTCATGTCCGGGCATATTGCCGGATGCGGGCAGGTGCGGCGCCATTCCCCGGTGGGCGGCCATCAGGTCGCACGGTGGTTCCGGGGCGCGGAGCTTTACTGACGTTGATCTAAGATGAGGCGGGGGATATTCAAGGCGCGCGTGCGGAGTGCGCGTGCGGAGCTGTGGCTGCCCTTGCGTGAGCGCTGCGGCAACCCAAATCAGCAGGGTCCGCGCAAACGCAGTCCGCGCAAACAGATCAGGCCGGCCGCCGGCCGCCCATTCGCAGGAAGAGGGGTGCCATGACCACGTTCGACAAGCGCGAGGAAGGTTTCGAGAAGGCTTTCGCGCTCGACGAGGAGACGCGGTTCCGGGCGCTCGCCCGCCGCAACAAGAAGCTTGGCCTGTGGGCCGCCGAGAAGCTCGGCCTCACCGGCGAGGCGGCCCAGGAATACGCCAAGGAGGTCGTCATTGCCGACCTGCAGGAAGCGGGCGACGAGGACGTTTTCCGCAAGCTGCGCGCCGACTTCGACGCCAAGAAGGTCGATGTCTCCGACCACCAGATTCGCCGCAACATGGACGAGCTGCTCGCCGTCGCCGCGGCCGAGGTGAAGTCCGGCACCTGAACCGGCGCAGGGTTTTCCCACCGCGTCGTGCGATTGGTGGATCGCACGACGCGGTGGCCCAAACAAAAAGGCCGCCCGATGGGCGGCCTTTTCTTTTCTCTGGTCCCGCGCGGGATCAGCGCGAGTAGAACTCGACCACCAGGTTCGGTTCCATCTGGACCGGGTAGGGCACTTCGTTCAGCTCGGGGATGCGGGCGAAGCGCGCGGTGAGCTTGTGGGTGTCGACCTCGATGTAGTCGGGCACGTCACGCTCGGCGAGCTGCTGCGCCTCGATCACGATGGCGAGCTGGCGGGAGGCTTCCTTCACCTCCACCACGTCGTCGACCTTCACTAGGTAGGACGGGATGTTCACGCGCTTGCCGTTCACCTTCACGTGGCCGTGGGAGACGAACTGGCGGGCGGCGAAGATGGTGGGCACGAACTTGGCGCGGTAGACCACCGCGTCGAGGCGGCGCTCCAGCAGGCCGATGAGGTTGGCGCCGGTGTCGCCCTTGAGACGCGAAGCCTCGACATACACCTTGTGGAACTGCTTCTCGCCGATGGAGCCGTAATAGCCCTTCAGCTTCTGCTTGGCGCGCAGCTGCACGCCGAAGTCGGACAGCTTGCCCTTGCGGCGCTGGCCGTGCTGGCCGGGACCGTATTCACGACGGTTCACCGGGCTCTTGGGGCGGCCCCAGATGTTCTCGCCCATACGGCGATCGATCTTGTGCTTGGCCGCAATGCGCTTGCTCATGTAACGCGGATCCCTATTGGTTCGTTCGAGTTTGGATCGCGCCCCTCCTCTGCGGAATGGATGGAAACCAAAAGCTTCCGGACCGTTCCGCCGACAGGCTCGCCCGGCGCGCTGCCTTGCGAAGCCACGGGTGCGTGAAACGCCAAGCGGGCCACTTCCGGCCCGCAAGGTGGCGGGTTCTTAGTCGCGAAAGCGTGCGGAGTCAATGCCAGCGGCGGGTTTCGACCTCAGGCGCTCAGGTGCTCGACAAGAATCATCGCGCCGATGGCGACCAGCGCGAGGCCGGCGACCACCTCTGCCACCCGCCCCAGTCGCGCGCCCACCAGGCGCCCGATGAGCATGCCACCCGACGACATGACGAAGGTGGTGAGGCCGATGGCGGCGGCGGTGATCCAGATGTTCACGTCAAGAAAGGCCAGCGAGACCCCCACCGCCATCGCGTCGATGCTGGTGCCGAAGGCCGTGGCCAGCAGCACCGCCAGCGAGCGCCCGCGGGGCGCCTCCTCGTCCCGCGCGGAAAATGCGGAGGCGAGCATGTGCAGGCCCACGCCGCCGAGCAAGGCGAAGGCGATCCAGTGATCCACCGCCTCCACATTGCTGCTGGCGGCGAGGCCCGCCGCCCATCCGATCACGGGGGTCGCAGCCTCGACGAGGCCGAACACCACGCCGGTACGCAGGGCCTCGGAGAATCGCGGCCGCCCCAGGGCGGCACCGCGCCCGACGCTGACGGCGAACGCATCGACGGACATGCTCAGGGCGAGCACGAGGATCGTGGCGGGTGACATTCATCTATCCGGGCGGAGGGGAGGCTTTGGGAACCTGGCGCATCCGGCCCGTCCGCGCGCGAACCGGTGCGTTACGGTCTCGCCGGGCCGGACTGTCCGGCTGGCCGCGCCATGCGCATCCCGCGCAAGCCTGTTGGCACGACCCCGCCCGGTGATCTCCAAGGCGGTGGCTACTCCCCGATCGCGTCGGTGATAGCGGCTTCGCAGGAGCGCCGGAACCCCGAGGAGCACACTCTTTAGCGCGACTAACTTGCAGTCGCGTTTGCCTGTGAGGAAAAGCTGTTGCCTCGCTTTGGCGCGGCTGTTCATATCGGGGCACCGCCCGCCGCGCGCGTCATCGTCTATCCAGACGGTTCATCCAAGGAGAGCGTCCGTGAAAGTCCTCGTCTTCCAGCATGTCGCGTGCGAGCACCCCGGTCGGTTCCGCGACTTCATGCGCGCCGATGGCGTGGAATGGGATGCCGTGGAGCTGGACGAGGGCGAGACGATCCCGCCCTTCGATGATTACGCCGCGCTCATGGTGTTCGGCGGTCCCATGGATGTCTGGCAGGAGGAGGAGCTGCCCTGGCTTGTCGCCGAGAAGGCGGCGATCCGGGACTGGATGGCCACCGGCAAGCCTTATCTCGGTGTCTGCCTTGGCCATCAGCTTCTCGCCGATGCGCTGGGCGGCAAGGTGGGCCTCATGCCCCGGCCGGAAGTGGGCGTCACCGAGGTTTCGCTGACGGCGGCGGGGCGCGCCTCTCCCTTCTTCAAGGGGCTCCCCCCCACCTTCCCGACGCTTCAGTGGCACGGCGCAGCGGTGCTGGAGCTGCCGCCGGGCGGTGTGACCCTCGCCGAGAACGAGCATTGCGCCATCCAGGCGCTTCAGGTGGGGGAGAAGGCGTTCGGCATCCAGTATCACGTGGAGCTGACCGACGCGACGGTGCCCGAATGGGGCGTGATTCCCGAATACCGTTGCGCGCTGGAGGCCATCACCGGCGAAGGCGGTCAGGCGCTGCTGGAAGCCGCCACGCAGGAGCGGATGCCCGTATTCGCTGCGGCGGCGGAGCAGCTCTACCGGAATTTCAAGGCGACGTGGTGAGAGGGCGCGCTTACCAGATGGTGGGGCAAAGGGGCAAACACCCCTCACCCCAGTCCTGCTCAGAACCCCACGGCCGTGCCGGTGAGGTCATAAGGTCCGGCGGCCTCGATCTTCACCGTGGCGATCTCGCCCACGCGCAGCGGGCGGCGGGAGAGCACTTTCACAGTCCCGTCGATCTCCGGCGCATCCCCCTTGGTGCGGCCGATGGCACCCTGTGCGCTGACGGAATCGATGATGACCTGCTGGCGCGTGCCGACCTTCTTCTTCAGCCGCCGCGCCGAGACCTTCTGCTGGGTACGCATGAAGCGGTCGTAACGGTCCTGCTTCACCTCGTCAGGCACCGGATCGGGCAGGGCATTGGCATCGGCGCCACGCACCGGCTCGAACTTGAAGGCGCCGGCGCGGTCGATCTCGGCTTCCTCCATGAAGGCCAGAAGCTCCTCGAACTCCGCTTCCGTTTCGCCGGGGAAGCCGACGATGAAGGTGGAGCGGAGCGTGAGGTCCGGCACCGCCTGCCGCCACGCCTGGATGCGCGCGAGGGTCTTTTCCTGGGAGGCCGGACGCTTCATGCGCCTCAGCACGGTGGGGCTCGCATGCTGGAAGGGAATATCGAGATAGGGCAGCACCTTGCCGGCGGCCATCAGCTCCATCACCGCATCCACGTGCGGATAGGGATAGACATAATGCAGGCGCACCCAGGCGCCGAGGTCACCCAGCGCCGAAGCGAGGTCGAGGAAGCGGGTCGCCACCTCCTTGTCGCCCCACTGGCTCGGCGCATAGCGCAGGTCCACGCCGTATGCGGAGGTATCCTGCGAGATGACCAGCAGCTCCTTCACCCCCGCCTTCACCAGCTTCTCGGCCTCGCGCAGCACGTCTGCGGCCGGGCGGGAGACGAGATCGCCGCGCAGCTTGGGGATGATGCAGAAGGTGCAGCGATTGGAGCAGCCTTCGGAAATCTTGAGATACGCGTAGTGGCGCGGCGTGAGCTTCACGCCCTGCTCGGGCACGAGATCGAGGAAGGGATCATGCTGCGGCGGCACCGCCTCGTGGACGGCGGCGAGCACGCTCTCATACTGCTGCGGGCCGGTGATGGCGAGGACGCTCGGATGCACCTCGCGGATCTGCTCGGGCTCCGCGCCCATGCATCCGGTGACCACCACCCTGCCGTTCTCCGCCAGCGCCTCGCCGATGGCGGAAAGGCTTTCCGCCTTGGCGCTGTCGAGGAAGCCGCAGGTGTTGACGATGACGAGGTCGGCGCCCTGGTGGGTCTTCGTCAGCTCATAGCCCTCGGCGCGCAGGCGCGTGACAATGCGCTCACTGTCCACCAGCGCCTTCGGGCAACCGAGGGAAACGAAGGAGATGCGCGGCGCGGGCTCGGCCATGGGGAGGCGGGTTCTTTCTGAAGCATTTTCGAGCGAAGTGGGTACCGGTTCGCGTGAAGAAAATGCGTTGAAACAGGTGGCTTTAAGAAGGCCGTGCGCTTACGTCAGCGCGACGGGGCCGTCAACGCCGGGTCTTTGGCGGGGCTTTGTGGCCGAAGCAGGGAGGACGTGTTCCCCGAACCAGCGACGGCGCAGCCGGAGCGCAGAGCCAGGTTACATGGGAAAGGTCGGCGAAGCCTGCAATACCTGGAAGCCCCCCGGGATCAGGCCGCCTTCGGCGAGATGTTGCGCTGGGCCACGGCTCTCCTTCCGCTCCGCTCCAGTCGGCCGAGGCGCGGGAGCGGAGCTAAAGGGATCGACGCGCCTCACACCGGCTTCAGCAGCACGTGCTTCTTCTTGCCCATGGAGAGCTTCACCACGCCCTCGGGGGTGAGCGCGGCGAGGTCGATGGACGCCTTTTCGTCGGTCACGGCGGCGTCGTTCACCCGAAGCCCGCCGCCCTTGATCTGGCGGCGCGCCTCGCTGGTGGAGGCGACGAGGCCGGCCTCCACGAAGGCATTGGCGACGGGAAGACCCGCCTCCAGCTTCGCCCGCGGCAGCTCCACGGTGGGCAGGTCCACGGCCAGCGCGCCTTGCTCGAAGGTGGTGCGGGCGGTCTCCTTCGCCTTCTCGGCGGCCTCACGGC
>JAEZMT010000070.1 GCA_023442085.1 Pseudomonadota bacterium | reverse complement strand
GGCACACGGACTACAACCACTGCGCCTCCCACCCGCTGGAAACCAACGCAAGCAACGACCAGACGCTCTACTGGTCCTGGCCCGCCGAGCGGCCGGTGGCGGTCTATCCGCAGGCGCTGGCGCGCTTCGATCCCGCCACCGGCTGGACGCCGGGACGCCAGCTCTTCGCCGTGCGCGGGGCGGGAACGACCACGATCTATCCGGCCAATGCCGGGCGCTTCCAGCGGGCGGCAGACTTCCTTGTGAACTGGCACAAGGTGGGCTTCGTGGTGCAGGCAAGCCGCATCAATCCGGACGCCCGCCCCGCCACGGCGGATGACCCCTTCCTCGAAGTCGCGTGCCTCTTCGAGAATGACACCGGCCAGATGGTCGCCCCCTGGCCCACCTTCAACTCGCCCCCGGCGCCGTGAGCGCTGCGCCGGAGCGGGTGGGCATCGCCATCATCGGCGCCGGTCCGGCGGGCTGCGCGACGGCCATCGCGCTGGCCCGGCGCGGCATCGGCGATGTTGCTCTGTTCGACACCGGCGCGGCGGATGGCCCCCGCATCGGCGAGACCATTCCCGGCGCCGCCCTGCCGCTCCTCTCCCGCCTCGGCCTCATGGAGCGCTTCACGGCGCGCGGGCACCTGCCGTCGCTGGGTTCGACCGCCGTCTGGGGAAAGGCGGAGGCGCACCACAATGACGGCTTCGCCAACCCCTTCGGCGGCGGCTGGCATCTCGACCGCGCCGGCTTCGACGCCGATTTGAGGGCTGAGGCGACGGCTGCGGGCGTGCCGCTCCATGCCGGACGCCTGCGGATGATGGCGCCGGAGGGGCCGGGCCACCGCCTCCGCTTCGAGGGATCGGACGAGGCCTTCGAAGTTGTCGCCGGGCTGGTGGTGGATGCCAGCGGCGTGCGCGCGGCGGCGCTCCGCAGCCTGAAGGTGGCGCGCAACAGCGTGGGTGCGCTCGCCTTCCACTGGAGCCTTCTCACTCTCGCCGAGCCCGAGGCGGTGCCCGCCCGCACGTTCCTGGAAGCCGTCCCCGAAGGCTGGTGGTATGCGAGCCGCATCCCCGGCGGGCGCGCGGTGGTTGGCTTCGCCACCGATCCCGACACCGGCGCCCGCTTCGCCGATGGCGCAGCCTTCCGCGCCGCCCTCGCCGCAACCCACCTCAGCGGTCCCGAGATCGCGCGCGGCCGGCCGCAGGACGACCACGCCCCGCCGCGCATCGCCATCGCGCCCACCGCCATCCTCAGCGCCGTGGCGGGACCCGGATGGCTCGCCGTGGGCGATGCCGCAGCCTGCCTCGATCCTCTCCTCTCGCAGGGCCTCACCCGCGCGCTGGACGACGCACTCGCCGCCGCCGACGCCATCGCCGGCGCACGGATGGGAGATGAAGGCGCGTTCAACGCCTATCAGCACAGGATTTTCGCCCGCTTCACCGCCGGCGTGCGGCTGCGCGCGGCCTTCTATGCCGGCGAGACCCGCTGGCCCGAGGCGCCCTTCTGGCGCTGCCGGCAGGTGCAGGCGGCCGCCTAGCCCTCAGTCCTCCCCCTCCCCCGGTCCCGGAATGAGCACGCGCAAGGCGTTGAGGATGACCACCACGTCGATGGCCTCCTGCAGCAGCGCGCCCTGCACCGGCTGGAGATAGCCGAACGCCGCCACGACCATGCCCGCCAGCGACAGGCCGATGCCCCAGCGCACGCTCTGCCGGGCGATGGCGAGGGAGCGGCGAGCGATGGCCATGGCCTCGGCAAGGCGGTCGAGCCGGTCCACCAGCAGCACCGCGTCCGCCACCTCGGCGGAGGCCGCCGCGCCGCGCGCGCCGAGGGCGACGCCGATGTCGGCTGCCGCGAGGGCCGGCGCGTCGTTGACGCCGTCACCCACCATCATCACCGCACCGCCCTTGGCGGTCTCGCGCGAAAGCGCGATGTGCGCGATCTTGCCTTCCGGCTTCAGCTCCCCGGTCCAGGCGTCGAGGCCGAGGTCGCGGCCCACCGCATCCACCGCCTCGGCCCGGTCGCCCGAGGCGAGCGCAACGTGCCGGACGCCGCTGCGGCGCAAGGCGGCGATCATGTCGGGGGCATCGTCCCGCACCGGATCGGCGAACAGCAGCAGACCCGCCGGCCGGCCATCCACCGTCACCGCCACCACCGCGCTCGCGGGGGGAAGATGGGCGCGCAACTCGCTCCAGTCGCCGGAAGCACGGGCGGCGACATAGGCCGTGCCGCCGACCGCGACGGCGCGGCCTTCCACGCATCCTTCTAGCCCCGCACCACCGTCTTCTTTCACCGTCCGGGGCGGCGAAAGGGCGAGGCCACGATCCTGCGCGGCGGCGACCAGCGCCCGCGCCACCACATGGCTCGACGCCTGATCCAGCGACGCGGCGAGGCGCAGCACCTCCTCGGGCTCGAAGTCCGGCGCGGTGCGCACCTCCTCCAGCTCGGCGCGACCGTGGGTGAGGGTGCCGGTCTTGTCCACGACCAGAGCGCGGACGCGGGCAAGCTTTTCAAGCGCGCCGCCGCTCTTTACCAACACGCCGCGCTTCGCCGCCCGCGAGAGCCCGGCCATGAGCGCCACCGGCACGGCGAGGATGAGCGGACAGGGCGTCGCCACCACCAGCACCGCCAGCGCCCGGCGCGGATCATGCGCGAGGATCGCCGCGCCGATGGCGAGGGCGAGGGAGACGACGAGGAAGGCGAGCGCATAACGGTCGGCGAGCCGCACCATGGGCGCCCGGCTCGATGCCGCCTCCTCCACGAGGCGGACGATGCCCGCATAGGTGCTGTCCGCCGCCGGCCGCAGGATGGCGAGATCGAAGGCATCACCCGCATTCACCGCGCCGGAGGGCGCCTCCTCGCCATCTTCAAGCCGAGACGGGCGCGTCTCGCCGGTCAGGGAGGAGAGGTCCAGCACCGCCGGGCCGCCGATCACAGCGCCGTCGGCGGGCACGGTGTCGCCGGAGCGCACCAGCACACGGTCGCCGGCCACGAGGTCCACGGCCGGCACCACCACCAGCCCTCCGTCGCGATGCAGCACCGCGTCACGCGGAGCGCGGGCGACGAGCGCCGTCATCTCCCGCCGGGCACGGCCTTCCGCGAACCGCTCCAGTTGCTGGCCGCCCGCATACATCAGCGCGACCACGTTGCCAGCCAGCGGCTCGCCGAAGGCCAAGGCGGTCGCCATGGAGAGCGCGGCCAGCACATCGAGCCCGAACCGCCCCGCCCGCAAGGAGCG
>JAEZMT010000009.1 GCA_023442085.1 Pseudomonadota bacterium | reverse complement strand
CCGCGGCCTCCCGGCCCGCGTCGCGGAGCGCGTCGAGATCGCTGTCGAGATCGTTGCGCCGCGCATGCCACAGGCCGCGCCGCCGGGCATCGGCGAAGCGGCGGGCGATGGCGCGGGCGGCATCGGGGTTCTGCGCGAGGAGGAAGGCGCGCACCTGAGGGTCGCCCAGATAGGCGGCGTGCAGCCGATCCAACAGGGCGGCGGGCACCTGCTCCGTGGTCTCGGCGAAAGCGACGAGGCGGTCCACCGTTTCCGCCAGCTCCGAAGCGCCGCGCGGGCCGTGGCGCATCTGGCCGGCGATGAAGCGGGACGAGACGCGCCCGTGGACGAGACGCGCCAGCGCCTCCTTCAGCGGCCGGGCGCGGGGTCGGTCGGGGTCGGTGGTGTCGAGCACCACCAGATGGGCCGAGCGTCCCAGCGCCGCGCCCGCCGCCGCGAAGCCACCCATGAAGGCGGCATCCTCGCTGCCGTCGAGCAGGTCGCGGGCCGCATCGTCCGCCCCATGTACCAGCGCGTCCGCCTCGGCGAGCCGGGCGGCGAACAGGCCCGGCGCGGGACGCGCGACCCCATCCGCACCGCCGTAGGCGTGGGAGGCGGCGGCGAGATAGGCGGCGCCCAGCTCCTCCCGCGTTTCAAAGGCGCCGCGCTGCAACTGCGCCTCGATGCCCGCGCCATAGACGCCGGGCGCGGAGCCGAACAGGCGGGCGAGGTCCTCGCCCCTACGCCGGGCCTCGGCGAGGGGGTTTTCGCTCCCCTCCTCGTCCCGCCCGGCCACCGCGCGCACCGCGGCATCGAGCAGCGCGATCTGGGCGGGGAAGATGTCGCGGAACAGGCCGGAGATGCGGAAAGTCACGTCGATGCGCGGGCGGCCGAGCACGGCGGGGGGAAGCACCTCCACGCCCGTCACGCGGCCGGTGGCCGCCTCCCACACCGGCCGGCAGCCGAGGAAGGCAAGGCCCTGCGCGATCTCCTCGCCGCCGGTGCGCAAGCTGGCGCTGCCCCACAGGTCCAGCACCAGCGCGCGGGGCCAGTCGCCCTGTTCCTGAAGAATCAGGCGCAGCGCCTCGTCCGCCGCCTTGCGGGCGAGGTCGCAGGCGGTGGGGGTGGGCAGCGTGCGCGGATCGGCGGTGAAGAGATTGCGCCCGGTGGGCAGCACGTCCCGCCGCCCGCGCGCCGGGGCACCGGCCGGGCCGGCGGGCACGAAGCGGCCGTCGAGGGCGGTGAGCAGCGCGCGGGTTTCCGCCTCCGCCGAGGCGGCGCGCAGCGGGTCGGCCTCGTTGTCCGGCACGGCGCCGAAGATATGCAGCCCGTCCTTCACCGCGAGGTCCTTCAGGTCGCACAGCCAGGCATCGATGCGGCGCAGGGCCTCGTCCGGATCGGTGGTGGCGGAAACGCCGGCGGTGGCGGCGAGGCCGGTTTCGCTGGCGGTCTCCACGATGAGGCCGGCCAGGCGTTCGCGGCGGCGGCGGTCGAGGCCGTCCGCCCGCGCATATTCATCCACCAGCCGCTCCAGCCTTTGCTCGGCCTCGCTGAGGCCCGCACTCGTGAGGGGCGGCGGCAGATGGCCGATGGTGACGGCGGCGAGCCGGCGCTTGGCCTGCGCCGCCTCGCCGGGATTGGAGACGATGAAGGGATAGACCACCGGCAGCGCCCCCATCACGATTTGAGGGAAGCAGGCCGGCGTGAGCGCCACCGCCTTGCCCGGCAGCCACTCCAGCGTGCCATGGGCGCCGAGATGGACCACCGCCTGGGCATCGAGCCCCGCGCGCAGCCACAGGCCGAAGGCGAGCAGCCCGTGGCGCGGCGGCAGACTCGCGTCGTGATAATCCGCCCGCCGGTCGAGGCTCGCGCCGCGATCGGGGGCGAAAGCCAGTGTGATGGCGCCAGAGCGGGCGAGGCGGAAGCGGAAGGCGCCGTCGATGACGTCCGCGTCGTCCTCCGGCGCGCCCCAGGCGGCGGTGACGGCGGCCTGCGCGGCCTCCGGCAGGGTGGCGAAGAGGCGGCGGTATGTGTCCAGCGTCAGCGACGGTTCGGGGCGGATGGCGGCGAGAAGCGCCTTCGCATCGTCGGGCACGGGGCCGGCGCCATAGCCGGCCGCCGCGAGCGTTCCGAGCATCCGCCGTGCGCTCTCGGGCACATCGAGGCCCACCGCATAGCCGGAGCGGCCCTCCGCGCCGGGATAATCCGGCAGGATGAGCGCGAGGCGCCGCTCTGCGCGCGGCGTCGCGGCGAGCCGCACCAGCGCGGCCGCGCGGTCCGCCACATGGGCCACCGCCTCCGGCTCCGGCCGGTTGATGGCGGCGGTGAAGGCGAGGTCGGCATCGGGCGGGGCGAAATCCTTGAAGGAGAGCGCGCCGGCCAGCACGCGCCCATCCAGCTCCGGCAGCACCACATGCATGGCGAGGTCCGCCGCCGAGAAGCCGCGCGGGCTCCCCGCCCACGCTTCCCGCGCGGTGGTTGCGGGCGCCGCCTGCAGTACCGGTGGGCCGCCTTCCGGGAACAGCTCGGCCGCATCCCCCGCCGCGAAGGCGGTGGTGGTGAGGAGGATGGAGGGATCGAGCGCCGCGCAAGCCGCGCGAACGGCAGCGCGCGCCTCCGGAGCCTTCAGGCTGGGGACGAAGAGGCAGTGGGCCGCGATGCCCCGTGCCTCCAGAGCTGCCGCCAGCGCATCCACGGCGGC
>JAEZMT010000417.1 GCA_023442085.1 Pseudomonadota bacterium | reverse complement strand
AGGTTCCGCGCTCTCTTCCGGCGCCCGACGCGCCGGAGCCGTGCAGGTGTAGCTCAGTTGGTTAGAGCGCCGGTCTGTGGAACCGGAGGTCGGTGGTTCGAGCCCACCCACCTGTACCATTTAAGCCACTATAAAATAACGAAAAAATGGCCCGCCGTCCGACACTTAGGGTGCCGCTGAAGCCTTGAGTCGCCACCGAGTCGCCACGGAACAAGCGGCCGCCAGTAAACGGCTGCGGACCGGGCCGTTCGTTTGCCTAGCCTCGACGCAACGAATCCCCTGCCCTACCCTGCGGGGTATCCAGCTAGGGCGAGCGCGACCCTCGTGTGCGGACGGCAGTGCAATGCCGGTCGCCTCAGCCCAACACCGAGAGCACCATCCTCGCCACGCCGCATATCGCAAGCGTCGGAAGGCATCCCGAGCCTGATCCGGAACATGGCGAGCATGGCCATCGCGGAGAGCGCGGCGGCCCGCCGCAGATCTAGTCAAAAGAGGCGCGGCCGAAAAACCCAAAAAGATGGAATGCCAAAGCACCACCAGCCTTTAGGCCTCAGGACGCTACTCCGCCGAATGCGCTTCGACATGTCGGCGCACCTCAGGCACCACAACAGCGTCGCACCATTCGGTGATACGCGCGGTTTCTACGGCACGATCGGCGTCATAATGCCAGCGCACCGCCGTCAGTGCGATGGCGCGCGCCGCATCGGCGGATCGCCGAATGAGGCGCTCCGCGTCCTCCTGCGCAAGTTGGGCCGCGGCTTCTGTCTTCACGTGTTGAGCCAATCCATTGATCCCGCCGTCCTTTCCAACCGTCTGAGACAAGGCCGAAGGTGTGAACTGGCCGCAATAGACGGCGAGGTTCTGGATGGTAAAAGCCTGAACCAGATCGCGCTCGTTGTGGCTCTCGCTCGCCTGCGCCGGCGCGAGCACGAGAAGTGAAGCGAGCGCCCCGAAGGGACGCAGCATCCGCGCTGAAGAAGACAGCGCCCTCATTTGGCCGTGCCCCACACCCGCATGCACTGGTCGTAACGAATGGTGCAATGGGTGATCTCGTGCGGCCGGAATGCGCGATTGCTGCTAATGCATTCCGACTTGGTCTTCGCGCAGAAGCGATCGTGTGCGCCGGCGCTGCCATGCTCACATCCGGCATCCGAGGCGCTTGCCGGCCGCGTGGGTGCAATGCCGTCTGCGAGGGCCGGACCCATGGCAAGACTGCCGAGAGCCAGGGAGATGAGGCTTGTGTAGCGCATGCCTGTCATAGCGTGCCTTTCGTAATTGGTGTGGCGGTGGTGCTGGGGATGGTGGCCGGCCAGCGGGGCCGACCTTCCCTCACCGGAGGGCCGACAGGGCTGCTGCGCCCCTCGGGTTCGGGATGCGCGAGGCCGAGCTGCGCGTCCGGGAAGTCGTGGTTCTGGCTCTTGCGAAGGTGGCCGGCGTCGGGTCCTGGCCCAGCGCCATCGGTCCATCCTATGGCGCCATGAACTTCGCCTGGCCGGACTTCCCGGCCGGCGTCTTGATGAGCAGGGTCACGGCGGCGCCCTTGGCGACGGGCGCGGCAGCCTTCCCGGCGAGGGCCTCGCCGGCGGCAGCGAGCGGCAGCGTCTTGCGCTCGGTCCCGGCCGCAACCATGGCGGAGCCGGTGAAGCCGGCGGCGCTGAGAGGCTTCCCCGCCTCGTCGAGGAGATTGAAGGTCACGGCCTCCCCGGCCACGACCAACTCCACATGCACGCCCGCCACGTCCTCCATGGGGCCGCCGTTCGGTCCCTTCTGGGCGCCGTGGGCGTGCTGCGCGAGGGCCGGTCCGGCAGCGAGAAGGCTGAGGGCGACGATCAGGCTCTTAAGCATGGGGTTTCTCCTTGGGGTCAATGGGATGTCGCCGCCGCGGGTTCGGGCGGGGCGACGGGCTTGGGCTCGCGCCGGAAGAGGACGTAGAGCGCCGGCAGCACCAGCAGGGTGAGGATGGTGGAGGAGACGATGCCGCCGATGACCACGGTGGCGAGCGGCCTCTGCACCTCCGCGCCGGCGCCGGTGGCGATGGCCATGGGCACGAAGCCGAGGGAGGCGACCAGCGCCGTCATCAGCACCGGCCGCAGGCGCGTCAGCGCCCCTTCCCGGACGGCGGTGACGATGTCGCGCCCCTCCGCCCGCAGCTTCTGGATGAAGGCGATGATGACGAGGCCGTTCAGCACCGCCACGCCGGACAGGGCGATGAAGCCGATGCCGGCGCTGATGGAGAGCGGCAGCCCACGCAGGATCAGTGCCGCGATCCCGCCGGTGAGCGCCAGCGGCACCCCGGAGAACACCAGCGCCGCATCCGCCATCGACCCGAAGCTCATGAACAGCAGCAGGAAGATGAGCAGCAGCGCGATGGGCACCACGATGGCGAGGCGCTGCGTCGCCGACACGAGCTGCTCGAACTGTCCGCCCCAGCCGATCCAGTAGCCCGCCGGCAGCCGGACCTTCTCGGCCACCTGCCGCTGGGCTTCGGAGACGAAGGAGCCGAGGTCCCGCTCGCGCACGTTGGCGCTCACCACGATTCGCCGCTTGCCGTCCTCCCGGCTGATCTGGTTGGGGCCGGGCGACACCGAGAGGCTGGCGATGGCCGAGAGCGGCACATAGCGGATCTGCCCCGTGGCTGCCGGCGTCCAGGCGGCGCGCACCGCCCGTTCCGGCGCGGCCGGCGGCAGGGGAATCGGCAAATCGCGCAGCGCCTCCACGTCCGTGCGCAGGTTCTCCGGCAGGCGGACGATGATGTCGAAGCGCCGGTCGCCCTCGAACAGCACCCCGGCCTCACGCCCGCCGACCGCGATTTCGATCAGCTCCTGCACCTCCGCCACGCTCACGCCGTAGCGCGCCATGGCCGGGCGATTCAGGGCCACGGTGAGCATGGGCAGGCCCGAGACCTGCTCGCTCTTCACGTCGGCCGCGCCGGGGACGGCGCGCATGACCGCCTCCACCTGCCCGGCCACCTGGAGCAGCGTGTCGAGATCGTCGCCGAAGATCTTCACGCCCACGTCGGAGCGGATGCCCGAGATCAGCTCGTTGAAGCGCAGCTGGATGGGTTGCGAGAGCTCGTAATTGCTGCCCGCCACCTGTTCGGCTGCTTTCTCGATGTCCTCCATCACCGCACTTTTCGGCTTGCCGGGGTCCGGCCATTCCGCGCGGGGCTTCAGCATCACGTAGCCGTCGGAGATGGAGGGGGGCATGGGGTCGGTCGCGACCTCCGCCGTCCCGGTGCGGGCAAACACTTCCCGCACCTCCGGCACCCCGAGCAGGGCCTTCTCCAGCGCCTGCTGCATCTCCAGCGACTGGGTGAGGCTGGTGCCGGGCACCCGAAGGGCCTGGATGGCGGCATCGCCTTCATCAAGGCTGGGAATGAACTCGCCGCCCATGCGGGAGGCGGCGACGCCCGACGCCATCACCAGCGCCGCCGCACCGACGGCCACGAGGGCACGCAGGTTGATGGCGGCGTCCAGCAGCGGCGTGTAGATGCGCCGCGCCGCCCGCATGATGAAGTTCTCGTGCTCCGAGACCTTGCCCGTGACGAGCAGCGCCACCGCCGCCGGCACGAAGGTCATGGAGAACAGCGCCGCCGCCGCCAGCGCCATCAGCACCGTGATGGCCATGGGCGTGAACATCTTGCCTTCGACCCCGGTGAGGGTGAGCACCGGCAGATAGACGACGGCGATGATGAGGGTGCCGAACAGGCTCGGCCGGATCACCTCCTTGGAGCCCGAGAGGATCGTCTCGAAGCGTTCCGCACGCGTCAGCAGTCGGCCGCGCCGGTGCTGCGCCTCGGCGAGCAGGCGCAGGCAGTTCTCGACGATGATCACCGCGCCGTCGATGATGATGCCGAAGTCGATGGCGCCGAGGCTCATGAGATTGGCGCTGACCTTGTTCTCCACCATGCCGGTAATGGTGAGCATCATGGACAGCGGGATGACGCAGGCCGTCACCAGCGCCGCGCGGAAATTCCCGAGCAGCACGAACAGCACCACGACAACGAAGAGCGCGCCTTCGACGAGGTTCTTCTCCACCGTGGCGATGGTGGCTTCCACGAGGTGCGCCCGGTCATAGACGGCGCGCGCGACGACGCCCTCCGGCAGGGAGCGGGAAATCTGCTCCAGGCGCGCCGCCACGCGCTGGGCGACGGTGCGGCTGTTTTCGCCGATCAGCAGCATGGTGGTGCCGAGCACCACCTCCTCCCCGTTCAGCGTCGCGGCTCCGGTGCGCAGCTCCCGGCCCTCGCGCACCTCGGAGACGTCGCCGATGCGGATGGGTGTGCCGCCTTTCGAGCCGATGACGATCTCGCGGATGTCGTCGGCGCCGGCCACCTGCCCCGGCGTGCGCACCAGATACTGCTCGCCGTTGCGCTCGATATAGCCCGCCCCGACATTGGCATTGTTGGCGGCGAGCGCGGTCATCACATCCCGGAACGAGATGGAATAGGCCATCAGCCGGGCGGGATCGGGCAGCACATGGAACTGCCGCTCGTAGCCGCCGATTGTGTTGACCTCCACCACCCCCGGCACGGTGCGCAGCTGGGGCTTGATGATCCAGTCCTGGATCGTGCGCAGCTCGGTGGGTGTGAAGGGCGTGCCGTCCGGTTTCTTCGCCCCGGGCTTCGCCTCCACCGTGTACATGTAGATTTCGCCGAGGCCGGTGGAGATCGGCCCCGGAGCGGTCTCGACGCCCTGCGGCAGCTGGTCCTTCGCCTGCTGGATGCGCTCGTTGACGAGCTGGCGCG
>JAEZMT010000410.1 GCA_023442085.1 Pseudomonadota bacterium | reverse complement strand
CGGCAATCCAGCCCACTTGCGCGTCCTGCATGGTGTCCTCCGCGAAACCGCCCCGCTCGCGTGGGGGCGCGAGAGAAACGGTACACCCGGCCTGTGGTTCCGGCCACGCTCGCGAATGGGTGCGGCGTAACGCAAAAAGGCCGCCCGGAGGCGGCCTTTCAGGATCTTGCCGTCGGCATCGGTCTTCGACCGAAGTCAAGGGTCAACGCTCAGACGCCGCGCGGGCTTAAGCGCGTGGCGTCCAGATCGCTCACTTCTTCAGCGCCGCCTGGGCCGCCGCGAGGCGGGCGATCGGCACGCGGAAGGGCGAGCAGGAGACGTAATTGAGCCCAACCTCGTGGCAGAAGGCCACCGAGGCGGGATCACCGCCGTGCTCGCCGCAGATGCCGAGCTTAATGTCCGGACGCGACTTGCGGCCGCGCTCCACGCCGATCTTCACCAACTCGCCCACCCCGTCCACGTCGATGGAGACGAAGGGGTCCACCTCCAGAATGCCCTTCTGGACATAGGGTCCAAGGAAGGTGCCGGCGTCATCGCGGGACACGCCGAAGCAGGTCTGGGTGAGATCGTTGGTGCCGAAGGAGAAGAATTCGGCGCCCCTGGCGATCTCCTCGGCCCGCAGCGCGGCGCGGGGCAATTCGATCATGGTGCCCACCTGGAAGGTGAGGGTGGCGCCGGTCTCCTTCTCCACCGCCGCGGCGGTGTCGCGGATGACCTTGTCCACGATGTCGAACTCGGCCTTGGTGGCGATGAGGGGGACCATCACCTCGGGCACCACCATCTCGCCGGTCGACTTCGCGGCGATGACGGCTGCCTCGAAGATGGCGCGGGCCTGCATCTCGGCGATCTCGGGGAAGGCAATGGCGATGCGGCAGCCGCGGAACCCGAGCATCGGGTTCACTTCGTGCAGCTCCTTGTAGCGCCGCTCCACCCGCTCGATGTCCACGCCGAGGCTTTTCGCCACCTCTGCCGTCTCTTCCGCGGTGTGGGGAAGGAACTCGTGCAGCGGCGGGTCCAGCAGGCGGATCGTGACGGGCAGGCCCTTCATGATCTCGAACAGCTCGACGAAGTCGTCGCGCTGCATGGGCAGGAGCTTCGCCAGCGCCGAGCGGCGGCCGGCCTCGTCGTCGGCGAGAATCATCTCGCGCACGGCGAGGATGCGGCCGGCGTCGAAGAACATGTGCTCGGTGCGCGACAGGCCGATGCCCTCGGCGCCGAACGAACGGGCCATGCGGGCGTCGGCCGGGGTCTCGGCATTGGCGCGAACCTTGAGCTTGCGCACCTTGTCGGCCCAGCCCATGAGGGTCGCGAACTCGCCGGAAAGTTCCGGCTGGAGCATCGCCACCTCGCCCGCCAGCACCTGGCCGGTGCCGCCGTCGATGGTGATGAGGTCGCCCTTCTTGAAGGTCTGGCCGTTCACGGTGAGCGTCTGGGCGGCATTGTCGATGCGCAGCGCGCCGGCGCCGGAGACGCAGGGCTTGCCCATGCCGCGGGCGACCACCGCCGCGTGGGAGGTCATGCCGCCACGGGCGGTGAGGATGCCCTGGGCGGCGTGCATGCCGTGGATGTCCTCAGGGCTGGTCTCGACGCGCACCAGAATGACCTTGCGGCCCTGCTCCTTCCACGCCTCGGCCTCGTCCGCCGAGAACACGATGGCGCCCGCCGCCGCGCCCGGCGAGGCGGGCAGGCCGGTGGCGATCACCTTGCGCTCGGCCTTGGGATCGATGGCGGGGTGGAGAAGCTGGTCGAGCGCCGCGGGATCGACCCGGCCGACGGCCTCCTCCTCGGTGATGAGCCCTTCGGCAGCCAGCTCCACGGCGATGCGCAGGGCCGCCTTGGCGGTGCGCTTGCCGGAGCGGGTCTGGAGCATCCAGAGCTTGCCCTTCTCCACCGTGAACTCGAGGTCCTGCATGTCACGGTAGTGGTTCTCGAGCACGTGCGAGATGCGCTCGAACTCCTTGAAGGCGTCCGGCAGGGCCTTTTCCATGGAGGGCTTGTCGGAGCCGGCGGCGACCCGGGCCTTCTCGGTGAGATCCTGCGGGGTGCGGATGCCCGCCACCACGTCCTCGCCCTGGGCGTTCACCAGGAACTCGCCATAGAGCGCGTTCTCGCCGGTCGAGGGGTTGCGGGTGAAGGCCACGCCGGTGGCCGAGGTCTCGCCCATGTTGCC
This sequence comes from Pseudomonadota bacterium, assembly GCA_023442085.1. Taxonomy (GTDB): domain Bacteria; phylum Pseudomonadota; class Alphaproteobacteria; order Rhizobiales; family Xanthobacteraceae; genus Xanthobacter. The sequence goes on along the minus strand of JAEZMT010000410.1, from coordinate 1,889 downwards.
GAACACCATGGACTGCACGTTCACCGCCGTGCCCCAGCTCTCCGGGATGGTGTGCAGGCGACGGTAGGTGATGGCACGGGCGTTCATCCAGGACGAGAAAACGGCACCGATGGCGCCCCAGAGCTGCTCGTGCGGATCCTGCGGGAAGGGCTTGCCGAGTTCGGCCTGAACCTTCGCCTTGTACTTTTCCACAAGCGCCGCCCAGTCGTCCGCCGAGAGGTCGGTGTCGAGGGTGTGGCCGTGCTGGAGCTTGTAGTGCTCCAGGATCTCTTCGAAATGGTGATGGTCCACGCCCAGCACCACGTCGGAATACATGGTGATGAAGCGGCGGTAGCTGTCATAGGCGAAGCGCCGGTCGGCGAGGCGCGCCACGGCATCCACCGTCGCGTCGTTGAGGCCGAGGTTCAGCACCGTGTCCATCATGCCGGGCATGGAGGCGCGGGCGCCCGAGCGCACGGAGACCAGCAGCGGGTTCGCCGCGTCGCCGAAGGCCTTGCCGGTGAGCTGGCCCACCTGGGCGAGCGCGGCTTCCACCTCGCCCTTCAGTTCGGCCGGGTAGGTCTGGCCGTGGGCGTAATAATAGGTGCACACCTCGGTGGTGATGGTGAAGCCGGGAGGAACGGGCAGGCCGAGGTTGGACATCTCGGCGAGGTTCGCGCCCTTGCCGCCGAGCAGGTTCTTCATGTCGGCTTTGCCCTCGGCCTTGCCGTCGCCGAAGGTGTAGACCCATTTCGTCATGTGGGTTGGCCCCGTTTGGGAATATGCAGAGTGGCGGATGCTTTAACGTGCAGCGCACAAAGCATCAACTGGGCAATCGGACGGCCGTTCCCGTACCGCCGTGCCGAAGCGATGCGCGCTCAGTGGCCCATGAGGCCCGTGACGCCCACGATGATGAGGTAAATCGCGACCAGCACGTTCAGAAGCCGCGGGAAGGCGAGGATGAGGACGCCCGCGATCAGCGCGACCGCAGGCTGGACGATGACCATGTTGAAAGACATTGTGAAGCCTCCCCTTTCCGCCGGATTCGCCACGTCCCTTCCGGCACGCGGCGCACGATTGCCGATCGCGCGACCAAGGTCCATGGGGTTTTCGGCGGCGTGACCGGCGCTATGGAAGGGGGGCGGCCCGGCGGCTCACGCTGGCGTTACGTGCGACGACATTGCGCGGGCGGTGCAACACGGCACAATCATGCCATCCGCCGGGACCCGCCAGCGGGAGCCGACTGTGGGAGCCGCAATGCCTGCCTCGTCCCTCGCCGCCATGTCCCTCGCCGCCATGTCCCTTGCCGCGATGCCCCGTTTGTCAGGCCGCAAGTCCGCTCGCAGGAGGGGAATCACCCCTGCGCTCATTGGCGCGACGGCTCTGGGATTGCTCTCCCTCTCCGGCGGGATCGCGCTGGCGCAGCCGGAAAAATGCCCCCGCATGGTGGCGGAGCGCCCAAAGGTGCGGCTCGCGGCGCTGGATGCGGCCATGCTGAAGCTTGCGGAGGCGGCGGGCCCGGTGCATCTCACTTTCGTCGGCCACGCCAGCTTTCTCATCGAGAGCCCGGCCGGGGTCAGCATCGTTACCGATTACAATGATTATGTGCGGACCAGCGCGGTGCCGCGCATCGTCACCATGAACCACGCCCACGACACCCATTACACCGACGCGCCGGATCCGGGCATCGAATATGTGTTGCGGGGCTGGGGGCGGGACGGCGCCCCCGCGCGTCACGAAGTGACGGTGGAGGATGTGTGGATCCGCAATGTCCCCACCAACATCCGGCGCGGCGCGGGGACGGAGTATGACGGCAATTCCATGTTCGTGTTCGAGGTGGCGGGCGTGTGCATCGCCCATCTCGGCCACCTGCACCACCTGCTGACCAAGGATCATCTGGAGGCGCTGGG
>JAEZMT010000380.1 GCA_023442085.1 Pseudomonadota bacterium | reverse complement strand
CCGCCGCCGATTTCGATGGCGATGAAGGGGATGGCGAGGGCGCCGGGCACACCCATCTTGCTGGAGAGGAAGCCGGCGAAGCCGGGGACGGTGAACACGAAAATCTTCATCAGGCCGTGCGACAGCCACATGATGCCGAGGGCAAGGCGGAGGATGAAGAGGCCGTAGGGAGCGGTGCGGGTATCGACCATGGGAGTGAACTCCGGTTTAAGGTGGCACCACATCTAGCTTTCGCTCTCATGCACGGCCATACTCATCAGATCCTGATCGAGTTTGCATCTGCGCAAATCACTTTCCCGAGGGTCGCCGCTCCATGATTCCGTGGGACGATTTCCGGCTGGTCCGGGCCATCGCCGAAACCGGCTCCCTGGCCGGCGCCGCTGAACAATTGGCCGTCAACCATTCAACCGTCTTCCGCCGCCTCGGCACGCTGGAGCAGCAATTGGGCGCCCGGCTGTTCGAGCGGGCGCGCGCCGGCTACGTGCCGACCCCCATGGGCGAGGAGATGGTGCGCCTCGCCGAGCACATGGCGGACGAGGTGCTGGCGGTGGAGCGCCGCATCACGGGCCAGGACCTGCGGCCGTCCGGCGAACTGCGCGTGACCACCAACGACACGCTGCTGGTCCACATGCTCACGCCCATCTTCGCCTCCTTCCGGCAGGCCTATCCGGAAATCCGGCTGGACGTGGTGATCTCCAACCAGTCGCTCAGCCTGTCCAAGCGCGACGCCGATGTCGCCATCCGCGCCAGCGACCGGCCGGGCGACACGCTGGTGGGGCGGCGCATGGCGTCCATCGCGTGGGGCATCTATGGCAGCGCGGCCCACGACATCGCCGGCCCGCTCGATCCCGCCGATTTCAGGCGCCACGACTGGATCGGCTTCTCCGACAATCTCGGCGCCATCAAGCCCGCCAAATGGCTGCGCGAGCGGGTGGGCGACGAGAAGATCATCTATCGGGTGAACACCGTGCTCGGCCTTGCGGAGGCGGCGGCGGCGGGGATGGGGCTGGCGCTGCTGCCCTGCTTCATCGCGGCGGTCACGCCCGGCCTCGTCCAGCTGATGGGACGGCAGAACGAGCTGGAATCAGGTCTGTGGCTGCTCACCCACCCCGACATCAAGGCCACGGCGCGGGTGCGCACCTTCATGGAGCACGCCGGCCGGGAGATCGGCAAGCTCAGGGGGCGGATCGAGGGGATCGAGGACCAGCCCGCAGCGGCCGCGGGCTGAGAGAGCGGCGATCAGTCCGCAGCGGCTTCCGTGGTGCGCTTTGACTTGGAACGGCGCGAGGCCACCTGCTGGCCGTCGCCGCTGGTGCCGACGAACTCGCACCACATGGTCTGGATGCCGGCGAGCGAACCGCGGAAGGAGTTCTGCCCGGTCTTCACCAGATCGAAGCAGGGCTCGAAGGTCATGCCCTTCACGAAGCCGCAGACATTCTCGCCACGCACGCGCAGCGTGTTGGGCGGCAGGCGCACGAAGCGCGGCGGCGCCTCGCGCAAAGTGATCATGCCGGCGACGGAGCCGTCCGCATAAACGCGTCCGGCGCCCTTGGAGCCTTCGAAGCAGGTGAACGAGAAGGTGCGGCCGACCACGAAGTCACGCGCCTGATCGGCGGTGAGCTGCTGGGCGGCGGCGGGCGCCGCCACAAGGGCGGCGGGGAGGAGTGCGGCAAAGCCCAAGGCCGCGATGACAATGCTGCGCATGGCTTGTTCGCGTTTATCCATTTGATCTTCGTTCACGTTGCGCAGACACCACCGGCCGTTGTCAATAGCAGGAACAGCTAGGGAACACCGGCGCCGTGCGCACGATGCCGAATCTTCCGGCACCGTGCTCTCAGAGTCGCGCTCATACGGTTACTGGCCGGTGAACAGGGCGTTCCCTTATGGGCAGATTGATGGCCGCCGAGGCAAAGGACAGTGCGACAGACAGCCACCAGAGCCAGTCGTAGCTCTTGGTCGCCTCATAGATCTCGCCGCCCAGATAGACGCCGAGGAAGCCGCCCACCTGGTGGGAGAAGAAGGCGAAGCCATAGAGCATGGCCATGTAACGCGTGCCGAACATGAGCATCACGAGGCCCGAGGTGGGCGGCACGGTGGAGAGCCACAGGAAGCCCATGGCGGCGCCGAACACGTAGCAGCTCGTCGCCGTGATGGGCGACAGGATGAACGCCGCGATGGCGATGCCCCGTCCGGCATAGATGAGCGACAGCAGCACCTTGCGCGACATGCGGTTGGAGAGGTAGCCGGCGGTCAGCGAGCCGAGGATGTTGAACAGTCCGATCAGCGCCAGCGTGTAGGCGCCCACCGACAGGCTCATGCCCTTGTCGACCAGGAAGGCCGGCATGTGGACGGTGACGAAGGCCAGCTGGAAGCCGCAGGTGAAGAAGCCGAGCACCAGCAGCACGTAGCTCGGATGCCGGAGCGCCTCGCTCAGCGCCGCGCCGATGGTCTGCTGCTGGGGCTGGGCGCTGCCGGCTGCCGTCGGCGGGGCCGCGCGCGTGGCCAGCGCCAGCGAGAAGGGCAGCACGATGAGCAGAGAAGCGCCGAACACGAGCAGCGTCTCGTGCCAGCCGATGGTGTCCATCAGCCCCCGGGTAAGCGGCGGGAACAGGAACTGCCCGAAGGAGCCGGCCGCCGTGGCAAGGCCGAAGCCGAGCGACTTCCATTCGTTGGGCAGCAGCTTGCCGAACGCCGCGAGCACCAGATTGAAAGAGGCGGCCGAAAGGCCGAAGCCGATCAGCACACCGGCGGACAGGTGCAGCAGGCCGGGCGTCGTCGCATAAGCCATCAGCACGAGGCCGGCGGCATACAGAAGCGCGCCGCCGCACAGCACCCGCACCGTGCCGAAGCGGTCGGCCAGCGCGCCGGCAAACGGCGAGCCGACGCCCCACAAGAGGTTCTGGATGGCCACGGCGAAGCCGAACACGTCCCGGCCCCAGCCGAATTCCTGCGACATGGGCAGCAAGAACAGCCCGAAGACGGAGCGCGGGCCGAAGGTGACCAGCGCCACCGCCGATCCGGCGATGAGAATGAGGATGGCAGGCACGGCGCCGCTGCGGCCGGAGGCGGCGGGCGGGGAGGACAGGGCGGACATCGGGGTCGTCTCGCTAAGGGGAATGCACAGGGGATGTGCATGTTGTCCCTATTCTACGAGCAGCCCCGGTCCTTTGGAAAATCAATATTCGTCAACGGGTCCATGAGCCACTCTCATGAATGCGCTCAATGATACCTCTAACTCTCGAAGGCGGAGCGGCCGAGGCCGCCCCGCTCAGGAACCTGATCCCGGTCAGCCGCGACGCGGGCCGTCGGCGTTGGGGCCGCCGTGCGGGCCGCCATGGGGACCGTGGTGCCAGCCGCCCATTCCGCCGCCCATGCCCCGGAACTGCTGGCGCAGCACCATGTTGAGGCGCTGCTTCTGCCCCGCGTCGAGGGTCTTGTAGAGCGGGTCCGCCGCATCCGCGATCTTGCGCAGGTCGGCCGCGCGGGCGTCCATGCGGTCGGCGGCGGTGCGCATGCGGGCGATGGGATCGGCGGGCGTGCCGGCCTGCCGCGCCTCGCGTGCGGCCTTGCGGTCGGCGCCCATCTGCTCGCGGCGCTGGGCAGCGTCCTTGGCCACGGACTTCAGGGTCTGCTCCACGCCCGGCCACAGCTTCTCCTGGTCCGGCGTCAGCTTCAGCGCGGTCTTGAGCGCGACGATGCGGGCATCGGTGAGGATGGCGCGATCCTCGGCGGTCGGCTGCCAGCGGTGCGGCGCGTCCCCCGCCGGCGCGGTATTGGCGGCATAGGTTGCCGCGGAGCCGGCGATCAGGGCAGCGGCGGTTGCGGCGAAAAGAGCGCGTTTCATGTCGTGGGTCCTCCTTCAGGGACGAGCAAAGCATCCCCCCGGAACCCACCTCCATCAACTTAAACTTCGGTAATAGACATCTTGATACAACTCGTTGCAAACAGATATTTCGTGCTACACCGCCACAACAACACCCCTATTATGCCACGACTTTTAGGCAACTCCTTCCGGCCCGGAAAGTATTTTTGCCTCAAGACTGGAAATATCCGCCCCGTCGCGCGCATAGCCACGCCGTTCCATTTCGCAGCGCCAGGCGCCAGGCCCCCCCGATATGCGATAAAGGCAATACCCGCCCGCGCCGCGATCATCCTGCGGCCCGGCCGAGGCGGAGGGCACGCCCACTACGGGAATACGGCCGGCGGCGGAGGGAATGTAGCCCAGCGATGCACGATGGTCATGACCGTGCAGCACGAGTTCAGCCCCCGCCTGCGCCAGCACCGCGCGCACCTCTTCCGCATCGCGCAGGTCGCGGTGGAAGGGGCGTTCGCCGACGGGCGGATGGTGGATCATCACCACCCGGAACAGCCCTTCCGCCTTCAGCTTCTGCAGCAGGGCCGAGAGCCGGCCGAGTTGCGCCCGCCCCGCCTTGCCGCTGGCGAGGAACACAGCCGTGGGTATGGCGGTGGAAACGCCCACGATCGCCAATTCGCCCCGGCGCCGGACATAGGGAAACGAATCCACGTCCACCGGCGTGTGGGGATGGCTGTCGTCGCCAGCGAGAAAGGGCGACCAATGCTCAAGGTGATAGTGCATGGCCGAGCGGACGTAGGCGTCGTGATTGCCCGGCACCACGCTCACCCGGTCGGGCGTTCCCAGGGAGGAGAGGAAGGTGGCGCCGGTGTCGAACTCCGCCGGAAGGCTCACGTTCACGAGGTCGCCGGTGACGCAGATGTGGTCCGGCTGCTGGGCGAGGAGATCGGCGGTCAGGGGGGCCAGCGTCGAGGCTCCGAAGTTGCGCCGCCGCGCGCCGATCCAGTTCATCATCCCGAAGAAGCGCTTGCCCAGAAGCTCGGAGATTCGGGCCTCCGGAATCGGGCCTAGGTGCGGGTCGGAAAGGTGGGCAATCACGGGCATGGAGCGGACCTTGATGCGGCGGGGAAGCAGCAGGGGTGCGGCGGGAACGCGGCGCTTATAGCAGGATCGCGCCGCAACCGCTCCGGTTCCCGCTTGCGATGCGGCAAGGCGCGCAGGCTGCGGCGGGTTGATGTTGCACAAGCCATCCCGCACCCTGCATGCTGCAATGCGTCGATGTCCTCAGGCCAATCGCGAGTTTCGTCCGTGCGTCACGTCTTCGTCGTCCTGCTTGTCGCGCTCGCCATCACCCCTGCCCTCATGCGGCGGGCACATGCCGCCCAGGTGGCGGTGCGCGGAGCCGATATCCTGGTGGATGGCAAGCCCTTCATTCCCCTCGGCGCCAGCGGCGAGACGCGCCTTTCCGAGCTGAAGGCGCTGGGCGCCAACACCATCCGCACCTACGGGCAGGAGCCGGGCGAAATTCTCGACGCCGCGCAGCGGGCGGGGCTGAAGGTGATCGTCGGCTTCTGGCTCGCCCATCCGCGCCTCGGCTTCAATTATGCCGACAGAAGGGCCGTGACGGCCCAGCTGGAGGCGCTGCGCCACATGGTGGAGCGCTATCGCACCCACCCCGCGCTGCTGATGTGGGGCATCGGCAACGAGGTGGAGGTCGAGCTTTCCCCGGAAGAGGCGCAGGCCGTGTGGCCTGCCATCGAGGAGGCGGGCAGGCTGGTGAAGACGCTGGACGGCCAGCATCCGACCATGGCCGCGCTTGCCGAGGTCGGCCAGGACAAGGCGGCGATCCTGAAGCGCAGCGCGCCGAGCATCGATGTGCTCGGCATCAACGGCTATGGAGACGGCCTGCTCACCTCGGCCGGCCGGGCGCGGGCGCAGGGCTGGACCGGCCCCATCGTCCTCACAGAACTGGGCGCGCAGGGCCATTGGGACGCGCCGAAGGCACCGTGGGGGGCGCCTATGGAGCCGACCTCCTCGGAAAAAGCGACGCGCGTGCGCCGCTATCTGATGGCGGCCAAGCAGGCCGGCGTGGGCGCCATGCCCTTCCTGTGGGGCCAGAAGCAGGAGGTGACGCCCTCCTATTATTCGCTCCTGCTGCCCACCGGCGAGTGGACCGAGACGGTGGAAGTGATGTCCGATCTGTGGGGCGGGAAGGTGCCCGGCGGACCCAACCGGGCCCCGCGTATTCTCGGGCTCTCCCTGGTCGGCCCCGCCCGCTTCCCGACCGATGGGCAGACCCTTGTGCGCCTCTCCGCCACCGATCCCGATGGCGACCCGCTGAAGGCCGAATGGCAGATCATGGCGGAGACCACCGCCCGCAGCGTCGGCGGCGATCCCGAGCCGGTGCCGCCGAGCTTCCCGGAAGGCCTGCACGATCCCGCGCTCACCGGCGTGCGCATCTTCGGCCTGCCGCCCGGCCGCTACCGCGTGTTCGTCACCCTGCGCGACGGGCGCGGCGCCGCGGCCACCGGAAACATCCCCTTCGAGGTCCAGTAGCGCATTTTTTTATCACGCTTTTTCAGCACGGCATTTTGCGGAGGAATTCATGGCCAGAATCGATCGCCTTCTGGTGGGAGAGGCCCTGGTGGGCGACGGCAACGAGGTGGCCCACATCGACCTCATCATGGGGCCGCGCGGCTCCTCGGCCGAGATCGCCTTCGTCAACGCCCTCACCAACAACAAGGACGGCTTCACCGGCCTGCTCGCCGTCGTCGAGCCCAATCTGATGGTGAAGCCCGCCACCGTCCTGTTCAACAAGGTGACGATCAAGGATGCCCGCCAGGCGGTGCAGATGTTCGGGCCGGCGCAATATGCCGTGGCCAAGGCGGTGGCCGATTGCGTGGCGGACGGACTCATCCCCATGGAAGAGGCCGACGACATCTTCATCTGCGTGGGGGTCTTCATCCACTGGGATGCCAGCGACGATGCGCGCATCCAGGCCTTCAACCACGAAGCGACTCGCCTCGCCATCGCCCGGGCCGTCGGCGGCACGCCCAGCCCGGTGGAAGCCGTCACGCGGCGCGACACGGCGCGTCATCCGCTGGCAGTGGACTGAGTCGCCTGAGGGCAGCGCCCGAAAGGCCGAGCGTAGCCGGGGCCGCGCGCTACTGGCCGCCCTCGCCGGTTTCCCGCGAGAGATCGAAGGCAAGGCCCCGCGCGAACCAGGCACCGGTTCCGGCGATCGCCGCGCCAGCAAGAAAAGCCAATGCCGGCCAATGGGCCGCGGCAAGGCACAGCCCCACCAGCAGGCCGGAGAACGAACAGCCCATGGCCACGATCATGACCGCGGCACGTTCCCGCGCGCCGGCATCAGCCGCCGCCATGCCATGTGCCGCCATATGCCCGAGCGAGCCCCCCGCAGGGCCGGCAGAGGGCGGGCGCGACCGGCTCCTCATCTGAAATGCCACGATATTCCTCCCCCGCCGCCGACTGTCCGGCGGTCATTTGGAGAGAGAGTAAAGCAGAAAAGCTTCGTCTCTTCATCAGGCGGGAGCGCTGCCGGCTAATTTTTTCTCGCCTTTTCGTCATTGCACTGCAGCGAAGGCGCGAGACGTGACCGGAAAGTGAGCACCAATACGCCGGCCCCAAGCACGATGGCGGCGAGCGCCAGGAAGCCGGCGTCGAACCGTCCGGTGGCTTCGCGCACGAGCCCCACCAGATAGGGGCCCGCGAAGCCGCCGAGGTTGCCCACCGAATTGATCAGCGCGATGCCGGCGGCGGCCGCCGTGCCGCGCAGGAATTGCGGCGGCACCGACCAGAACGGTCCGAGCGCCGCATAGATACCCATCGAGGCCAGGGAGATGGCGGCGATGGCGGTCATGTGGCTCGGTGCGACGACGCTCGCGGCAAGGCCCAGCGCACCGGCGAGGGCCGGTACCGCAACATGCAGCACCCGTTCCCCGCGCCAGTCGCTGTGCCGGCCCACGGCGAGCATGGCGAGCGCGCTCAGGGCGTAGGGAATGATGAGGATGAGCCCCACCTCATGGGTGGAATAGCCCATGGCGCGGACGATCTGCGGCAGCCAGAGCCCGATGCCATAGAGCCCCACCACCAGACCGAGATAGACAAGGCAGAGCACGA
>JAEZMT010000407.1 GCA_023442085.1 Pseudomonadota bacterium | reverse complement strand
CCCTCGCGCGGCATGTGGAAGGTGCGGGTGGCGCCGTCCAGCGTCACGGTCGCGGTGGTGCCAGCGCCGTTGGCGGCGACGTTAGCCGACACCGCCTTGGCCTTCGCCCGGCCGGGCTGGCCGGAGGCGAACAATTCGAACTTGATTTGCGCGTCCGTGAGCCCGTGTTCGCGCAGTGCCGCGGCGATGGCCAGCATCATGGGCTCGGGGCCGCAAATGAAAGCGGTATCCACCGACGTCGCGTCGATCCAGTGCTTGAAGAGACCTTCCATCTTCTCCGCATCGACGCGGCCGGTGAACAGGTCGATCTCCTGCGCCTCACTCTCCAGCACGTGCAGCACCGAGAGGCGGCCGAGATAGATGTTCTTCAGGTCCTCCAGCTCCTCGCGGAACATGATGGAGCTGATCTGCCGGTTGGCATAGACGAGGGTGAAACGGGACCTGGGCTCGCGCGCCAGCACCGTCTTGATGATGGAGAGCAGCGGCGTGATGCCCGAGCCGCCGGCGAAGCCGAGATAGTGGCGGTCCAGCTCCGGGGCCAGCGGCACGAAGAACTTGCCCATGGGCGGCATGGCTTCGAGCGTGTCGCCCGGCGCCAGGTTCTCGTTGGCCCAGGTGGAAAAGGCGCCGCCCTCCACCTTCTTGATGCCCACCTTCAGGCAGCCCTCATCCTTGCCGGCGCAGATGGAATAGCTGCGGCGCAGCTCTTCCCCATCGAACTCGCGACGAAAGGTGAGATACTGGCCCTGCGTGAAGTCGAACGCCGCCACGTCCTCGGGGCGGGGCTTGAGGGTGACGACGACGGCATCGCGCGTCTCGCGCCGCACGTCGACGACCTCCAGGGAATGAAACCGTGCCATGCGGCGCTCCTCGGGATTTCTTTAATTTTCAGATGCACTTGAAGTAGTCGAACGGCTCCAGGCACGCGCGGCAGCGATAGCTGGCCTTGCAGGCGGTGGAGCCGAACTGGCTCACCTTCTCCGTCTGCGCCGAGCCACAGCGCGGGCAGGCGACCGTGAGGTTGGAGCCGGAGGTCAGCCGGCGCGCCAGCGCCAGGGAACGGCCGTCGGCGGCGGTGTCGTCCACGGGCGGCGCGATGCCGTAAGCCCGCAGCTTCTCGCGCCCCTCGGCGCTCATCCAGTCGGTGGTCCAGGGCGGCGAGAGCCGGCGCTCCAGCCGCACCTTGGCGACGCCGCGCGTGTTCAGTTCGCGCTCGATGTCGAGATTGATGATGCCCGTCGCCGGGCAGCCGGAATAGGTGGGCGTGACGGTGACGACGAGGGTGTCGTCGTCCCATTTCACGTCGCGGACGATGCCGAGATCGATCAGCGAGAGCACCGGGATTTCCGGGTCCGGCACCTGCGACAGCCAGTGCCAGACCTCGTCAAGGGACGGCAGGGTGGCGGTCGCCATATTCGCCCCCTACCAGGTCGCGCCGGGATAGGCGCGCTGCAGGAACTGCATGTCGGCGAGGATATAGCCGAGATGCTCGGTGTGGACGCCACGCCGGCCGCCCTTGTGGACATAGGCAGAGGTCGGCGCCTTCAGCGTCGCCTCGCGCAGCACCTCGGAGACGATGGCCTCCCACTCCGGCTTGAGGCTCGCCGGATCGGGCGCGATGCCGGCTTCCGCGATGATGCGGTCAGTGTCGTCGGAGATGAAGAGCTCGCCCGCGTAGGACCAGAGATCGTCGAGGGCGCGCTGCATGCGCTTGTGGCTCTCGTCCGTGCCGTCGCCGAGGCGGATCACGAGGTCGCTGGAGCGCTCCAGGTGATAGGCCGCCTCCTTCACCGCCTTGGCGGCGATCTCGGCGACGCGCGGATCGGCGGATTTGGTCAGCGCCGTCAGCATCACATGGTGCCAGGCATCGAACAGGAACTGCCTCATCAGCGTCTGGCCGAAGTCGCCGTTGGGGCGCTCCACCAGCAGGCAGTTGCGGAAGGCCGCAGCATCCCGCAGGAAGGCGAGCGCGTCCGCATTGCGGCCCTTGCCTTCCACCTCGCCGGCGAGGCCGAGCCAGAGCTGGGTCTGGCCGATGAGGTCCAGCGCGGTGTTGGCGAGGGCGATGTCCTCTTCCAGCACCGGCGCGTGGCCGCACCACTCGGACACGCGATGGCCGAGGATGAGGGTGTTGTCCCCCATCCGGGTGAGGAATTCGAACAGAACGGCGCGATCGACCGCGATCTCGGCGCTGGCCATCACATGTGCCCCACTTCTTCGGGAATCTCAAAGAAGGTCGGGTGGCGGTAGACCTTGGAGTTGGACGGCTCGAACAGCGGCCCCTTGTCCGACGGGCTGGAGGCGGTGATGTCCACCGACTTCACCACCCAGATGGAGACGCCCTCGTTGCGGCGGGTGTAGACGTCGCGGGCGTTCTTGATGGCCAGTTCCGCGTCGGGCGCGTGCAGGCTGCCCACATGGCGATGGTTGAGGCCGTGCTGGCCACGGATGAACACTTCCCACAAAGGCCATTCGCTGGACATGGTTGTTCCTCCCGTTCCGGGCCGGCCGGCACTGCCGTCCGGAGATGTGCTGTTGTTATGGTTCGCCCTGACCGGCGATGACTGAGGGCGGCTACTCGGCAGCCACGCGGGCGGCGGTGCGGCGCGCTTCGGCCTTCTCGGCGTGGGCGAGGAGGCCGTCGCGGAACCAGGCGCCGTCTTCCCAGGCCTTCACGCGGGCACCGAGACGCTCCTTGTTGCAGGGTCCGTTGCCGGCGATCACCTCGAAGAACTCCGACCAGTCCGGCTCGGAGAAGTCGTAGCCCTTCTTCTCCTCGTTCCACTTGAGGTTCGGATCGGGGATCTTGAGGCCGAGATATTCCGCCTGCGGCACGGTCTGGTCGACGAACTTCTGGCGAAGCTCGTCATTGGTGTTGATCTTGATCTTCCACGCCATGGACTGGGCGGAATGCACCGAATCCTTGTCGGAGGGACCGAACATCATGAGGGCGGGATACCAGAAGCGGTCGAGGGCATCCTGCGCCATGGCCTTCTGCTCGGCCGTGCCCTGCGCCATCTTCATCATGATGTCGTAGCCCTGGCGCT
>JAEZMT010000359.1 GCA_023442085.1 Pseudomonadota bacterium | reverse complement strand
AGGTCTTCGCCGAAAAAGTGCTGGCCATCACGGTCTCGCTCGCTTCCATCCTGTGCCAGAACGCTAGGGCGGGGGAGGGCCCCACGGTAGCGCCGGCTTCTTGCAGGCTTATGGAGCCAGTCGGCAGTATGGAGCCAGTCGTGGCCAGTGATCGCGGGCAGTGATGGCGGGCGGGGGCTGCCCAACGGCCGCTCGCATCGCGCCAGCATTTGGCCACGCTTCGTTCAACTTGCATTCAGCCGATGGTTCATACACATGGCCCTGCTGGAGCTTGACCGGGGGGCGAGGCCAGCGGGGCGCGCTGCCCTTCACCCACACCCCCGTCATCTCCCGCCAGAAGCAGGTCCCCCATGAAGACGGGTCTTCTCGCCGCGTTCGCCGTCGCCGCCACGCTCGCCACCGCCGGCGCCGCGCAGGCGCAGGTCAAACCCTACGGGACGGGCTTCGATGGCTGGAACTTCACCGCCACCACGGAGAAGTCCGGTATCATCAACTGCCGCGCCACCCGCAAGGTCGGCAACCGTGACGACATCATCGCCCGGCGCACGGACGGCCACGTCTACATGAGCGTCAAGGCCGAGGGCCGCAAGGGCGACTTCAAGGGCACCATCATCAACGTCCCCGGCAAGCCGCGCGGCATGCTGGAATGGACGGTGCCGGGCGGCGCTGATGGCACGCGCATGTGGTTCGTCATGCCCTACGTGGCCATGGACCACATCGTGGCCGCCGGCGCCTACCAGTTCTCGTTGCCGGATTCCGAGGATGTGGGGACGGTCAATCTTGGCAAGAGCGCCCAGCAGGCATGGGCGCGCGTGAACCAGTGCGTCCAGGCCAACGGCGGGTGATCTGCCCTCAGACCTAGGCGCCGGCCTCGGGCCGGCGCCGGGCCATTCCGGCGAGCAGGGTCAGCGCGTCGGCGAGGTCCTGCTCCTCGATGCCGCGGGCGATGAGCACCATGCGGTTCTCGCCGTCCGCCGCGTGGGCGAGGAGGCCGGGGGAATAGACAAGCCCCTGCACCCCGTGCAGCACCACCGGCTGTGGCACCTCCTCCAGATGCAGGATGCCCTTGAGGCGCAGCAAGGCGGCGCCGAACAGGTCGCTGACACGGTCGAGCCAGGCATCCACCTGCTCCTGTGTCAGGCGGCCGGGGAAGGCGAGGGAGGCGGTGGTCACCGCGTGGCCGACGCCGGTGGCCGAGAAGCGCCGGCTGAGCGGGCGCGGCGTCTCACGCGGGTCGATCCAGAGCAGCGTCCCGTCGCGCGCCGTCGCCGGCAGCACGTGGCATTCCGCCAAGGGATTGAGCATGGCCACCTCGCGCTCGGCAGCGCTGAGCTGGTCCGCCGTCGCAAGGTCCGCCTTGCTGATGAGGATGCGGTCGGCGAGGGCCACCTGCGTCATCCCCTCGGGATGGTGGGCGAGGGTTGAGGCGAAGTTCGCCGCGTCCACCACGGTGGTGACGCCCGCGATGGAGAAATGCCGGTTGAACAGTGGATCGGCGATCAGCGCATGGAGCACCGGCGCGGGATCGGCGAGGCCGCTCGTCTCCACCACCACCCGGCGGAAGGAGAGCCCGTCCATGGCGCGGCGGCGCAGGAGGCCATTGAGCGTGGCGTTGAGCGAGCCCTTCATGCGGCAGCAGATGCAGCCGCCCTCCAGCAGCATCACCTCGTCGCTGCCCGTCTCGATGAGCGCATGGTCGATGCCCGCGTCGCCCGCCTCGTTGATGATGACGGCGGTGTCGCGGAACGCCGGGCGCTTCAGCAGATCGTTGAGCAGGGTCGTCTTGCCCGCGCCGAGGAAGCCGGTGACGAGGACGACCGGAATATCGCTCATGCGCCGGACGTCAGCCGAGCTGCGACTTGAGCAGCGCCAGGGCCGCCTGCACGGCGCACAGGCGCACGTTATCCCGGCTGCCGGGGAAGACGTGGCGCTCTTCCGCAAGGCCGCCGTCGCGGGTGGCCACCGCGATGAAGATGGTGCCCACGGGATTGACCGCATTGCCGCCACCCGGCCCCGCATAGCCGGTGATGGCGACTGTGGCGCCCGCCTCGGAATGGCCGAGCAGGCCCTGGGCAAGGCCCCGCGTGACCTCCGCACTCACCGCGCCATGGGCGGCGGAGACGGCGGCCGGAACATCGAGGCCGGTGGCCTTGGCGGAGGAATGGTAGAGCACATAGCCCCGCTCGAAGATCTCGGAGGCGCCGGACACCGAGGTGAGGCAGGCGGCGACCAGGCCGGACGTCACCGTTTCCGCCGCGGCGAGGCGGATGTTCCGCGCGCGGGCGGCCGCGAGCACGTCGGCGGCGAGGGTGAGGAGGGGCGCGGGAAATAAGGTTTCGTCCGCCTGGAGCAGAGCGGTCTCGGGCATTGGGTTCGCCTCGGCTGCGGGCGCGGCCTTTGCGACAAAGCACGCGCGTCAACGGTGAAAATGGTTGCCGCCCAGCCGCTAAGTCAAGCAAGCGGCCGGGGTGGTCCCAAAACGCCGTCAGCGACTGGCCCTCTCGCAACTGGCCCCAACCGGTGCCAACATGCAGCCCTGCCCGGACCAATGGGATTGCGACGCCGTGCTGATTTCCCTCGACCGCGCCTCCGCCCTGAGTCTCCAGGAACAGCTCTTCGAGCAGATCCGCCAGCAGATCCTCGACGGGCGATTAAAGGCCGAGGCGGCGGTGCCGTCCTCCCGTCATCTCGCCCAGCAGCTTGGCGTCTCGCGTAATTCGGTGACGTTCGCCTATGAGCGGCTCATCAACGAAGGCTATCTCGTCACCCGCCCCATGGTCGGGACCTATGTGGCCGCGGTGGTGCCCGAGGCGGCCATGAGTGCATCGGTGAGTGCGTCGGTCAGCGCGTCCGCCTCCGCCACGGCGACATCGGCAGTCCGCGCGGAGGCGCCGGTGGAGCGGCGTTCGCCGGAAAAGCTCGCCCCCGCCGCCTTCACCGGGCGGCCCCACTCCATCCTCAACACCAGCCGCATCCCCATCGATTTCTGGCCCCAGCGCACCGATCCGCGCGCCTTCCCGCTGAAGACGTGGCGCCGCCTCGTGCTGCATGCCCTCGCCGTGGCGGGGCACAATCTCACCGAATATGGCGAGCCGTGCGGGCTTATGGCCCTGCGCACCGCCATCGCCGACCATGTGGCGGTGATGCGCGACATCCATGTGCGGCCCGAGCAGGTGGTGATCGTCGCCGGCGCGCAGCTCGCCCTCAACCTCGCGCTCCGGGTGCTGGCACGGGAAGGTGATGCGGTGGTGGTGGAAAACCCCTGCAGCCAGGGCGCCGCCTACCTCTTCGAGAGCGTCAACATGCGTCTCCACCCCATGCCGGTGGACGAACATGGGATCGACACGTCGCGCCTCGCCGGGGTGGCTGCGCAACTCGCTTACGTGATGCCATCCCATCAATATCCCATGGGCGGCGTGCTCTCGCTGGAGCGGCGCCAGCAGCTGCTCTCCTGGGCGGACCGCACCGGCGCCTATCTGATCGAGGACGATTACGACAGCGAGTTTCATTACGGCGGCATGCTGCTGCCCGCGCTGAAGGCCATGAGCCCGGAGAACGTGATCTATCTCGGCACCTTCTCCAAATCGCTGGGGGCGGGGCTGCGCACGGGCTTCGCCATCTTCCCCGATCATCTCGCGCCGGCGGCGGGGGCGGCAA
>JAEZMT010000268.1 GCA_023442085.1 Pseudomonadota bacterium | reverse complement strand
TGATGGAGCTTCGGCTTGTGTGGCGAGGCCCCAACTCCTCACCCCCCAGCCCCTCTCCCGCAAGGGGAGAGGGGAGGTCGCATGGCTAGCGCCCTCAGGCGAGCGGCTCGCCCCCCACCGTTTCCCCAAACACCTCCTCGAACGCCACCCGCATCACCGCATCCACCTCGGCCATCGTCACCGGCAGGCCGAGGTCGGCAAGGCTGGTGACGCCGTGCTCGCGCACGCCGCACGGCACGATGCCGCCGAAGTGGGAGAGGTCGGGCTCCACGTTCAGCGAGATGCCGTGGAAGGTCACCCAGCGGCGCACGCGGATGCCGATGGCGGCGATCTTGTCCTCCCCGCCGCCCTTCCGCCGCACCCACACGCCCACCCGGTCCTCCCGTCGCTCGCCGGTGACGTTGAAGGTGGAGAGGGTGCCGATGATCCAGGCCTCCAGCGCGCTCACGTAGCGCCGCACGTCCGGCGAGCGGCGCTTCAGGTCAAGCATCACATAGGCCACCCGTTGGCCGGGACCGTGATAGGTGAACTGGCCGCCTCGACCCGTCTCGTAGACCGGGAATTGCGCGTCCACCAGGTCTTCCGGCCGGGCGCTGGTGCCGGCGGTGTAGAGCGGGGGGTGCTCCAGAAGCCACACGCATTCCGGTGCCGTGCCATCGGCGATGGCCGCGACGCGCGCCTCCATGGCCGCAAGCGCCTCCGGATAGGCGACGAGCCCCTCGCTCACCACCCACTCCGCCGGTGGCGCGGCGGAATCGGTGGGATGGAAGGCGGTCTCGAGGCTGGCGCGGGGCGCGGCGGCTGGGGGGGCGCTGGCGTTCATGGGAACTGCTTTAATCCATCCGCGCGTCCGGTCCAGCCCTACGGTCGCAGGGTTCGCGGAACCGTCATCCACAGGCCGGGCGCTGTGGTGCAGCTTACCTTTGCGGGGCACTTGTGGCGGCACATTCGATCTGTTAGACGATGGCCCCCGGCCGGAAGCGGTCCTCTCCCGAGGAACCTGAGGCCGGTGCCATCCCTGACTGCGGTCGTGGCGGAATTGGTAGACGCGCTAGCTTGAGGTGCTAGTGGGGAGACCCGTGGAGGTTCGAGTCCTCTCGTCCGCACCAGGTTGATCTGGCTTTTGAAAAAGGCCCTCTCCGGTTTTCGGCGAGGGCCTTTTTCGTTTTTCGCATCTGCCGCTCAGAGCCGGGAGAATACCCTCAGCAGCACGAAGACGCCTGCGACGGCGAGCAGGCCGCCGATGCAGGTGTCCGCCGCCAGACGCATCTTCAGGTAGAGGCGGCGGGCAGGGGGAGCCGAGAAGAGCAGCGCGAGCACGCCGAACCATCCTGCGGCCACGGAAAACACCAGCAGGGGACTGGCGAACATGGCCTCCCGTCCGGCCGCCGCGGCGAGCAGCCCGCCCGCCGCGAGGAAGAACGAGAGCGACATGGGGTTGGTCGCTGCCGTGAGAAAGCCGAGCCGGAAGGCTTCCCGCCCGGTTCGCTGGACCACGGCCTGAGGTGCCATCCCGGCGTGGCCGCGTGAACTCCAGACCTCAAGCAGGCAGCTGATTCCCGCCCGCAGGAGGAGCACGGCGTAGAGCAGGCAGAACGCCAGCTGGAGCCACCCCAGATCGCCGGACGGGTTAATTCCGCTCAGAAAGACGAGGCCGATAACCACCGTGGTGACATTGGCCGTGGCACCGGCCGAGACACCCAGCGCGGCGGCCATTCCGATGGGCCGGCCTACGAGGCTGGCGCGGCTCACCACCAGGAAGTTCGCGCCCGGCACCAGAACCATGGCCGCATAGGTGCCCGCGAAGACCAGCAGGGCGGGGGTTGCGTCGGACATGCCATCGTCTCCGCAGTTCGTGCGGAGGCATATGCACACCCTGATGCCACTGGCGCTTCCCTCAAACGCTGGATGCCGTTGCTACGGAGGACGAACCTTTCACGGCGCATCGCGGATCAGGAGGCTGGCTTGGGCACCATGTGAACGACGCTGTAGCCGTTCTGCTTCAAGGCCTTGAGGAAGGCCGGAATCATCGCCGCCGTATAGGGCTTGGTGTCGTGGAACAGCACGATGCCGCCACCCGTCGCTTCAAGCCGCTTCATCACGAGATCCAGCTCGGCTTCCGGCGTCATCACGTTCCAATCGCTGGCCCACAGGTCGGCGCCGAAGACGGCGATGCCTTTGCGGTCGAGATACTCCAGCAGCTGCGGCGTCGAGGCGAATCCCGGGAAGCGGAAGAAGGGCACGCGGGGCGCTGTCCCGGCCGCGCCATATGCCGCTACATCGTCCGCCGCCATGCCGCGCTCGATTTCTTTCACCGCCGCGTCAAACGGGATCTTTGCCAGCGTCGCGGCGGGATGGGTCATGGTGTGGTGGGCGACGGTGTGGCCCTCGGCCAGTTCCCGCTTCACCAATTGCGGCCGGGCGCGGGCATTCTCGCCGATGAGGAAGAAGGTGGCGCGCACGCATTCGGCCTTCAGCGCGTCGAGCACGGCGGCGGTGGTGGTCGGCCATGGTCCGTCATCGAAGGTGAGCACCACCTCGTTCGGCGCAAGCGGCAGGGTGTCGGGGAAGGATTTCTTGCCGACGCGCAGGCCCTTGGGATCGATCTCCATCACCCGCGCGGTACCCAGCGCCTCAGGCCCGCAGGCGAGCGCCGGGCCGAGCGCGCCGAGGAGCAGGGACGCCGCCAGCAGAAGGCGAAGGAGGTGGCCTCTTCGCGTCATGCCGCCTCCGCCGTCAGCCCTGCGGGAACGGCCAGGCCGGGCTCTGGCCCACCTGCCCGCGATGGCGGATCAGGTGATCGGCCAGCACGCACCACACCATGGCCTCGCCCACCGGCACGGCGCGGATGCCCACGCAGGGGTCGTGGCGGCCCTTGGTGAAGATGTCCGTCTCGTGACCGGCGCGGTCCACCGTTTGGCGCGGTGTCAGGATCGAGGAGGTCGGCTTCACCGCGAAACGCGCGACGATGGGCGCGCCGGTGGAGATGCCGCCCAGGATGCCGCCCGCGTGGTTGGCGAGAAAGTGCGGTCGCCCCTCATTGCCGAGGCGCATCTCGTCCGCATTCTCTTCGCCGGTAAGCCGCGCGGCGTTGAAGCCCTCGCCGATCTCGACGCCCTTGGCGGCATTGATTCCCATGAGGGCGGCGGCAAGATCGCCGTCGAGCTTGGCATAGAGCGGCGCGCCGAGGCCGGGCGGAACGCCTTCGGCCACCAGCTCCACCACCGCGCCGACCGAGGAGCCGGCCTTGCGGATGCCGTCCAGATACGCCTCGAACAAGGGAACCGTGCCGGGATCGGGGCAGAAGAAGGGGTTGTTGCCCACCTCGTCCCAGTCCCAGCGGCTGCGGTCGATCTCGATCTCGCCGATGCGCACCACGGCGCCGCGCACGGTCACGCCCGGCAGCACCTTGGCGGCGATGGCGCCGGCGGCGACCCGCGTCGCCGTCTCGCGCGCAGAGGAGCGGCCGCCCCCGCGATGGTCGCGGATGCCGTATTTGATGTCGTAGGTGAAATCCGCGTGGCCGGGGCGGTAGGCGCCGGCGATGTCGGCATAGTCCTTGGACCGCTGGTCCACGTTCTCGATCAGCAGCGCGATGGGGGTACCGGTGGTGACGAGGCCGCCCTCGGGATGGGGCAAGGTGCCGGAGAGCACCTTCACCGCGTCCGGCTCGCGGCGCTGGGTGGTGAAGCGCGACTGGCCCGGCCGCCGACGGTCGAGCGCGGCCTGAACCTCCTCGAGGGTGAAGCGCACGTTGGGCGGGCAGCCATCCACCACGCAGCCGATGGCGACCCCGTGGCTTTCGCCGAAGGTGGTCACGCGGAACATGTGGCCGAAGGTGTTGAACGACATGGCGCCTTGGTCCTCGTACTGCTCCCGGCTCAATAGACGAGGATGGCCGGCAAGGGAACGTCCGGCGGGCGGTCGTGCATTTGTGGCGCCGGTGTCACACAGCAGGGGCATCCTGTGCTATGACGTGCGCCGACGGAGCACCACACCCCCGCCATGCCTTTACTCGAAATCCTGATCGTCATTGTCCTCGTTCTCATCAACGCCGTTCTCGCAGCAGCGGAATTGTCGATCGTCTCGTCTCGGCCCGCGCGGCTGAAGGCGCTCGCCGATCGCGGGAACAAGGGGGCAAGGGCAGCGATGCGGCTCGCTGAAGACCCCGGCCGCTTCCTCTCCACCGTCCAGATCGGCATCACCCTCATCGGCATTCTGGCCGGCGCCTTCTCCGGCGCCAGCCTCGGCGATCTCTTGGGCGAGACGCTGCATGAGGCGGGCCTGCCCACCGGCGTCGCCCATCCGCTGGGCTACACCGCGGTGGTGGTGGCCATCACCTACGTATCGCTGGTGATCGGCGAACTCATCCCCAAGCGGCTCGCGCTGCAGAATGCCGAGCCGCTCGCGTGCGTCGTCGCCCCGCTGATGGTCACGCTCTCCAAGGTGTCGGCGCCCATGGTGTGGCTGCTCGATGCCTCCACCCGGGCGGTGCTGGCGCTCCTGGGCCGCGGCGGCAATCGGTCCAGCTCGGTTACCGACGAGGAAATCCGCGCCATCATCACCGAGGCCGAGACGGCCGGCGTCATCGATCCCGCCGAGCGACGCATGATCTCCGGTGTGATGCGGCTCGCCGACCGCCCGGTGACGGCCATCATGACGCCCCGCCCGGACGTGGAGTGGGTGGATATTTCCAAGGATGCGGAGGAGGTGCGCCACGTCCTCCTCACCACGCCCCACTCACGCCTTCCCGCCTGCGACGGTTCGCCGGAGGAGACCATCGGCGTCATCCAGGCGAAGCGCGTGCTCGACGCCTACCTCAAGGGCGAGCGGCCGGATCCCCGGCAATATGTGCAGACGGTGCCGTTCATCGTGGAAAACGTCGGCGCGCTGGAGGCCATGCGCGTGCTGCGCGGCGCCGAGGTGCCCATGGCCATCGTCGTGGACGAATATGGCGACATGGCCGGCGTGGTGACGGGCTACGACCTGCTGCTCGCCATCACAGGATCGGTGGAAGCCGGCCATGAGCCCGGCGACGCGCATGTGGCGCGCCACGTGGTCGAGCGCCACGACGGCAGCTATCTGGTGGCCGGCGACACGCCGGTGGACGAACTGCGCGACCTGCTCGATGTCGCTTTGCCCACGGACGAAGGTTATCACACGGTCGCCGGCTTCGCGCTGTCCCACATCAAGGAACTTCCGGAGGAGGGCGAGGTCTTCACCGCACTCGGCTGGCGGTTCGAGATCGTGGACATGGACGGCCGTCGCATCGACAAGCTGCTTGTCTCGCGGCCCCACGTCCTCCACCGGCAAGAGGTTGCGGGGCAGGGCTGAGGCCCGGCCCCGCGTTGCCGTGCTGGCGGCGGCTCAGTCCCGCCGCGCCAGGGAGCGCAGGTAGCCCTCGTATTCCTCGGTCAGCTCCATATCCACGCCGAAGGCATTCTTCAACAGGATGTTCGCAACGAAGGGCTGGTCGTTGCGCGTATCGGCCAGCGTGTCCCGCAGCACGGGCACGGTGTCCTCGATGTGCTTGAGGAAGGCCACGCCCTTCTCCAGCGTCTCGGTCCACTTGGCGCGGTGCCACAGGGCCAGCGGGTACATGATCTCGTGGACGAAGTTGGATTTGCGCGCCTTCTCGAAGAAGCGCAGGCCCGCGCTCCAGTTCTCCTTGGCCCGCAGCGGCGGGGGCGGGATGTCGCCGAGCAGCATCTTCTTGCCGGCCTGTCCCACGAAATCCTCAAGCGTGATGGGTGTCTCGATGTTGGTGCGGAAATGCCAGAGGGCGAAATTGCCCGGATATTCCTTGCCCCACGCATCGATGAAGGCCGCCTCCACCTTGTCCACGGCGGCCTTGTCGCCTTTCAGCGCGGCCGTCATGCAGAAGGCGAACATGGCGTCGTTCGCGACATTGTGGACACCGCCATTGGCGAGGTCGGCCGGCGTCAGAGTGGGGGTCTTGCCATCGGCAGGCACGCTCGCATCTCCGGCGCGCAAGGCGGTGATGAACTTGGTGATTTCCAGCCAGCCCATGTAGTTGGCGATGAAAGCATCCGGATCCACATGGACGATGGCGAGGTTGAGCGGCATCTTCCGCTTCTGCAATTCGGCCATGTCGGTCATGAAATGTCCCCCCCGGGGCTCGGGTGAAAAGGCGTCAAGACAAGACGCCGCCCGTCGTGTTCACGACACAGGCGCCGGCTCTACCCGGTTGAGACAGCAAGAAAAATGCCAAGGAAATCGGCGGACGTGGACGGCGCGGACCTTCAGTCCGCAACCTCGAACCCACCCTGCGCGACGACGTAGACCGCCCCCTGGCGCACCGGCAGGTTGGAGGCCTCGGCCTCGGGCATCCCGGCCTTCACGTGAAGAAGCGCACGGATGACCCCGCCGTGAGTGACGATGACGGCATCCTGTTCGATCTCGCCGCAGGCCGCGCTCACGCGCTCGCAGAGGGTGCGGTAGCTCTCGCCCCCGGGGGGCGCGAAGTTCCAGGGGTCGAGATCGCGCCGGCGCACCGCGTCGTGGTCGCGGCGGCGCAGCTCGGGCCAGGTCTGCCCCTCCCAGATGCCGAAGGAGATTTCGGCGAAGCGGATGTCGGTCTTGAACTCGCCGACCGGCAGGTCGAGGCCGGTGCGCAGGATACGCATGGTCTCCACCGCCCGCGAGAGGGGGCTGGAGACATATGCCAGCGCGCGGGTGTCGCCAGCGAGCTGGGCGAGGACGCGGCCCACCTGTCCCGCCTGGATACGGCCGAGCGGGTTCAGCGGCACGTCGCGGCGCCCTTGGAGCCGGCCCACCACGTTCCAGTCGGTCTCGCCATGGCGGACGAGGAAAAAACGTCGCGTGGTCATCGCTCTCCGGCCCGCCCCCTCAGGCGCGGCTTTCGTCACCGCGGCGGAATGGTGATTACGTGATCGTACCAGGCGCCGCGCGGCGGGTAGGTGACGCGCAGCGCAATGGTGGAGCCCGGCGCCGCCTTGCCCTTGAAGCTCACGATGAGCCCCTTGGCCGGCTGGCCGAGGCATCGGGTGGTGTGCCCGCCGTCGATGCCGGTGGCGACGAAGCGGCCATACTGGATGCCGACCTTGCCGCCGGGCGGCGCGGAGAGCACCTGGATGGTGGGAATCTGCGTCTGCTGGCAGTTGTAGTCCGACGTACCGGCGGCGAAGAGCGCGCTGCGACTGCCGCCACCGCCGATCATGAAGCTGACGCCATATTCCGGTGGCGTCACATAGTCCGGGAAAACCGCGCCGCCGGGACCGAACACGCGGTCGCGCAGCGGATACTGCTCGAAGGAGGGCGGGCTCTGCGCCAGCGCGCCGCCGGCCGTCAGGAGCATTCCGGCCGAGATGGCCACGGCGAGGGAGGCAAGGCCGGCAAGCGGGCGACGTGCCACCCGGAGATTAAGCGCCGTCATCGTCGTTCTCCTAGAGCGAGGGGCGCCGGTCTCAGTCGCGGACGAGCGCGAGGTCCGGTGCGTCGGGGTGCTTCATGCCCACAATATGGTACCCCGCATCGACATGATGCACCTCGCCGGTCACACCGCGCGACAAATCGGAGAGCAGGTAAACGCCCGTGTCGCCCACCTCGTCGGTGGTCACCGTGCGGCGCAGCGGCGAATTCAGCTCGTTCCACTTCAGGATGTAGCGAAAATCACCGATTCCCGATGCTGCCAGCGTCTTGATTGGGCCGGCGGAGATGGCGTTCACGCGGATCGCCTTGGGGCCGAGGTCGGCGGCGAGATAACGCACGCTGGCCTCCAGCGCCGCCTTGGCCACGCCCATGACGTTGTAGTGCGGCATCCACTTTTCCGCGCCGTAATAGGTGAGCGTGATCAGCGAGCCGCCATTGGTCATCAGCTTCTCCGCCCGCTGCGCGACGGCGGTGAAGGAGTAGCAGGAGATGAACATGGTCTTGGTGAAATTGTCGCCCGTGGTGTCCACGTAGCGGCCGTCCAGCTCGTCCTTGTTGGAGAAGGCGATGCAGTGGACGACGAAATCCAGCGTGCCGAACAGGCGCTCGGTCTCCGCGAAGACGGCGTCGAGGGTCTCCGGCTCCGTGACGTCGCAATGGCCGACCAGATGGCCGCCCAGTTCGGCTGCCAGCGGCTCCACCCGCTTCTTCAGCGCCTCGCCCTGATAGGTGAGGGCGAGCTCTGCACCGTGGGCGCGGGCCGACTTGGCGATTCCGTAGGCGATGGATCGGTTGTTGGCGACACCGAGAATCAGCCCGCGCTTGCCCTTCAGAAGACCGCTCGCGAAACCGTCCGTCGCCATAGACCCAACTCCACATGCTCAAGCCATTGAAACCCATGGTCCCGCCGGAAGACGCACCATGAGCGCGCTTCCTATGGCATGGGGCCATCCACCGTTCAAGCGAAGCTGGCGCGTCGTCCCCCTTGCATCCCCCCTGAGCGGATGCTAGATGCGGCGCCTCTGGATCGGAGTGTAGCGCAGTCTGGTAGCGCACCACGTTCGGGACGTGGGGGTCGCAGGTTCAAATCCTGCCACTCCGACCAGCTGTAAACCGGCATTGCCGGATACCCCGTCCCCCCTTCATTTATCGTTGATTGACCGCAACGCCCCAAGGCGGACGCGTTCGCCATGCCGGCCAGCCTGCGACCGGAACGCGAGGCGGGAAGCCGCCATTGTCGGCCTCGATGCCCCCTGGGCACCTTCGCGGCCAATCCTTGCTGGTGATGCTCGACTAGGCTCCCGCAAAGCCCCGTCCGTGGTTGCTGATCGCCATTTCCGCGATCGAGCGCAGCCCGGTTTCTCAAGGGGAGTTCGTCCGATTCGACGAGTTGCGCCAAACGATGATGGCTCCCGAGAATCAGTGCCCTGATCCCTGAAAGCTAAGCGCTTCCGCGCAGCCGCCAGGCCGCGGCGGCGAATAGTGCGCAGGCGAGGGTTGCGAACACGGCAAGGCCGTGGGGATGCACCTGCATGGCGAATCCCGCTCCCAGCGGCCCGACGAGGGCGCCGAGCCCCCAGAACAGCCCGGAGACGGCGTAGATGCCCACGAGGTCGCCTCCCTTAAACCGGCTCCCCACCAGCGTGATCATGATGGTGTAGATACCGACGAAGGCGCCCCCCCACACAAACAGCAGCGCATAGGTCGCGATCGCGCTGCCGAGCGCCAGCGGCCAGACGGCCGCGCCGACCGCGGAGACCAGAGCGAGCAGAATGACCAGCCGGCGGCGGTCCATGTTGTCGCCCAGCCAGCCGATGGGCAGCTGGAGCACGATGGCGCCGATCATCATCACCGACATCAGTCGCGTGGCGTGCTCCTCCGCCCAGCCGAGCCCGACCGCATAGAGCGCGAGGAAGGAGAGGCCCGCCGTCTCGATGGCCGCATTCAGCATGGTGGCGGACAAGGCGAGGGGTGCGAGGCGCACGAAATGGACCGGATTGCCGATGGTCGGCTCATCGAAATGCGGAGCGGTCACGCGCGGCGACGCCACGAAAACGGCCGCCGTCAGAGCAACGCCCGCTCCGAGCAGATAGGGCGCCGCCCCCTCCGTGCCCACCAGCGAGAGAATGAGCGGGCCGAGGGCAAGCCCTACCGAGAGCGCGGCCGTATAGGCCGCCATGGACCTTGCGCGGGTGTTCTCCGTGGAAAGCGCGTTGATCCACGTCTCCGAGGTGACGAACAGCGCCTCCGCCGCCATGCCGAGGAACAGTCGCAGCACGAACCACAGCCACACGGCCGGCATCACGGGAAAGGCTGCGAGGGTCAGCGCGGAGAGGCCGATCGACATGAGAATCAGCCGGCGCGGCCCAAGCGTCGCCACCATCCGCGGCAGCGCCACGGCGGTCACCAGCACGCCGACTGCATGCATGGCGGCGTTGGCGCCGATGAGCGCCTCGCTAAGGCCCCGCGCTGCGAGATCGAAGGCGATCAGCGGCGCACTCAGGGAATAGGTGAGCCCGAAGACCATGGCTGTTGCGATTACCGCGCCCCGCGCCAACACGGTCGAGGCTTCGGTGGGCGCGGCTGGGGACGGCT
The DNA here is from genome assembly GCA_023442085.1 of Pseudomonadota bacterium. GTDB lineage: Bacteria > Pseudomonadota > Alphaproteobacteria > Rhizobiales > Xanthobacteraceae > Xanthobacter. Next base: position 4,598 of record JAEZMT010000268.1, on the reverse strand, counting down.
CGATGCTCTGGTGGGTCACGGGCGCGCAGGCTCCGCCGGCCGGGTAGAATCGGAGGCTCCGGAAGGGGACGCCGCGCCGCCCTTGTGAAGGGACAGCCGGCGCAGGAAGTCCCTCAGGCGGTGGGCGAAGGGCGGTGGCGCAGGCTCGATGATGCGCTTCATGGTCCGGGCGTAGTCGAGGACAAGGCCCGGCGTCCAGCTCATCGCCTCCGCCCTCGAGCGGATGTAGGCGGCAGCCCAGATGTCGGGATTGAACATCAGAGTTGCCACCCGCGCCCAGGGCATGCGGCTCGCGAGGCTGCCCTCCAGCGCCGAATCGAGCGCAGCCGCCACCGCGACCGAGCAGTTGCGGTCGGTCAGATTGTAGGTGTCCACCTGCCGGTAGCCGGCCCAGAACGCCATCAGCCGCCGCGCATCGAAACGCGTGAATTCCACTTTCTGGTCCGCCTCGCACCAATTGGCGCACTCATAGGCGTAGGAGGGCTGGAAGCGGCCCTTCACGTCGTTATCGTGCGTTGCACGCAGGATGCGGGCGAACTCCTCCGGCGGGCGCTCGATCTCATCCGCCGGATAATGGCTGATGTAGAGATCGGGCTTCAGCTCGAGGGAGGCATGGCCGGTGGAGATGGCGCCGCTGCGGTCCACCGCCGCGATGTAGCGATCGATCACCGGGCGGTGCTCCTTCACATCTGCCGAGCCGGTGGGTGTCCAGACATGGACGATCATGGGGCCTTCCCACGGGGGCAGGGGTGCGCTGTCGTCCACGATGACCGGCGCGTTGTCGTACCATTGACGCCCGCCATAGATGGGCAGGCTCAGGATCGCGACCTCGGCGAGATGGGCGCGGAGCATCAGGCTCACCCGCAGCATGATCCATCCGGACATCAGGGTGAGCAGGGCCACAGCCAGCGGCACCTTGAGCTCGTGGGCCAATGGCCAGTGGCTGCCGATGAACAGGGCCAGGAACAGCTCGATCACGCCCACCGCCACGGTTGACCGCCACAGGCGGAACCGCACCACAGCCGAGGTGACGATGCGCGCGACCCCATCCACGAAGAAGGCGGCGCCGAACAGAAGCGACAGCGCCATGCCGTTCCGCGAGGGGTAATCGAGAATGAACATTCCAAAGAAGATCAGCGCGGCCGCCCGCCCCAGCGCGAGCACCTTGCTGCGGGCGCCGGTGAAGGCAAAGGCGGTGACGAGCCCCAGCAGGCCCTCGAACAGGAACACCCCGCCGAACACCTGCGTCGCCACCGACATGGTGCCGTCCATGGCATCAAGGAGAATCAGTGTGGCGACGAAGAAAAGCGCGGCCGAGAGCAAGGTGAGAACCCACCAGCGGTCGCGCAATGCACGGGCTCCCACTAGGAGGAAGGCAAGCTTAACCATGGCGGGTCGGGGATCACTCTGCGGAAACAGGCGCAAGAAGACGGGAAAGCGGTCCGGAACGCAAGTCGCCTGCAGTCCACGCAGAGGGAGTGCGGAACTTCGCGGTGGGTCTCGTGTTCCGCTTAAGAACGCAAATGCACCGAGAGGTACCAAAATGACCACTGCGGACATGGATCGCCTGAAGGCCGACGCCTCCGGCAACACCGGCCTCAGCGCCGTCCTCGCCGAGGCGGTGGAGGGCTTCTCCTCCACCGACGATGCGGTGCGGTTCCTCGCCTCGCGCGGCTTCGAGGTGACCTCATCCGACCTCGCAGCTGCCGCCAGCGACACGCAGGCGCCGGCGGAATGGGAGGAAGAAGACGGCTATTGCGCGCTCATGCGCTTTGTCCGGCAGTCCTGAGCCGTCACAGAATGGTGCCGTGGAGGAACAGCCACGCCACCGAGAAATAGATCACGATGCCGGTCACATCGACCAGCGTCGCGATGAAGGGTGCCGATGCGGAGGCCGGATCGAAGCCGAGGCGCTTGAGCACGAAGGGCATCAGCGAGCCGGCGAGCGAGCCGAAGGTGACGATACCGACCAGCGCGGCGCCGATGGTGACGGCGAGGAGCTTCCAGTACTGGCCGTAATCGAAGAATCCCGCCTGCTGCCAGACGATGATGCGGATGATGCCGATGACGCCGAGGATGGCGCCAAGCGTGAGGCCCGTGGGCAGCTCCCGCAGCGCCACCCGCCACCAGTCGCGCAGCCGCACCTGATGCAGCGCAAGCGCTCGGATGATGAGGGAGGTGGCCTGCGAGCCCGAGTTGCCGCCAGAGCTCATGACCAGCGGAATGAACAGCGCGAGCACGATGGCCTTCTCAAGTTCGTCGGAGAAGAACTGCATCGCGCTTGCCGTAAACATCTCTGAGATGAACAGGATGCTCAGCCAGCCGGCGCGCTTCTTGATCATCTCCTTGAAGGAGATTTCCAGATAGGGCTCGTCGATGGCCTCCATGCCGCCCATGCGCTGGACGTCTTCCGTCTGCTCCTCGATCATCGCGTCGATCACGTCGTCAACGGTGACGATACCGAGGACGTGGCCCGTGGTGTCCACGACGGGCACGGCAAGGAAGTCGTACTTGGAGATGGTCCGCGCCACCTCTTCCTGCGGCAGGTTGGGCGGCACGGTGATCGGCGTGTAGGGGTTTGCCACCGACAGGATCGAATCGCCCGGATCGCCCGAGATCAGCCGGCGCAGCGATACCGTGTTCACCAGACGGCGCGTGCCGGGGGAAAGCACGTAGATCGCGTAGACCGTCTCGCGGCTGCGCTCCACCTCGCGGATATGGTCGAGGGTCTGCTGCACCGTCCAGTTTGAGGGCACTGACACGAATTCAGTCGTCATCAACGCGCCGGCCGTGCCCTCCGGATATGTCAGGAGGTGATCGATCGCCGCCCGCGTCTCGGGGTTCAGCGCATCGCGCAGCCGACCCTTGGCCGGCTCTTCGATCCAGCGCAGCACATCGGCCGCGCGGTCGGCGGACATGCCCTCAAGGATACCCACGGCCTTTTCCTGAGGCAGCGCTTCGATGACCTCGCAGGCATCGTGGAACTGCGGCTGGTCCAGCACCTCTACCGCCCATCTGAGCGGCATGTGCGAGACCACGCCGATCGCTTCCTCGGCGGTCTTGCCATTCAGGAATTCGACGATGTCAGCGACGTGCTCGTGCCCGAGCCGCGAAGCGAGTGCCGCGTCGGTCATATGGGTGTCCCCGGTTCGAGGGATGTTCAAGCAGAAACGGCCCTGTCAAAAGCAAGGTGCCGGTCCAGCCGACCCATATCGGATAATCGCCATTTAATACAAGGGGATGAAACGCGGCCGGGACAACCGGCCACGCTGACTTTGCGGCACGCCTCTGGGTCACCTGTCCGGAGGCGCGCGGGCGACGCCTTAAACGGCGGAGAAGGTGCCGTCGTCGCCGAGGATTTCCAGCCGGCCTGTGGCGACACCGAAATAGGCGCCCTGGAGTGTGAGGTCACCCTCCGCCACCCGCTCCGCTACCCAGGGGAAGCCGGCCAGGTTGGCGAGGGAGAGCTTGATGCAGCAATGTTCGCAGAAGCGCTGGCGCTCGTCGGGCGGGAGATTGGCGTCCTCCGCCATCAGCCGCGCCGGCTCGGCGATCTTCATCCAGCCCGCCACGAAGTCACGGGCCCCGGGAGGGGCGCCGTCGAGAAGGGCATTGATGCCGCCGCACTGCGCGTGCCCCAACACGACCACCTGCTTCACCCGGAGTACGCGAATCGCGAACTCGATGGCCGCCGAGGTGCCGTGGTAGTTGGCATCCGGCATGAACGGCGGGACGAGATTGGCGACGTTGCGAACGACGAACATCTCGCCGGGGCCCGCATCGAAGATCATCTGCGGGTCGACGCGGCTGTCCGAGCAGGCGATCACGAGGGTTTCCGGCTTCTGACCGCGCGCCGCCAGTTGCTCGAAGAGCAACTTGCGCTCGGGCCAGGCCGTTTCGCGAAACCGTTGGTAGCCGGAGATCAGATCGTCCACGTCATCGCTCCTTACGCTTGTCGGGCAACGGAAGTCTGAGCTTCGCGGACAAGTCAAGAGCATGCCTGGCGGATCGCCGGCGTCCGGAGCGCAGGGCCTCGGCGCGGCAGCTTGCAATCATGTGGGGTCAGGAACGCGGGTCCATTGTGATGAGCCGTGAGCGCTTCCTTTGATTGCTGCTCGACTTGTTCAAGGTGTTGCGGCTGCCGCATTGCTCGGGGCCGTGCCAGACTCGCGACGGCGACTGATTAATTCTGCGCCACTTGGTCAAAGCCTAAAGTTCTGCTCAGACGGTAAAATCTGATTGACGATGGAGGTAATAAATTCCGGATGGTGGCAGCTTCATGCGCTGTACGCCAGGCTTGCTCAGAAAATGCCCAGCATCGCCCGTGTTCGATGCCTAAAAAATCATCGCCAATTTCGATCTCCCCACCATGCGGCGGTTGCGGGCGATCTTTAGCTGTTGTGCTTTGCCGTAAGGGCTGGCTCGTATCCCCTTGGCACGCGCCTTGCTCACTCTCCGCTGGTCGGCCCGCTGGGGCCGTCGGATAAGGGAGAGGGCGCATGCTCGGATTGCTGGGACGGACGACCAGGAGGGGATTCGGCGCACTCGCTGCTGCCGCCGTCGTCGCGGGCACGATGGGAGTTGGCGCGGCGAAGGCG
>JAEZMT010000396.1 GCA_023442085.1 Pseudomonadota bacterium | reverse complement strand
TTCGCGCAACGCCGCCCCTGGCGACGATCGCATCGGCCACCGAGCGGGCGGCAGAAGCGTTCTGGGCATAGTTCACCATCACCGACCAGCCCTCTTCGGCCGCCTTGCGTGCGATAGCGGCGCCGATACCGCGGCTTGCGCCGGTCACCAGCAGAACTGGTTGCTGATCCAGAGGCATGCTTTCCTCCCTAGGACGCCTTCTGCACGGCAAGCTTCAGGCCGAGCGCAATGAAGACAAGGCCGCTTGCCCGGTCGATCCACTGGCTTGCCCGCGAAAAGGCGGCTCGCATGCGCGGGGTGGTCATGAAGATGCTGACGCCGACGAACCATGCGATCAGGCAGCTGGCCATGACCATGCCGTAGCCGAACTTGACCAGCATCGGCGTATGGGCGCTGACAGCAGTCGAGAAGATCGACAGGAAGAAGAAGACCGGCTTGGGGTTCAGCGCGTTGGCGGCAAAACCGAGGCCGAAGGCCCGCAGACCCGATTGACGATGATGGACGGCAGCGGCAGCGTCGACATCCACTGACATGTCGGTCTTCCTGGCACGCAAGGCCTTCACGCCGATGTAGAGGAGGTAGGCAACGCCGCACCATTTGACGATGTTGAAGAGGGTGATCGACTGGGAAATGATCAGCCCGAGGCCGAGGATGGTATAGGTGACGTGGAACATCAGGGACGTGCCGACGCCGAAACTGGTGATGATGGCGGACCGGCGACCGTGCACCAAAGACTGGCGCATCACCATGGCGAGATCGGTGCCCGGCGAGACGATCGCGAAAGAGAAGATCGCCATCAGCGAGGCAAGTTCGACCAGATAAGGATGCATCACACGAACAACCCGACAATCATGAGAAGGAGGCCGAGCAGCGAGCCGAGCCAGACCAGCGAACGAACATAGGGAACGCCGCCGAGATAGAGCGGAATGTAGACAATACGGCAGAGGAACCAGATCCACCCGCCAATCAGGCCCCAGCCGCCGGCATCGCCGTAGAAGGCGAGCGCCAGGACGAGACCGACGAATGCCGGGTAGGTTTCCCGGTAGTTCTGCGATGCCCGCTCGGCGCGCCCGGCGAGCGCCGACTGCGGCTTGCGTCCCTCGTCGCGCGGCCCGGCATTCCATTCAGAACCGAGTTCGCGCGTGGCGAGAAAGCCCTGCAGCATGATGTGGAAGACGAGAAGCACCACGGAGAGGACCAGCAGCACCATATAAGGCGTGGCAAGTGCAGCAACCTGATCCATCCCGTCCTCCTTCAGCGTTTATCAGAGATCGAGAACGAGGCGTTCCGGATCTTCCAGGCTTTCCTTGACGCGCACGAGGAAGGTAACGGCTTCCTTGCCGTCGACGATGCGGTGGTCGTAGGAGAGCGCCAGATACATCATCGGACGGATGACGATCTGTCCGCCGACCACGACCGGTCGGTCCTGGATCTTGTGCATGCCGAGGATGCCCGATTGCGGCGCATTGAGGATCGGTGAGGACATCAGCGACCCGTAGACGCCGCCATTGGTGATGGTGAAGGTACCGCCCTGCATGTCGGCCATGCCGAGCGAGCCGTCACGGGCTGCCTTGGCAAGACGGCCGAGTTCCTTCTCGACACCGGCGATCGACAGCTGGTCGGCATCGCGGATGACGGGAACGACGAGACCCTTGTCCGTGCCGACAGCCATGCCGACGTGACAATAGTTCTTGTAGATGATGTCGGTGCCGTCGATTTCGGCGTTGACGGCCGGCAGTTCCTTCAGGGCGTGCGTGACAGCCTTGGTGAAGAAGCCCATGAAGCCGAGCTTCACGCCGTGCTTCTTCTCGAACACGTCCTTGTACTTGTTGCGCAGGTCCATGACAGCCTTCATGTCCACCTCGTTGTAGGTGGTCAGCATGGCCGCGGTGTTCTGCGCGTCCTTCAGGCGCTTGGCGATCGTCTGACGCAGGCGCGTCATCTTCACGCGCTCCTCGCGAACCGCATCCTCCGTGGAGGAAGGAGCGCGGGGTGCCGCCGGAGCGGAAGGAGCGGCAGCAGACACTGCCGGACCCTTGGCGATCGCTGCAAGCACGTCGCCCTTGAGGACCTGGCCGCGCTTGCCGGAGCCGTCCACGTCGGCCGTGTTGATGTTGTTATCGGCCGCAAGCTTCGCCGCAGCCGGGGCTGCCGGCATGGCCGAAGGAGCCGGAGAAGCGGCCGGAGCCGGTGCTGGCGCAGCAGCAGGCGCCGGTGCGGCGGCAGGAGCGGCAGCAGCCGGTGCAGATGCACCGGCAGAACCGGCGGCACCTTCGGCGATCTGGCCGAGCAGTGCGCCGAGACCGACGGTTTCTCCCGCCTGGGCCACGATTTCCGTCAGGACGCCGGAGGCCGGAGCCGGAACTTCGACGGTAACCTTGTCGGTTTCGAGTTCAACGATCGGCTCGTCGGCATTGATCGTGTCACCGACCTTTTTGAACCAGGTGCCGACAGTTGCCTCGCTGACGGATTCGCCGAGGGTGGGGACGCGAATTTCGGTGGCCATGATCTTTTTCCGTTTGTGATCCGATATCGTGTTTCTGGGATGAGAGACGGGGCGGCTTCGATCAGCCGCCGAGCGCGTCTTCGAGGAAGGCTTCGAGCTGCGCCAGATGCTTCGACATCAGGCCCGTTGCCGGCGAAGCGGCAGCCGGACGGCCCGTGTAACGCACGCGCTGGTACTTGGCATCGATGTGGGCCAGCACCCATTCCAGGTACGGGTCGATGAAGGCCCAGGCACCCATGTTCTTGGGCTCTTCCTGGCACCAGACCATTTCCGCATGGCGGAAACGCGACAACTCGTTGATCAGCGCCTTGGCCGGGAACGGATAGAGCTGTTCGATGCGCAGCAGATAGATGTCGTCGATGCCACGCTTCTCACGCTCCTCCAGAAGGTCGTAGTAAACCTTGCCGGTGCACATGACGACGCGACGGATCTTGGCGTCCTTCTGCAGCCTGATCGGACCGTCCTTGATGACCTCCGCATCATCCCACAGCAGGCGGTGGAACGAGCTCTCGCCCGCCATTTCGGCCAGCGTCGACGTTGCGCGCTTGTGGCGCAGCAAGGACTTCGGCGTCATCAGGATGAGCGGCTTGCGGAAGTCGCGCTTCAGCTGACGGCGCAGGATATGGAAGTAGTTGGCCGGCGTCGTGCAGTTGGCGACCTGCATGTTGTCTTCGGCGCAGAGCTGCAGGAAGCGCTCCAAACGCGCGGAGGAATGCTCCGGACCCTGGCCTTCATAGCCATGCGGCAGAAGGCAGACGAGACCGGACATGCGCAGCCACTTGCGCTCGCCCGAGGAGACGAACTGGTCGAACACCACCTGGGCGCCGTTGGCGAAGTCGCCGAACTGCGCCTCCCAGAGCACCAGCGTGTTGGGCTCGGAGAGCGTGTAGCCATACTCGAAGCCGAGCACCGCCTCTTCCGAGAGCATCGAATTGATGACCTCGTACTTGGCCTGGGCGTCGGAGAGGTGGTTGAACGGCTTGTAGCGGGCCTCGGTCTCCTGGTCGAGCAGCACCGAATGGCGCTGTGAGAAGGTGCCGCGCTCCACGTCCTGGCCCGACAGGCGGACCGGGTGGCCTTCCAGCAGCAGCGACGAGAAGGCGAGCGCCTCGCCGGTCGCCCAGTCGATGCCCTTGCCGTCGGCGATGGCCTTCTTGCGGTTGTCGAGGAAGCGCTGGATGGTGCGGTGGACCTTGAAGCCCTCCGGCACGGTGGTGATCTTCTCGCCGATCGCCTTCAGCTCGTCTTCCGGCACGCCGGTGTTGCCGCGGCGCGGATCGTCATCCTCATGGGTGGGCTTGAAGCCGGCCCAGCGGCCGTCGAGCCAGTCGGCCTTGTTGGGCTTGTAGGCCTGGCCGGCCTCGTGCTCGGCCTCGAGGCGGTCGCGCCACGCATTGCGCATGGTGTCCACCTCGCCGGCGGTCACCACGCCCTCGTTCTCCAGCTTCTTGGTGTACAGCTCCAGCACGCTCGGGTGCTGGCGGATAACCTTGTACATCTTCGGCTGGGTGAACGCGGGCTCGTCGCCCTCGTTGTGGCCGAAGCGGCGGTAGCAGAACATGTCCACCACCACCGGCTTGTGGAAGCGCTGGCGGAATTCGGTGGCGACCTTGGCGCAGAACACCACGGATTCCGGATCGTCGCCGTTGCAGTGGAAGATCGGCGCCTCGATCATCTTCGCCACATCCGACGGATAGGGCGACGAGCGCGAATAGCGCGGATTGGTGGTGAAGCCGATCTGGTTGTTGATGATGAAGTGGATCGAGCCGCCCGTGCGGTGACCCTTCAGGCCGGAGAGGCCGAGGCACTCGGCCACCACGCCCTGGCCGGCGAAGGCGGCGTCGCCGTGCAGCAGCAGCGGCAGCACCTTGGTGCGCTCGGTGTCGCCCAGCTGGTCCTGCTTGGCGCGCGCCTTGCCCAGCACCACCGGATCCACGATCTCGAGGTGGGAGGGGTTCGCGGTCAGCGACAGGTGGACCTTGTTGTTGTCGAACTCGCGGTCGGACGAGGCACCGAGGTGGTACTTCACGTCGCCGGAGCCCTCCACCTCGTCGGGGGCCCAGGAGCCGCCCTTGAACTCGTGGAACAGCGCGCGGTGGGGCTTGCCCATCACCTGGGTCAGCACGTTCAGGCGGCCACGATGGGCCATGCCGAACACGATCTCCTTGAGGCCGAGATTGCCGCCGCGCTTGATGATCTGCTCCAGCGCCGGGATCAGGCTCTCGCCGCCGTCGAGGCCGAAGCGCTTGGTGCCGGTGTACTTGACGTCGAGGAACTTCTCGAACCCCTCGGCCTCCACCAGCTTGTTGAGGATGGCGCGCTTGCCCTCGCGGGTGAAGGTGACTTCCTTGTCGACGCCCTCGATGCGCTCCTGGATCCACGCCTTCTCCTCGGGGGAGGAGATGTGCATGAACTCGACGCCGATGGACGAGCAATAGGTGCGGCGCAGGATCGTGACCATCTCTCGGACGGTCGCGAATTCAAGGCCCAGCACGTGGTCGATGAAGATCTTGCGGTCGAGGTCGGCCTCGTAGAAGCCGTAGGAGGCCGGGTCGAGCTCGGGCGCCTCGCGCGGGGGAGTGAGGCCCAGCGGGTCGAGATTGGCATGCAGATGGCCGCGCATGCGGTAGGCGCGGATCATCATCAGCGCCTTGACGGAATCGCGCGTGGCCTGCTGCACCTCGGTGGCGGAGAACTCGACGCCGGACTTCTGCGCCTTGGCCTTCACCTTCTCGGAGATGGCCTTCTCCACCTCGATCCACTGGCCGTCCATGGCCGAGACCAGCTCGCCATTGGCGTGCACCGGCCAGTGCGGCTTCTTCCAGGAGGCACCGCGGGCGTTCTCGATCACCTGGTTGGGATCGTCCTTCAGCGCCGCGAAGAAGGCCTGCCATTCGGCGCTGACCGAATTGGGATCGGTCTCATAGCGGGCGTAGAGGTCCTCGATCCAGGCGGCATTGGCGCCATAGAGGAAGGAGGTGTTCAGGAAAACGTCGTTCTGTTCCGCGCGCGACATGGGCTTGTTCCCGGAAGACCGTGGCGCCTCACTCTCCTTGAGCGCATTTCGCGCGGAAAATGAAGCCCCAAGGCCGCTCGTCTGCCACAAATCCGGCGCCCGGCCCTTGCCGGACGCCCCATCACCCCCGCGAGGCTCGTGGCGGCCTTCGACAGCGGTGCTCGACAACCTCTATATGGGCAGGGGCGCCACCGGCCGAAAGGCCGGCTCCGCACCCCGCCAGAACCGCGCTCGCCAGTCGCCGAACTTCATGGCGATTGCGCGGCGGATGCCCTTGCGGGAAGGGAATTCCAAGGCTTTCACCCGGCGTCCCCGCTCCCAGTCATCCAAGCGGCGATCCCCCGGCCGGGCCGGGGAACCACCTCAGCCCTTCAGCACCTCGACGAGGGTCTTGCCGAGGCGCGCGGGCGAGGGAGACACGCGGATGCCCGCCGCCTCCATCGCCGCGATCTTGTCCTCGGCGCCGCCCTTGCCGCCGGAGATGATGGCGCCCGCATGGCCCATGCGACGGCCGGGAGGAGCCGTGCGGCCTGCGATGAAGCCGACCATCGGCTTCTTGCGACCCTTCTTCGCCTCGTCGGCGATGAACTGCGCAGCCTCTTCCTCGGCCGAGCCGCCGATCTCGCCGATCATGATGATCGACTCGGTCTTGGGATCGGCCAGGAACATCTCCAGCACGTCGATGAACTCGGTGCCCTTCACCGGGTCGCCGCCGATGCCCACCGCCGAGGTCTGGCCGAGGCCCACCTGCGAGGTCTGGAACACCGCTTCATAGGTCAGCGTGCCGGAGCGCGAGACCACGCCCACCGAGCCGGTCTTGAAGATGTTGGCCGGCATGATGCCGATCTTCGACTGGCCGGCGGTGACGATGCCGGGGCAGTTGGGGCCGATGAGGCGGCTCTTGGAACCCGAGAGGGCGCGCTTCACCTTCACCATGTCGAGCACCGGGATGCCCTCGGTGATGCAGACGATGAGCGGGATCTCCGCGTCGATCGCCTCAAGGATGGCGTCAGCGGCGCCCGGAGGCGGCACGTAGATCACCGAGGCGTCGGCGCCGGTGGCTTCCTTGGCCTCGATCACGGTGTCGAACACCGGCAGGTTGAGGTGGGTGGTGCCACCCTTGCCCGGCGAGGTGCCGCCGACCATCTTCGTCCCGTAGGCGATGGCCTGCTGGGCGTGGAAGGTGCCGTTCTTGCCGGTGAAGCCCTGGGTGATGACCTTGGTGTTGGCGTCGATCAGCACGGACATCACGCAGCATCCTTCTTCACGGCAGCGACGATCTTCTGCGCCGCGTCATCGAGATCATCGGCAGGGATCACGTTGAGCCCGCTCTCACGGATGATCTGCTTGCCTTCTTCCACATTGGTGCCTTCGAGGCGCACCACGAGGGGGACCTGGAGGCCCACCGCCTTCACCGCCGCGATCACGCCGTTGGCGATCACGTCGCACTTCATGATGCCGCCGAAGATGTTGACGAGGATGCCCTTCACGTTCGGGTCGGCAGTGATGATCTTGAACGCCGCCGTCACCTTCTCCTCGTTGGCACCGCCGCCCACGTCGAGGAAGTTCGCCGGGCTCTCGCCGTACAGCTGGATGATGTCGAGGGTCGCCATGGCGAGGCCGGCGCCGTTGACCATGCAGCCGATAGTGCCGTCGAGGGCGATGTAGGCGAGGTCGTACTTGGACGCCTCGATCTCCTTCTCGTCCTCTTCCGTCAGGTCGCGCAGCTCGGTGAGCTTGGGATGGCGGAACAGGGAGTTGGAATCGAAGGACACCTTGGCGTCGAGCACGCGCAGGTTGCCGTCCTTGGTGACGATGAGCGGGTTGATCTCCAGCATCGCCATGTCGGTCTCGACGAAGGCGGTGTAGAGCACCTCGGCGAGCTTGCCGGCCTGCTTGGCGAGTTCACCCGAGAGGCCGAGGGCCTGGGCGATCTTGCGGCCGTGGAAGCCCTGCACGCCGGTCACCGGGTCCACCGAGAAGGTCACGATCTTCTCAGGGGTGGAGTGGGCGACTTCCTCGATGTCCATGCCGCCTTCGGTGGAGACCACGAAAGCCACGCGCGAGGTGGCGCGGTCCACGAGGAGGGAGATGTAGAACTCCTTCTCGATGTCCGAGCCTTCCTCGATATAGAGGCGGTTCACCTGCTTGCCGGCCGGGCCGGTCTGGATGGTGACGAGGGTGCGGCCGAGCATCTGGCCGACGAACTCCTTCACCTCGTCCACGGACTTGGCGAGGCGCACGCCGCCCTTCTCGCCGGCTTCGGGCTCCTTGAACTTGCCCTTGCCGCGGCCACCCGCGTGGATCTGCGACTTCACCACCCAGAGCGGGCCGCCCAGCTCCTTGGCGGCGGCTTCCGCCTCTTCGACCTTCAGCACCGGAATGCCGCGCGAGACCGGGGCGCCGAAGCTCTTCAGCAGCGCCTTGGCCTGATACTCGTGAATATTCATCGTCCGTGTCCCTCAGGGTTGCGATGTGTCCCGTCCCCCGCCCCGGTCCGTCCCGGATCCCGCGAAAATGCGGGACCACCGTGTGCGGACCGCCTCCACCGCAGAAGGGGGGCCTGCGCCGCCGCGCCCGTCCCAGGGACAGGAGCGAAGAGGCCGGCGCCCCCGAGGAGGGGAACACTCGTCTCCTTCACCACGCCGGTTGTACCCCGGCACGAAAACGGCGCGCCTTGCGGCACGCCGTCATTGAGCGAGATCACTTCCCGAGGCCGGGTGCGATCTTCAGGCAGGCCTCCACCAGTCCTTCGACTGCGGCGACCGATCTTTCGAACATGGCGCGCTCGGATCGGTCGAGTTCGACCTCCACGATACGCTCCACACCTCGCGCGCCGATGACAGCCGGCACGCCGAGATAGATATCCCTCAGCCCGTATTCCCCATCGAGCCGCGCGGCGACCGGGAGCAGGCGCTTCTTGTCCTTCAGGTAGCTCTCCGCCATGGCGATGGCGGCAGCGGCCGGCGCATAGAAGGCCGAGCCGGACTTGAGCAAATTGACGATCTCCGCGCCGCCGTCGCGCACGCGCTGCACGATGTCGGCGATGCGCTCCTCGCTGGTCCAACCCATGCGGATGAGGTCCGGCACCGGAATGCCGCCCACCGCCGAGTAGCGCACCAGCGGCACCATGGTATCGCCGTGCCCGCCCATGACGAAGGCGGTCACATCCTCCACCGAGACGCCGAACTCCTCGGCGAGGAAGAAGCGGAAGCGGGCGGAATCCAGCACACCCGCCATGCCCACCACCTTCTCGGGCGGCAGGCCGCTGGTGCGCTGGAGCGCCCAGACCATGGCGTCGAGCGGATTGGTGATGCAGATGACGAAAGCGTCAGGGGCGTACTTGCGCAGGCCCGCGCCCACCTGCTCCATCACCTTGAGATTGATGGCAAGGAGGTCGTCGCGGCTCATGCCGGGCTTGCGCGGCACGCCGGCGGTGACGATCACCACGTCGGCACCGGCGATGGCGTCATAGCTGGAGGCGCCCCAGATGCCCGCGTCGAACCCCTCCACCGGGGCGAGCTGGGCGAGGTCCAGGGCCTTGCCGTCGGGAACGCCGTCGGCGACGTCGAACAGCACGATGTCGCCCAGCTCCTTCAGTCCAGCCAGAAGGGCGAGCGTGCCGCCGATCTGGCCGGCCCCGATGAGGGCGATCTTGTTGCGGGCCATCCCTAGTCCCCGGATACTGCTGCGAGGCACATGAGACGAGCCGCCGCAGGAACGCGGCGCTTGACTACTCCCATCCGTGCGGGGGTTCAAGCCGGCCGCACTGCACAAATAGTGGCATCGCGCGGGATTTTGCCGCTAAAACGGTTCGTTTTACGTCGATTTTTTGCTGATTTGCACCATGCGGGAAACCATCCCGCAGGGCGGTGGAAAGGCATACCCCCGACCGGACTCAAGGCCAAGCTTGCGGACACGGGCGCGGCGGTACCGGGCGGTCGGATCGCGCGGCTGCGGGCCATCGGTCGAAGAGCGTGCGATCTGGAAAGCGGCAAGACGCGCGCGGGCCACCACCCCTCACGGGCGGGCCTGCGTGACTTCCATCCTTGCTCGGATATCAAACGCCGCGCCCCAGCGCGCCTTGACGGATGCCCGGCCGGACGGCCCCTCGGCATCGACGCAGTTCCCTGACCGCGGCGCGAGCTTGCCCCGCCCAAGCGGGAAGCCTCAGCGCCGGCGGGCGCCGGTCCTTCAAAAAATCTGCCCTCTCCCCGCACACGGCCGAGCGACCAGCCGGATGAAAAAAATAAAACAACCTCAACATCAACGAACAAAAAGCAGGGAGAGGGCAGCCGGCC
>JAEZMT010000221.1 GCA_023442085.1 Pseudomonadota bacterium | reverse complement strand
GGGCGTGTCCGATGCCGGCGTAAAGGTCCAGCCGGGCGCCCGGAACGGTCGCGGCGATATGCTCCGCCATGGCCGGGGCCACCACCTCGTCCAGCGCTCCTTGCACCACCAGCACCGGCACGTCGAGGCGCTTCAGGAGGTCTTCATAATCGGCCGTCCGCCCGAACAGGGCGACGCGGACTTCGGGTGGCACCATCATGTTCACCGCCAGCAATTGCTCGAATAGCGGCTGCGCGATGGGGGCGGCAAAGCAGCGGCGCAGGAAGGTGCGGGTGGCGGCGATGTTCTCTTCCACGTCCGTGCTGCACATGAGGCGCATCAGCCGGTTACAGGTGCCGTAGAAGCGCCGCTCGTTGGCGGTCACCGCATCCACGAAGACGATGCCGCCGATGCCAGTCGTGCCTTTCACCGCCAGATAATCGCAGATGATGCGCCCGGCATAGGACCAGCCCACCAGCACCGGCCGCGCCAGCCCCCAGCCGCGGATCACCGCGTCGAGTTCGCCGGCCCAGATCTCTGCTGACTGGTAAGCGGCAGGATCGGCCGGACGGCCGGAGGCGCCATGGCCGCGAAAGTCGTAGGTCACGAGCCGATGGCCGGCCAGCGCCGGGCTCGCCGTCTGCCGGTTCCAGCACAGGCCCGACTGCGAAAAGCCGTGGATGAACACCACCGGCGCCCCATCGGCCGGCCCGAACGCGGCGCTGGCGATGCCGACGCCATCCGGGGTGAGGATGCGACGGACCTCGCGGTCGGCGGGGGCGGGGATGGTCATGGGGCGGGTTCCGGGGTGGGGCTGCTCGGCGTCCGCTTTAGCATCGCGGACGCGCGGGCTTAAGGGGGTCGTTGTGCCCCGGACCAGCCACCGCGCAGCCGGAGCGCCGAGCCGGGGTCCAGGTGAAAAGTCGGCGAAGCCGACATGTCCCGACACCCTTGCCGCTTGGGCCGCCTGCGGCGCACCCTTGCGCTGGGCCCCGGATCAGCGCTCCGGCAGCGCCGTCGCTTGTCCGGGGCGCGATGGCTGTTCCTATGCGCCCCATCCCTCGCCTTTGGGGCGCCATGGGGCGGTGCTATAGATCAGCTTGCACAGCACCGCCCGAATCGAAGACCTGCATCGCAAAGACCTGCATCGCAAAGAGAGGCGACGGAATGCGCACCGTGACACGCACCGCCCACCGCCGGACGGTTGTTTCCGTCCTCTCCGCCCTCGTGCTCGTGCCCGCCTTGATCGCGCCCACGGCGGCGAGCGCCGCCTCGGAGCGGTTCATGGTGCTGGGGCTGCCCTTCTTCAAGCCGTACCGGGCGGCGATCGCGACGCTCGACGTGGACGGTGGCGGCAAGGTCTCCGGCACGCTTGCGCCGCCGGCGGGCGATGCCCGGGCGCCGCTGCCGGTGTCCGGCACGCTGGCCAACGGCGCGCTGAAGCTCACCATCGGGCAGGGGGACGACAGCTACGCCCTCGCCTTCACCGAGAACCAGCGCGGCCTGCACCATATCTATGAGGAGACGGCGGCGGTCCCCGGCCTCACGGCGGTCACGGTGTTCCGCCCCGAGGCCGGCTTCTCCGAGCCGGCACTGGTGCTCCAGCATGACGAGGACAATTGGTGCGGCCTCGTCACCGGCGGCCTCGCCGTGGACCTCAAGGCGGCCGACCTCTCCCGCACGCCGGTGGCGCCCGCCGGGCTCGCCGAGATCGATCTCGTGGTCACGCCCCAGCAGGGTGGCACCGCGAAGGTGAAGATGAAGGATTACTGGAGCCGCCTGCGCCTCGCCGCCCGCGACGGCGACGACGTTTCGGTGGACGTGGCCGTGCCGCTGGGCGCGGAGGCGAAGATCGCGCAGGAGCTGCGCAAGGTGCCGCTGGTGGCGACCGTCACGCTGCCCTCCGTGTGCGGGGAGATGGCATTCGCCGCCGTGCCGCGCGCCAAGCTGATGGACGCCGACAAGGTTTCCGAGGCGAAGCTCAAGGCCTATGGCGACGCCATGCTGGCCCGCCTCCTCTCCGGCGCGGCGCCCGAAGGCGGCACGGGCTCGCGCAAGTTCAAGAGCACCGGCACCGTGGTGCCGGGCGAGGCGGGGCCGGCCTACAAGGCCACCGTCTCCGCCGAATCCGAGGCGAGCCGCCTTGCCAAGGGCACGTGGGATCAGTTCACCGTTCTGCTCCAGCCGGTGGTGACGCCCGCCGATACCGCCGCTTCGGTATCGCTGGTGCCTGTGGTCACCGATCTCAAGGTGGCGAAGAAATCCGGCCCGCAGGCGCCGGCCGACGCCGCGTTCAAGCCGGCGGATGATTCCTCGCAGGTGGCGGCCATCAGCCACCGCCTCGTCTCCTATATCGCCGCCGCCGAAGGCACCCGGTGCAGCTTCCTGACCCAGACGGCCTTCGACGAGCCCGACGGCAGCCTCTCCTGCACCAACCTCGCCATCGACGACGTGAGCCCCGCCGAGGACAACTGAGCGGGGCGGCGGGCTGAACCTTCGCCGTTTGTTGATGTCACGTCATGCCCGGCCCTGCGCCGGGCATTTTCGTTTGAGGCGGACCAGTTGAGCTTGACCGCAGTGCAGTTCAGGTCAAGACGTTTCTAATCAAGCTGTGCAGTTTCCCAAATTATTACTTAGCGTAATGCGTAAGGACAGGCCTAAGCCTGCACATTCCGGCCATGATTGCTTCGGTTTTGTAATGCTCTCCGCCGGAACCATCCTCCCTGCCTCCCGTTCTTTGAGCGGGGGCACAAGAGAGGATGCGAACCGATGAACAATCGTCAGCAGGGCGGATCCGGAAACTTCGAGAACGATCGCGAGCGCGCCTCCGAGGCCGGTCACAAGGGCGGCGAGCAGAGCGCCCAGAACCGCCAGCAGGGCGGTCAGCAGGGCGGCGACAACCGCCAGCAGAGCCAGCAGTCGGCCGGCGGTGGCCAGCAGGGCGGCTCCGGCAATTTCTCCCAGGATCGGGAGCGCGCCTCCGAGGCGGGCCGCAAGGGCGGCCAGAGCGTGCCGGACGAGAAGCGGTCCTTCTCGCAGGACCACGATCTCGCCTCCGAAGCCGGCCGCAAGGGCGGCCAGCGCTGAGGTTGACCGGGGCGCGGCTGAGAAGGCCGCGCCCCCTCTCTCATTCATTTTTGGGAGGTACCACATGGGCTTTTTCTCCAAGGACATCCATTCCATGGACGACCTGTTCGTCCATACGCTGCGCGACATCTAT
This sequence comes from Pseudomonadota bacterium, assembly GCA_023442085.1. Lineage (GTDB taxonomy): Bacteria > Pseudomonadota > Alphaproteobacteria > Rhizobiales > Xanthobacteraceae > Xanthobacter. The sequence goes on along the minus strand of JAEZMT010000221.1, from coordinate 2,211 downwards.
TATGCCGAGAAGCGCATCCTCAAGGCGCTGCCGACCATGATCGAGAAGGCGCAGAATTCCACCCTCCGCCAGGCCTTCCAGACCCATCTTGGTGAGACCGAGGGGCATGTGAAGCGGCTGGAGGAAGTGTTCCGCATGCATGGCGTCGAGGCCAAGACGGTGACGTGCCCGGCCATCGACGGCATCATCGAGGAGGCCGAGGAGATCGCCTCCGAGGTGGCGGACCAGGAAGTGCTGGATGCGGCCCTCGCCGCCGCCGCGCAGGCGGTGGAGCATTACGAGATCACCCGCTACGGCACGCTCATCGCCTGGGCCAAGCAGCTTGGCCGCAACGACTGCGCCTCCGTGCTCCAGCGCAACCTGGACGAGGAGAAGGCGGCCGACGCCAAACTCACCGGCCTCGCCGAGGCCAAGCTGAACATGCGCGCGGCCGAATAGCGCAGCCTAACCCCGAGCACAAAACCCCGCCGGCCCGCCGGCGGGGTTTTTTATTGGCCCGGCAACGGGGCGCGATTGTCCACGGCCAAGCCTGATGCATTATGCGGGTCCCTACGGGAGGGGCAGGGGCGATCAATTGGGGGAACGATGAAAATCCTGAAGGTTCTTGGTGTCGCGGCCGCGCTCGCCGCGCCGATGCTGCCCACCGCCGGCTTCGCGGCCGACATTCAGTGGAAGCCGGCGAATGGCGGCTCCTGCGATCAGGTCTGCAGCGCCGCCCGCCTCACGGCGCTCTACTCCGGCGTCCACGCGCCCGGCAATCAGGTGACGCAGGACAAATTCTACATCTGCGCCACCAACATGAACGGCTACCGTCCCGGCTACAATCTGAAGCCCAAATGGGCCAACGCCTGCTGGGTGGGGTATGGCGGCAAGGAAGTGGCCGCGAAGAATTACGAGTGCGCCTGCCAGTGAGGGCGAGCGGGCGCTGCGCCTGGGGGCGTGGCGCTCCGTCTGCTTTCATGTGTCGCGCTCTTCTGGGTTCCAGTAAAAATCGACGCGTCTTTCGGGAGAGATTCGGAATTCTCCCACCACTTTTGAGCTAAAGCCTGGGGTCTGAATGTGGTACGATAGAGGTACTTTGAATTCAGGCCGGTATAATAGTATTTTAGGTATGATTGCTGAAATGCGCCCAATATACTCTGGATACTCTTTAAAAATTGGAAAATGATCTGGTATCGAAAGTCTTTTGCTGCAAATTAAGAGGGGTGGTCCGGAGTTTTGTTCCTGTTCTGTTTTTTCGAATCTTCCGATGCGCCAGTCGATCTTGGGATATCCAGCCATATGGCCAATCGACAATTTGAATTGTGTATACATGGCGGGCGCGGAACATCTATTTGCCAGATATATATCGATCGTAATGGGGTCGAAATCGTCTTGATAAGGTCGATCAATCAATAGCTTTTCCGATTCTGAAATATGAAATAATGCATATATCTCAGGTGTTTCAGATCGGCGTAGCGCATCTCTTACCTCATAGTCCTCCATGGGGACGGATTCAAAATTGTACCGCCGATAGTACCGCTTGTCGCGCGCTTGGTGTGGTGCTCGGGATGTTGCCTGAGGAATTGTTATGACATAGGCAGCACGTCCCTCACTCAGAAGAATCTGCTGGATGCGAAGGCCGTCTATCTTCGGCTGAACTGTGGTGCTCAGGACCTGTTCGATCCACTCCTTGGTGATCTCCGAGATGTCCACTCCGTCATCGATGCGAGTGGGGACGTGCCCGTCCTCTTCGATGCCATAGATCAGCTGCCCTCCGGCAGAGTTGGCGAAGGCCGATACGTCCTTGGCCAACTCGTCCTTCTTCCTGTTATCGCTCTTGGACAGTGCATCGGAGCGTTTGTAGTCCAGGCTGAAGCTCTCTTGGAGCTGCTCCTCAATGAGACGCTCGAGGTCCGCGCGCGTGCTGATCTCCGGCATTTACAGCTCCAGCTTGGCTGAGGGCGCCACAGAGGTGATTTAACACGTTATCGCAGCAGTGGCCTCGCCCGACGGCACGGTGCCTGGCGACCAAAGTGAGCTACTACGCTACGCTGTCGCCCCAAAGGTGGCTTGCTGCTTTGATGTCTGAAGTTCGCCAGCGCGGAATGGTGGGCGATGCAGGGATTGAACCTGCGACCCCTCCCGTGTGAAGGGAGTGCTCTCCCGCTGAGCTAATCGCCCGCGCCATTGCGAGGAGGGCCGTTTAGAGCCGCAGGGCCTCCCCTGTCA
>JAEZMT010000205.1 GCA_023442085.1 Pseudomonadota bacterium | reverse complement strand
TCCACCTCATGCGCGTCGCCGGCAGAGGGGGCGTCGGTGGCGAGCGCGCCGCGCCCCTCCTGCTTGGCCATGGCGACGAGCGCGTCGGCGCGGGCCAGCAGCCGGTCGAGGTCTTCCCCCTCCCGCTGTTCGGCCACGCCGAAGCTGGCGGTGACCACCGCGTGGGGCGGCAGCACGGTGAGGCGGGCGAATTCCAGCTCCGCGCGCAGCCGGTCGGCGACCCGCGAGGCGCCGACCCGGTTGGTGCGCGCGAGGAGCATGGCGAACTCCTCCCCGCCCATGCGCGCGGTCGCATCCTGCGGCGCGGTCTCCTGCAGGATCAGGCCGCCGATGACAGAGAGCAGCCGGTCGCCGGAGCCGTGGCCGAAGCTGTCGTTGATCTCCTTGAACCGGTCCATGTCGAAGGCGACGAGCGTCACCGGCTGGGCGCCGGGATCGGCGAGGATGTCCGCCGCCCGCTCCATGAAGGCGCGGTGGGTGCCGAGGCCGGTCAAAGGATCGATGCGCCCCTCGCGGCGGATTTCGTCGATGGCGTCCGCCGCGATGGAGGCGAGCAGGACCAGGGCGAGCAGGAAGCCGCTGATGAGCAGGCTGAAGTTCAGCACCTGCCAGAAGGGCGTCTCCCGGAACAAGGCGGCGAGATCCGCGGGGTCGGCGCCGCTCTCGCGCATGCGGTCGATCTCGAACAGATCGCCGGAGACGTGCATCGTCAGCACGGTGCGCACGAAGAAGTGCAGGCCGAAAACGAGGAAGACCCAGGACAGCAGGCGGTCGATGGGGCGGCGCCGCGGAATGGCGAAGATCTGCAGCGCCGCGATCACGAACATCAGGCCGTAGCCGAAGTTCTGCGCATAGATGCGGGCGACGACATCGCGGTCGACATAGAAGAAATAGAACACCAGCGCGACGACGCCGCAGGCGATGAACAGCAGCAGCCGTCCCGATCCGGCGCGGCCGAAGCGTACCAGCACGCCCTCCACCAGCGTGAGCACGGCGAAGGTGTAGACGATGGCCGAGACCACGGCATTCGGGCCCGCGCCCCGGGGGAGGCCGGTGATCTGCATCAGCGCGGCGAGTGCATAGGCACAGAAGGCGGACGCGAAATAGAGCCCGCAGCGGCGCTCGCGATCGTGCAGCCAGACCAGCAGGAACACGAGGGCGATCAGCAGCGAGACGATGGGTCCGGCAAAGATGTAAAGGCGTCCCTCCGACATGCTTCGCCTACAGTCGCCCGCATCCCTCGGGTCATCCGGAGGCGGCACAGCCGCCCGCCACCCTAGGTCGCATCTGTCGCCAGAAGCCTACTTAAACGGTTCAGCCTCAGGAAAGTCAACCCTGAGCCTTGGCTTTGCGTGGCGTTAACCTGCTGCAACGCAACAGGATAATCCTCAGCGACGATAGGCCCACAGGCGCAGCTCGTGCTTCAGCCGGCGAAAATCGTGGAAGGTGAAGGCCAGAAGCGCGCTCGCCACCACCGCCAGCGTGAGCGCCACGCCATTCGACCAGTCCAGCGCGGAGCGGGTGAAATCATAGACGAGGTAGGCGATCAGCAGCGTCACCGCGAGCGCCACGCCGTAATAGATCCGCGTGTCCAGCCGGGCGATGAGCATGCCCACGCCCACCCAGATGGCGAGCGCGATGAGGATGGCCCAGCCGAGGCCGAGGCCGAACTGGCGGGCCACGAAATGCCCGCCCACCCAGCACAGCAGCACCGAGACCGCGAGCACCAGCAGCCCGGCCCGCAGCCGGAAGATATAGGAGCCCTTTGCTCCGGTCGGGGCGGTGGACATGATGCACCTCGGATCGGCACCCGCGGCATGAAAGCCGCGGGACGGAAGGGAACCACCCGGCTGCGCCAACGCTTGTGCCGGTCTGGAGGATGCACGATGCGGCGAATGCGGGTCGTACTCAATGCCAAAGCGGGGACCGTCCACGACATGGGCCCCGACAAGGTGCGCGGTATCGTGGACGACGCCCTCACACGGCCCGACCTCGACGTGGACGTGGTGGTGGCCGAGGGCAAAGCCATGGCGGCGGCCATCGATTCGGCGGCGCGCGACGGCTACGACACGGTGGTGGTGGGGGCCGGCGACGGCACCGTCTCCTACGCCGCCTCGGTCCTTGCCAACACGGACGTGACCCTCGGCGTGCTGCCGCTCGGCACCATGAACCTGCTCGCCTACGACATCGGCCTGCCGCGCGACCTGATGGGCGCGCTCGAGGCGCTGCATGATGCCAAGCCCATGCGGGTCGATCTCGGCACGCTCAACGGGCGGGCGTTCCACGGCGTGTCCGGGGTGGGCTTCTTCAGCCAGATGGCCATGGCGCGGGAGCAGATGCGCGATCGCGGGCGCGCCTTCGGCTGGTTCATGGCGCTGGGGCGGGCGGTGTTCCGTTCCGGACGGCTGTCGCTGGAGGTGGAGGTGGCCGGAGCCCGAGAGCCCATCGACGCCTATGCCGCCCTCGTCACGGTGAACGCCTTCGACGCCTCGGGCTGGCACCGCTCGCGGCTCGACGGGGGCCAGTTGGAGGTGCTGGTGGCGGAGGATCGCGGCACGCTCGCGAAGCTGCGCACAGGAGCCGAGGTGCTGGTGGACGCATGGCGCGGCGCGCCGGGCATCCATGCCTTCTCGGCGCGGCGCGTCACCATCCATGCCCGCCGCCGCCGCGCCTGGGTCGCGACCGACGGCGAGGTGACGCGCGAAAGCCTGCCGCTGCGCTATGCCGTCGCCCCCGCCGCGTTGAGCCTTCTCGTCCCGCCCTCGGCCCTGCAATGGCAGGCCCACGAGCGGGAAGCGCAGGCGCGGGACAACGTGACCTAAAGGGGTGACGCCGCCGGCAGTTCCTCCACCGGACGGCCGCGATAGCGAATGAGAAGGGGCACGGTGAGCGTCATCGGGTGGGCGATGCCGTGTTCCCACAGGCCGTCCTCGCCCCAGCAATCGCCGTGGTCGCCGCACAGCACGATGGTGGCACCGGCGAAGCGCTCCAGCAGGGGGGCGAGCTTGCGGTCCACATATTCGCAGCACAGGCGCTGGCGCTCGCGGCAATCGGCGGCGCGGTCAACGCTCTGGAACGGCAGGCAAGGATTGTCCGTGCGCGGCCAGGGCGCGCCCTCGAAATGATAGGGGACGTGGGTCTCGCCCACGTTCAGGAACACGAACAGATCGCGCCGGGTCTCCCGCGCCGCCTGCTTCTCAATGAAGGCGAGCTGCGTGGCGATGCCCTTGTCGCCGGTGAAGAGGAACTGCTCGAAGCTGCCGGTGAGCTTCTTCGACACCGGCGTCTTGGGATCGAACCAGCCCATGGCCGCCGCACCGATGGTGGCGTAGCGGGCATTGCGAAAGCCATCCACGATATCGGCGCCGCTCACCGAGAAGCCCGGCCGCGCATGCCCCGCCGCCCCCGCCCGGTCGAGCCGGAAGAGCCTCGCGAACTTGGGGTTGAGGAACGGCACCGCCAGTTCCGCCACGCCGGGAGTGAAGCCCGCGAACATGGCGGCGTGGGAGGCATAGGTGAAGTGCGCCGGGGCCTGCGCCTTGTAGAGGGCGGAGACCTTCTTCATGGCCGGTGCGTTCGCCGCGACGAACGTGTCGTAGCGGCAGGAGTCGATCGTGATGAAGAGCACGCTGTCGGGTGTGACACGCATGGGCGGCGCCGCTTTCGGGATCAGTCGGCGTCAGTTGCCGCCGTCGTTGTTGCTCTCGCCGCAGGTGTAGCCGACGAAGCAGCGGGGATTGTCGGAGGTCGGCATCCAGGCCGGCTTGGTGGTCTGGTCGTCCTGGCAGAAGCGCTGGTCGCGCACGTAGCGCTGCGCGTTGCCGCCGCCGGTGGGCACGAGGATGAAGCCCTGGGAGGTCACCACCTGCCGCACGCCGGCGCAGGTGGAGGGCGGCACGGGAACCGCTATGTAGCCTTCCGGCGGCGGCTGGTTCTGGCCGTAGATTGCGGTGCCGTCGATGGGAACGGGCAGCCCGCCGGCGCCGAGATCGGACGGCGGCGCGAGCGGGTCGACCTGGGCGAGGGCCAGAGACGGGGAGAGAAGAGACGGGACCAGAAGAGACGGCACGACAAGGGCCGCCATCAACACCCGCGCGCATCGCGCGCGCGATGCTCCCGACAGGACAGAACGCATCACTTTTCCCCTTAGTGCCGCCGGGTCAAGCCTGTAGCGCACCTTGCGTCGGCTGGCAAAGAGAACCGCGCGAACACCGCGCCGGGGCTCACTTTCAGCCCCGTTCAAGCTGCGTCTCGCCTTTATGACGGACGGAGCCTGCCCCTCGCGCGCCCCTGCCGGATCATCGTAGGCAGGCCCGGAGCCAACGCCGCGCAAGGCGCTCCTTTGCCGGCGGCGCTTTGCCCGTTATCCCCGCTGTCCTCCACCGGGGAAAAAACCGGCAGGCCCGCTGCTGGCGCTGCGGCATTCGATCTTGCTACACCGCCTGCCCAAGGCAAAAATCGCCCAGAGATGCCCAAAGAGGAATGGCCGGCTTCATGCTTGATCTGTCGGACAAGGGCGACCTCGAACCCACCTATCGGCAGGCGCCGCACAATGTGGAGGCGGAGCAGGCGCTGCTGGGCGCCATCCTCGTCAACAACGAGGCGTTCTACCGCGTCTCCGACTTCCTTGAGCCGCGCCATTTCTACGAGCCCATCCACGCCCGCATTTTCGAGCTGGCGGCGGCGTTGATCCGCGCCGGCAAGCTCGCGACGCCGGTGACCATCAAGACCTTCCTGCCCGCCGACCTCGATGTGGCCGGCCTCACCGGCCCGCAATACCTCGCGCGGCTGGCGGCGGAGGCGACCACCGTCATCAATTCCGAGGACTACGGCCGCACCATCTACGATTTATCGGTGCGGCGAGACCTGATCCGCATCGGCGAGGAGATCGTCAACGAGGCCTATGACGCCCCGGTGGACGCGACCCCGCAGGACCAGATCGAGGAAGCCGAGAAGCGCCTCTACGAGATCGCCGAGACGGGCCGCTACGATGGCGGCTTCCAGCGCTTCGGCGAAGCGCTGCGCGAATCGGTGGACATGGCTTCCAAGGCCTTCCAGCGCGACGGACACCTCTCCGGCATCGCTACCGCCCTCGACGACCTCGACCACCAGATGGGCGGCCTCCAGCCCTCGGACCTCGTGATCCTCGCCGGCCGACCGGCCATGGGCAAGACCTCGCTCGCCACCAACATCGCCTTCAACATCGCCGCCGCCTATCGCGGCGAGACCCGGCCGGACGGCTCGACGGAAACCGTCTCCGGCGGCGTGGTGGGCTTCTTCTCGCTGGAAATGTCAGCCGAACAGCTCGCCACCCGTATCCTCGCCGAGCAGGCGGAGATCGCCTCCTACAAGATCCGCCGCGGCGACATCTCGGAGAGCGAGTTCTCCAAGCTCGCCGCCGCCGCCCAGACCATGCAGACCATCCCGCTCTATATCGACGACACCGGCGGCATCTCCATCGCCCAGCTGGTGGCGCGGGCGCGGCGGCTGAAGCGCCAGCGCGGGCTGGACTTCATGGT
>JAEZMT010000393.1 GCA_023442085.1 Pseudomonadota bacterium | reverse complement strand
TCCAGCGCCTTCACGAGGAGATAGTGGACGTTGGAGCCCTTGTTCAGCGCCACCGTCTTGCCCTTGAGGTCGGCGACGCTCTTGAGCGGGCTGTCCTTGGGCACGAGGATCGCCTCGCCCTGCGGAGGGGCGGGCTCATAGCCCACATAGACGAGGGGCGCGCCGGCTGCCTGGGCGAAGATCGGCGGGGCCTCGCCGGTGTTGCCGAAGTCCACCGCGCCGGCGTTGAGCGCCTCCAGGAGTTGGGGCCCGGCCGGGAACTCAGCCCATTTCACGCTGTAGCCGAGCGGCTTAAGCAGGGGCTCCAGCAGACCCTTGTTCTTCAGCAGGATGAGGGTGCCGTATTTCTGGTAGCCGATGCGCACCACCTTTTCCTGCGCCCGCGCCGGGCCGGCGCCCAGAGCGAGCGCCCCCGCGAGGCCGGAGGCGAGGACGGCGAAGTGGCGGCGCGTGATGCCCGTGCTCATGACTTAAGTTCCTTGGAATTGGAGATCAGAGGGACAGGCCGCGGTAGCTGCCGGCCCAGTAGAGGAGGGGCTCGGCGCTCTCGGTGATGCGCGAGGCGATCACCCGGCCGATAACGATGAGGTGGGAGTGCCGCTCGATGGCGTCTTCCAGCTCGCAGTCGAAGGCGGCGAGCGCGTCGGCGAGGACTGGCGCGCCGGTGGACAGGCGCGTCCATTCGGCACCGTCATAGCGGGCCGAACCCTTGAGCCCGCCCTTCCCGGCGAAGCGGTCGGCCACCGGCTCGTGATGAGGCCGCAGCACGTTGATGGCGAAGGCGCGCTCCTTGAGCAGAGGCACGACGGACGAGGTGGCGCGGTTGACGCAGATGAGCAGCGTCGGCGGCTCCACCGACAGGGAGGTGACCGAGGTCGCGGTGAGGCCGGTGCGCTCCTCGCCCTGGCCCGCGGTGAGCACGCTCACGGCACCTGCCAGCTTGCGCATGGCGCCACGGAAGGCGAGCGAGGCGGCGGAAAGCTCAGGAGCGCGGGGCGGAGCTGACGTGATCTGGGCGGGCTGGCTGTGGGCGGCGGAGACGTGCGCGTTCATCGAACTGCCTTTTTCGAACATGCGGGGCGGCACCCCGGCCGCCCGCGTTCAGCCCCTCGGGGCAAGACCTTCCAGCACGCTGCGGGAAACTCCGGAGGAGCTGGATCGGAGAAAACAATAGACAGGCGGCTCAAACTAAGTCAATAAATTCTATCAGATTTATTGATTAATGTTGGAAGCGTGAGCCCCGACGCTTCCGGCCGATCCGGAGCCGCTCCATGTCTCACGTCTCCTCCGCCGTCGCCGATCCGAACCTGCCCGCCGCGGCCGAAGCCAACGTGCTGTGGTTTCTTCCCACCCATGGCGACGGGCGCTATCTCGGCACGTCCCACAAGGCGCGCGAGGTGAGCCTCGGCTATCTGCGCCAGATCGCCCAGGCGGCGGACCAACTCGGCTATTACGGCGTGCTCATTCCCACCGGCCGCAGCTGCGAGGACAGCTGGGTGGTGGCGTCGGCCCTCGCGGGTCTCACCGAGCGCCTGCGCTTTCTCGTGGCGGTGCGGCCCGGCCTGCTCTCGCCGGCGGTCACCGCGCGCATGACGGCGACGCTCGATCGCATCTCCGGCGGTCGCGCGCTCATCAACGTCGTCACCGGCGGCGACCCGGTGGAGAACAGGGGTGACGGCTTTTTCGCCGACCATGCCGAGCGCTACGAGATCACCGCCGAATTCCTCGACATCTACACGCGCCTCCTCAAGGGCGAAGAGGTGAACTTCGAGGGCAAGCACTTCAAGGTAGAGGGCGGCAAGCTGCTCTATCCACCCGTGCAGCAGCCGCACCCGCCGCTGTTCTTCGGCGGCTCTTCGGCGCCCGCGCATGACGTTGCAGCCCGGCAGGTCCAGAAATATCTCACCTGGGGCGAGCCGCCGGCGCAGGTGGCGGGAAAGATCAAGGACATCCGCGCCCGCGCGGCCGCGCTGGGCCGTGAGGTGACGTTCGGCGTGCGCCTCCATGTCATCGTGCGCGACACGGCGGCGCAGGCCTGGGCGGCCGCGGACGACCTGATCCGCTACGTGGATGACGCCACCATTGCCGAGGCCCAGAAGGTCTTCTCCCGCATGGATTCGGAAGGCCAGCGCCGGATGAGCGCACTGCATGGCGGCCGCCGCGACAGGCTGGAAGTGGCGCCCAATCTGTGGGCGGGCGTGGGTCTCGTCCGCGGCGGCGCCGGAACCGCTCTCGTGGGCGATCCCGAGACCGTCGCCGAGCGGCTGAAGGAATATATGGCGGTGGGCGTCGATACCTTCGTGCTCTCGGGCTATCCTCATCTGGAAGAGGCCTATCGATTTGCAGAAGGCGTGCTGCCTCTGCTGCCGCGCGCCGCCGGAACCGGTGCGCCGGGCGTTGTCGCCAACCATCGGGGACCATTCGGAGAGATCATCGGCAATGCCATCGTTCCGGACGCGCGCCGCGTCTCCGCCTCCTGATCGGATCGCCTCGCGAGGAGCAGCACCATGCTGAATGTCTGGGAAGCGCAGGGCGCCGAGCCGCATCGGGATGCGCGCACCACGGTGGTGGTCGTTGGCGGCGGCTTCAGCGGAACCCTATTCGCGCTGGCCGCCGTGGCCGCGCGGCTCGACGTGGTGCTGGTGGAGCGGGAGGCAAAGGCGGGCCCCGGCCTGGCTTATGGGGCGTGCGACCCCTGCCACCTCCTCAACGTTCCCGTGGCGCGCATGGAGGTCGGCCTCAAGCCGAGCTTCGCCCAATGGCTGACCGCCAGCCCTGCAGATCTGACTGCCGCGGTCGCCGAGGCGGGGGGCGATCTTGCCCGGGCCTTCGTGCCGCGTGCGTTATTTGGCGCCTATCTGGCGGAGCGTCTGGAAGCGGCCCTTGCCACGCGCAACGGCCGCCTGCGGCGGCTGCGCGGAGAGGCGGTGCGCATCACCGACCGGCCCGTGCCCACTGTCACGCTCGCCGACGGCCGGCGGATCGAGGGCACCCATGTGGTGCTGGCCACCGGCAATCTGCCGCCGCGTCCCCCCCGGACCCGGGACGGCGGCGTCTATGACAGCCCGCTGTTCGTGCCGGACCCCTGGCGCTGGGACGACATCGATGCGCTGGCGCCGGACGCTCCGGTGCTCCTGATCGGCTCCGGCCTCACTATGGTGGACGTGGCGCTGAAGCTCGCGGCGCGCGGCCATCGCGGGCCGATCTGGAGCGTCTCGCGGCATGGGCTCGTGCCCCATGTGCACGCCGACGTGGCCGGGCGCCTCAGCGGCGTGGAGCCGTTTCTTGATCCCGTCGCCGCGCGCGATCCGGTGAAGGCGCTGCGGTTGATCCGTGCCGCGGCGCGGGAGGCGATGACGCGTGGCGTGCCCTGGCAGCGGGTGATGGACGCAGCGCGCCCTGCATTGGCCGCCGTCTGGGCGAACTGGCCGCTTCAGGCCCGCGATCGCTTCCTGCGGCACGGGCGCACCTATTGGGACGTCCACCGCCATCGCATGGCGCCGCGAATCGCAGAAGCGTTCGAGGCCCTGCGGCGGTCGGGCCAACTCACCGTCATCGCCGGTCGCATCATGAGCCTCGACAGCGTGCCGGGCGGTGTCGCCGCAACCCTGCGCCGCCGCCACTCCGGACGCGCGCTGTCGCTCGAAGTGGCGCGGGTTGTGAACTGTACCGGACCGCGTACTGACTTTGCCGCTCTCGCCACACCCCCCTTCGAGGGTCTGCGCGAAGCGGGGCGCATCCGCCC
>JAEZMT010000101.1 GCA_023442085.1 Pseudomonadota bacterium | reverse complement strand
AGGGCCGGCAGCGGGCGGGAGGCGCGCACGCGGGCGAGGAGGTCGCAGACGCGGCGCTCGGCCTCCGCGAGGTCGGTCTGCGGCAGCACCAGCATGAATTCCTCGCCCCCCACCCGGCCGAAGCAGTCGGCGCGGCCGATGGCGGCGGCCATCAGGGCGCAATAGGCGCGCAGCAGATCGTCGCCGGTCTGGTGGCCGAAGCGGTCGTTCACATGCTTGAAATTGTCGAGATCGATGACGCAGAGCGCGCCGCCGGGGCCGTGCGGCGCCATCATCTCGTTGGCGCGGTGGATGGCGAAGCGGCGGTTGGCGACGCCGGTCAGTTCGTCCGTGTGGGCGGCACGGAGCGCATGGTCGCGGGCCTGCCGGATGTCACGCGTGTCGACGCGGAAGGAGGTGACATCCACCCCCACGGTGAGCATCCAGCCGTCCGCGTCCATGGTCTCGTTCACCAGCAGCCAGCGGCCGTCCCTGAGATCGGTCTCGAAGCTGCGGAAGCGCATCTTGCCGCGACGCGACTTGGCGGAGGCGAGCCAGGTCTCGAAATCGTCGGCCGTGATGATGATGCCGGCCCCCGCCGCATGGCTGCGACGGACAAGCTCCTCCCAGGTGGGGAAATCGCCTTCCGGAATCCCGAAGGTGGCCCGCAGCGCCGGGTTGGCGTAACGCAGCCGGTCGGTGGGGTCGTAAAGGGCGACGAGCAGCGGCGTCGCCTCGTAGAGGGCGCGCATGCGGGTCAGCAGGCCGGGCACCCCGTCTTCGGTACCCGCATTTCCGAAGTCACGGATGTCAAACATGGCCCGGCGGAGCATACCGCAAGAGCAGGCGCGGCGGGCAGTGGTTTTGTAACACCTGCGGCCCGCCTTCCTGCGGCCCGCCCTACCTGCGTGCCGCCATGACCGGAGGCGGCGCTTCGCCATCCACGGTGATGCGGTTGCGGCCGGTCATCTTGGCCAGATAGAGCGCGCGATCAGCGCGGCCGAACAGATCGGAGAAGGTGGTGCCCGGCCCGCCCGTGGCGATGCCGGCCGAGAAGGTGTAGGCGAAGTCGGGCCATTGCGGCAGCGGCCGCGACTGGCGCACCACCGACAGCATCCGTTCGACGATGAGCACCGCCTCCTCCGCCGAGGTCTGCGGCAGCACCAACACGAACTCCTCGCCACCCACGCGGCCGAAGCAATCCTTGCGGCGGATCAGCCCGTTGATGCGCGCGGCAAAGTCGCGGAGCACCGTGTCGCCCGCGAGGTGGCCGACGAGGTCGTTGATATATTTGAAGTTATCGAGGTCCAGAACGCACAGCGTCCCGCCCAGCGCACCGGGCGCGAGCATGTCGTCCACCCGCGCGGTGATGAAGCGGCGGTTGGCGATGCCGGTCAGGTCGTCGGTCTGCGCCTCCTTGATGGCGCGGTCGCGGGCCTGGCGCACATCCCGCCCGTCCGCCTTGAGGGCGGTGATGTCGCTGGCGATGCAGAGCATCCACCCCGCCGCCGAGACACTCTCGGTCATCAGCAGCCAGCGGCCGTCGTAGAGGTCGGTCTCAAACGCGCGGTAGGGCACCTTGCCACGGCGCGAGAGGGTGGAGACGAGCCAGGCGTCGAAATCGGAGGCTGTGATGATGGTGCCCCGCCGCGCGGCATGGTTGCGCCGCATGATGTCCGCCCAGGTGAGTTCCTCGCCCGGCGCGAGGGCGAAGGCGGCGCGGAACGCGGGGTTGGCATAGCGCAGCCGGTCGAAGGAATCATAAGCTGCCACCAGCACTTGGGTGGAGTCGTACAGGGCAGCGAGCTGGTCGGGCAGAGGGGTCATTCGCAGTGCATCATAGCCCATTTGCTGGCGTTTCCGCATGTCTGGCCGCATGTTTTGCTGCGTGTTGCCGTCTCAGGGCCCGAGCGTGGCGGGAGCGGGCGGATGGCCGCCATGGCAAGCGGCTTCGCGCTGCGGTATGGAGGGGGCGGCGCGCTGGCGCGTCGCTCTGGAGGATGCGCTCCCATGTTTCCGCCCGGCTTCCCGTCCGGCCTGCCGCTGCTGGTGCCGCTGATGCTGGCCGCCTGCCTGATGGTGCCGGCCCACGCGCTGGAGACCCGGTGGCCGGACACCCCCTCCGCCCGGCAGCAGGCCCAGGAACTGGTCGAGGCGCTGAACGCCGACCTCCTCGCCCATCCAAGCGCCACCGCGACCCTGGAGCGCTGGTGCGCCACCCGTGGCATCTCCGATCCGTCGCGGGTGGTGGCCGAGCGGGTCTACGAGCGGGAGGGCGCCGCCCCCCCGGAGGTGCGCGCCCTGCTCGGCGCCGGACCCGACACGCCGGTGCGGCATCGCCGGGTGCGCCTCGTGTGCGGACCCACGGTTTTGTCAGAGGCGGATAACTTTTATGTGCCGGAAAAGCTGACAGCCGACATGAACCAGGTGCTGGACAGCACCGATACCCCGTTCGGCAAGGTGGTGAGACCGCTCGATTTCCGGCGGAAAACCCTCGATTCGACCGTGCTGTGGATGCCGGCGGACGAGACCGGGTTCAAGCCCGCCCCCGGCGCCCCGCTCCCCCTGCCCGCCTACGTCCTCACCCACCGGGCAGTGCTGACCCTGCCCGATGGCACCCCCTTCAGCGCCCTGATCGAGCGTTACACGGCGGGCATCCTCGGCCCCCCGCCGTCGCGCTGAGAGCGGGCCGGCCAAGGCGGTCGGCGAGGGCTTCCCTCTCCCCCGCGGGGAGAGGGAATGGTCTGTCTTTCCAGGTGCTTGTCAGTCTGTCTGCGCCTCGGCGACGGCGACGGCGGTCATGTTGACGACGCCGCGCGTCGTCACCGACGGGCCGAGGATGTGGGCGGGCTTGGCGGTGCCCATGAGAATGGGGCCGACCGGCAGGGCATCGCCCAGCACCTTGATCATGTTGAAGGCGATATCGGCCGCGTCGAGGTCCGGCATCACCAGCACGTTGGCCACCCCGGTCAGCCCGGAATGGGGGAAGGACTTCTTGCGGATATCTTCCACAAGTGCAGCATCCGCCTGCATTTCTCCGTCGACCTGCAGGTTCGGATCGCGCTCGCGGATGATGGCGAGGGCGGAGCGGACGCGCTTGGCCGAGAGCGTCTCGTGGCTGCCGAAATTGGAGTGCGACAGCAGCGCCACCCGGGGCTCCAGACCGAAGCGGCGGACGTGGGCGGCGGCCAGCACCGTCATCTCGGCGAGGTCGGCGGCGGTGGGCTCGGTCTGGATCTGCGTGTCGCAGATGAAGAAATTGCCCTTGGAGGTGATGAGCAGCGAGAGGGCCGCCAGCTCCTTGACGCCGGGGGCGAGGCCGATGATGTCGCGCACCTGCCTGAGGTGGCGCACGAAGCGGCCCTCGATGCCGCAGAGCATCGCATCCGCCTCGCCGCGGTGGACGGCCAGCGCCGCGATCACCGTGGGATGGGTGCGGACGAGCGTGCGGGCGGCGTCCGGCGTGACGCCCCGGCGGCCGGCCACCTCGACGTAATCGCGCACGTAGTCGCGGTAGCGCGGATCGTCCTCGGGGTTGATGAGGTCGAAGTCGCGGCCGGGCTGGATGGACAGGCCGAAGCGCTTGAGGCGCGTGTCGACCACGCTCGGGCGGGCAACGATGATCGGCCGGGCGATGCCTTCCTCGACCACCGCCTGCACGGCGCGCAGCACACGCTCATCCTCGCCCTCGGCATAGATCACGCGCTTGATGGACTGCTTCGCCTTGGCGAACAGCGGACGCATGATGAAGCCGGAGCGGAACACGAAGGTGTCCAGCCGGTCGATATAGGCGTCCATGTCGGCGATGGGGCGGGTCGCGACGCCGGTGTCCATGGCCGCCTTCGCCACGGCCGGCGCGATGCGCAGGATGAGGCGCGGATCGAACGGCGAGGGAATGAGCGAATCGGCGCCGAAGGAGCGGGTCTCGCCGCCATAGGCGCGGGCCACCACGTCGGAGGGGGTCTCGCGGGCAAGGGCGGCGAGGGCCTCCACCGCCGCCATCTTCATCTCCGCATTGATGTCGGTGGCGCCGACATCCAGCGCGCCGCGGAAGATGTAGGGGAAGCACAGGACGTTGTTGACCTGGTTCGGGAAGTCCGAACGGCCGGTGCAGATCATGGCATCCGGGCGCGCCTCGCGGGCGGCCTCGGGCATGATCTCGGGCATGGGATTGGCGAGGGCGAGGATGAGCGGCTTGTCCGCCATCTTCTTCACCATCTCCGGCTTCAGCACGCCGCCGGCGGACAGGCCGAGGAAGATGTGCGCGCCGTCGATCACCTCGTCGAGGGTGCGCTTGTCGGTCTTCTGGGCATAGATCTCCTTGTAGGGATCCATGAGGGTGTTGCGGCCGTCATAGACCACGCCCTCGATGTCGGTGACCCAGATGTTTTCCTTCTTGGCGCCGATCGTGACGAGGAGGTTAAGGCAGGCGAGCGCGGCCGCGCCGGCGCCCGACGTGACGATCTTCAGATCCTCGATCTTGCGGTTGCCGATCTCCAGCGCGTTGCGGACCGCCGCGGCGACGATGATGGCCGTGCCGTGCTGGTCGTCGTGGAACACCGGGATCTTCATGCGCTGGCGCAGCTGGGCTTCCACCTCGAAGCACTCGGGCGCCTTGATGTCTTCCAGGTTGATGCCGCCGAAGGTGGGCTCCAGCGCGCTCACCACGTCCACCATGCGCTCGACGGTGAGCGCATCGATCTCGATGTCGAACACGTCGATGCCGGCGAACTTCTTGAACAGGACGGCCTTGCCTTCCATCACCGGCTTGCCGGCAAGGGGGCCGATGTTGCCGAGGCCCAGCACGGCAGTGCCGTTGGAGACGACAGCCACGAGATTCGAGCGGATGGTCAGCTCGGCAGCCAGCAGCGGGTCGGCCGCGATGGCCTCGCACGCGGCGGCGACACCGGGAGAATAAGCGAGGGCAAGATCGCGCTGGTTCCCGAGGGGTTTGGTGGCCTGGATCTCAAGTTTCCCCGGCCGCGGCGTGCGATGGTAATAAAGCGCGCCCGAACGCAGATCCTCGGAAATGTTGGACGCCATACCCCTTCCCCCTTGGTCAATCACGAACGCCGCAGAAAATCGGCCGGCAACCTAGCGGCCACGCATGCTTATGTCACGGTGGACCGCACAAATTAGGTTATGTTGCGCCCGCCTGAATGCATTAAGGCCGCGTGGGTGCCGCGATCCTGGGCGGGTTTAGGGGTGCGCCTATGCACTGGGCGCAGGATTAGGGCGAATCTGCTGCCGCCGATAGGCTGCATGCTGGACGGATATGATGCGGGCTGAGGCCCGGAAGGAATGACCATGAGCGAGGGGAAGGCGAAGCGCGGGCTTTGGACGAAGGTTGCCGTAGCGGTCGGCATCGTGGCCGTCCTGGCCGTGGGCGGCTGGTTCGGCTTCGCCTCTTGGTCGCGGGGCAAGGTGCGGGCCGAGGTGGAGCAGGCCTTCGCCGGCATCCGGGCCGCGGGCAGCAAGGCATCCTTCACCGATGCCGGCTTCGATCCCGCCGACCGCGCCGTGACCGTGTCCGGCATCGCCATCGCCTCGGCCGACGGCAGCGCCGCGGTGAAGATTGCGCGGCTGGTCGCGCGGGGCAGCGAAAAGCCCATCGATCGGCGGGTGACCCTCGACGCGCTCGACCTCGACGGCGTGGAAGTGACGCTGACCGGCGACGCCGCGCAGGGCGGCACCATCACCTATGTCATGCCGCAGGTGATGATCGACCGCTACAACGGCCCCATGACGCTGATCGCCGCCGGCGAGGGTGGCGGCGCCTATGGCGCTTTGCGCGTGGCCCTGCGCCAGCTCGCGGCGACGACCGCCGCCAAGGTGACCATCCCCGAAACCCGCATCCGCATGGCACCGGCCGGCGCGCCGGCCATGGAAGCCACCTACACCAATTTCGCCGCCGAGGGCATCAATGCCGGTGGCGTGCGCAGCCTGATCATCGATCGCTCGACCGCCTCCTACGTTGTCCCTGCCGAGGGGCAGGCCGCGCCGGCGCGGTTCAATCTGCGCATCGAGGGACTGGTGGCTGCGCAGATCGACACGGCGCCCCTGCTGCTGATGACCCAGCCCGGCGGTCCCACGGGCAAGGCCGCGGATGCGTACGGGCGCATTTACGGCAAGGTGGTGACCGGCCCCTACGTCATCTCGCAGGAGGGCGGCCCCACCCAGGGCGGCGCTTCCATGCTGATGGAGAATTTCGCCATCCGTCCCTCGGCCTTTGATGCGGCCCGGCTGGCCAAGTTCCAGGCACTTGTGACGAAGCCGCCGCTCAATCCCTCGGCCGAGGAGAGCCGCCGCGCGGCCGAGCTGGTGCGCGACACCATCGCCGGCCTCTCCTTCACGACGGTCGCGATCACGGACGCCTACACGAAGGACAAGGGCGAGACCGGCCACATCGGCCTGATGCGCATGGATGGCCTTGCCAATGGCGTGCTCGATGGCTTCACGCTCGAGCGGGCGGATGGCACGACGCCCGACGGCGGCGCAGGCAAGATCGGGCGCATCGCCGTGCGCCAGCTGGATTTCAACCAGCTCGCGGCGCTCGCCGCCGAGGCGCAGAGCCCCTCCCCCACGACCGCGCTGGTGCTGTTCCGGGTGATCTCGGGCATCGAGGTCAAGAATCTGGAAGTGCCTTATGGCGAAGGGGACGCGAAGAACGAGCCGGTGAAGATCGGCAATTTCTCCCTGTCGTGGGGCGGCTCGCTCGGGGTGCTGCCGTCATATGTCGACTTCGCGCTGACCGATGTCTCCGGCCCGATCCGGCCGGAGGATGGCGAGCCCTTCACCTATCTCATCAACGCCGGCATGAAGCGGGCCACCGTCTCGCTGGGTGCCAAGGCATTCTACGACGTCAACGAGAGCGCGCTGACGCTGGCGCCCATCACGACCGAGGTGAAGGACGCCTTCCGTGTCGTCATCGAGACCAAGCTGTCCGACGTGCCCCAGTCCGCCTTCGCGGACGCCGGGGGGTTCGTCAACGGTCTGCCGGCCATCGGCGCCGGGCCGGTGACGGTGACGCTGACCGACCTTGGGCTCGCCAACCTCATGTACGCGCAGTTCGCCAAGGCCGCGGGAGTGAGCGAGGCGGACTATCGCGAGCAGGTCTTGGCGCTCGCCGAAGGCTTCGCCGCCGAGATGGAGGAAGGAATGCCCGAGATGGCGCCCGTGGGCGCCGCGCTCGTGTCCTTCCTGCGCAATCCCGGAACGCTGAAGGTGACGGCGAAACCCAAGGGCTTCGTGCCGCTGGTCGCCCTCGCAGCCGCCGGCGATCCCACCGTGCTGTTGGAGACCTTCAGCTTCGAGGCGACGGCCTCCGCCCCGTGATCTGGCGGGCCGCTATTTCGGCCCGTTGATCATCACCACCAGCTTGATGATGTGCTGCTGGATCGCGGCGTTCACCTCGGCGGGCTTGGCTTCTTCGACCTGCACGAGCTTGCGACCGGCCGGGCTGGAATAGAAGCCGAGGATGTCCTTGAGCTCGGGAAGGCTCAGGGCTGAGGCGTAATAGGTCGCGAACTCGCCGAGCAGGTCGGCGCGGATGGGCGCCGCCGCCTTTTCGGC
>JAEZMT010000084.1 GCA_023442085.1 Pseudomonadota bacterium | reverse complement strand
GCCGGACCTCATCAATGTGGACGGGCAGAACTGGGGCCTCACCGCCATTTCGCCCACGGCGCTGGCGGCGCTGAATTTCGAGCCCTTCCTCGCCGCCATCCGCGCCGCGCTGCGCCATGCCGGCGGGGTGCGCATCGACCACATCCTCGGCCTGCGCCGCCTGTGGCTGGTGCCGGACGGCGCTGGCGCCGGAGAGGGCGCCTATCTCACCTACCCGCTTCAAGACCTCTTGCGGCTCGTCGCCATTGAGGCCCACGCGCACGGCGCCATCGCCATCGGCGAGGACCTCGGCACGGTTCCGGAAGGCCTACGGGACGAGATGTCGGCGCGCGGCATCCTCGGCATGCGCGTGCTGCCCTTCGAGCGCGACGCGGACGGTGGCTTCCTGCCGCCGCAGGAGTGGCAGCGCGAGGCGGTGGGAATGACCTCCACCCACGATCTGCCCACCATCGCCGGCTGGTGGGCGGGCCGCGACCTCCACTGGCGCGCCCGCATCGCCGCCTGCGACGTGGCCGCCGAAGCCCTCACTGCCCGCGAGGGCGAGCGCGCCGCCTTCGCGGCGGCGGCGGCCGAGACGGGCATCGCGCCGACCCTCGACGATGCGGACGACGCGGTGGACGCCGCCATCGCCTATGTGGCGCAGAGCGCGTGCAATCTCGCGCTCATCCCGCTGGAAGACCTCCTCGGCCTCGACGAAAGCCCCAACCTGCCGGGCACGGTGGACGAGCACCCCAACTGGCGCCGCCGCATAGCCGCTCCGGCCCAAGACCTTCTCGGCGCGTCGAAGGTGAAGGCCCGCCTCTCCCTCCTCCAGAGCACCCGCGGCGAAGGGGCCGCCGAGCAATGACCTCCGCCCTCCCCCGCGCCACCTATCGCCTGCAGTTCCACAAGGGCTTCACCTTCGACGACGGCGCCGCATTGGTGCCCTATCTCGCCAACCTCGGCGTCAGCCACGTCTATGCCTCGCCCATCCTGAAGGCGCGGGCGGGTTCGACCCATTGCTACGACGTGGTGGACCCGGCCCTCGTCAATCCGGAACTTGGCGGCGAAGACGGCCTCAAGCGCCTGGTGGCCGCACTGCGGGGCCACGACATGGGGCTGATTGTGGACATTGTGCCCAACCACATGGGCGTCGGCGGCGACGAGAACCCCTATTGGCTCGACGTGCTGCGCAACGGGCGCGAGAGCCCCTACGCGGCCATGTTCGACATCGACTTCGACGCCGGCGGCGGGCGGCTGCTCGCGCCCTTCCTCGGCGCGCCCTATCACGAGGTGCTGGCCAGCGGGGATCTCAAGCTGGTGCGCGACGCCGAGGCCGGCTGGGCGGTGCGCTATTTCCACCACCTCTTCCCGCTGCGGCCGGAGGATGCCGCGGCGCTGGAGGCGGACCCCGCCGCCGCCGGCGGTTTCGCCGGGGAGGACGGCGCCCGGCAGCTCCACGCGCTGCTGGAGCGCCAGAATTATCGCCTCGCCTTCTGGCGCACGGCGCCGGACGCCATCAACTGGCGCCGGTTCTTCGACGTGACGGAGCTGGCCGCGCTGCGCGCCGACGCCCCCGGCGTGTTCGAGCGCACCCACGCCAAGGTGCTGGACCTCTATGCGGAAGGGATCATCGACGGCCTGCGCGTGGACCATGTGGACGGCCTCGCCGACCCCGGCGCCTACTGCCGACGCCTTCGGGCCGAGCTTTCGGCGCGCGAGGCGGACCGGCCCGAGCCGCTGCGCGGGCGCGCCTGGCTGGTGGTAGAGAAGATTCTCGCGGCCGGCGAGAGCCTCGATGCCGGCTGGAAGGTGGACGGCACCACGGGCTACGATTTCATGGAGGAGGTGAGCCGCCTCATCCACGACGCCGACGGATACGAACGCCTCGCCACCCACTGGGCCGCCCGCACCGGCCGCACCGCCGCCTTCTCCGCCGAGGAAGAGGCGGCCCGGCGCGAGATCATCGCCCGGTCCTTCACCGCGCCGCTGGAAAGCGCGGTGGATGCGCTCGCCGCGCTGGCCGCCGCCGATCTCGCCGACCGCGACCGGCCGCGACCGGCCCTCCGGCGGTGTCTCATCGAGATCCTCGTCCACTTCCCCCGCTATCGCTCCTACGCCGCCGGCACGGGCGAGACGGGGGCGGAGGCGCTTCACGAGGCCATCGCGGCGGCGCGCGGGAGCGTTTTTCCCGGCGACGCATGGCACCTCGACCGCATCGCGGAGTGGCTCGGCCCGCTTGCGCCCGACGCGCCCCACGCCGACCTGCGGCGCGCCGCCATCACCCGCTTCGAGCAGCTCTCCTCGCCGGTGGCGGCGAAATCGGTGGAGGACACGGCCTTCTATCGCTACGGACCGCTGCTCTCGCGCAACGAGGTGGGCTCGAACCCGTCGTTCGGCGGCGGCACCATCGCCGCGTGGCACGAGACGGCCGAGGTGCGGGCGGCGCACTGGCCCGCCGCCATGCTGGCGAGCGCCACACACGACCACAAGCGCGGCGAGGATGTGCGCGCGCGCCTTTCCATCCTCTCCGAATGCGCGGACCTGTGGATCGCCCTCCTCGACCGCTGGCTGGCGGCTCTGGCCGACCGTGCGCCGCTGGTGGACGCCCCCGACCGCATCATGCTCATCGAGACGCTGGTCGGCGCCTGGCCGGACGACGCCGCCGACATGGAAGGCTTCCTGGCCCGCGTCGAGGGTTGGCAGATGAAGGCGCTGCGAGAGGCCAAGCGTGCGACCTCCTGGGACCAACCCAACGAGGCTTTCGAAGCCGAGGCGCAGGGCCTCGCCCGCGTCGTGCTCACCGCGCCGGAGGGTGCGGACATGCGGCGGGAAATCTCCCGCTTCGTCGATCTCATCCGCCCGGCGGCAGAGGCAAAGGGGCTGGTGGCGAGCGTGCTCAAGCTCACCGCGCCGGGTATTCCGGACGTCTATCAGGGCACCGAATTCCTCGACCTCTCGCTGGTGGACCCGGACAACCGCCGCCCGGTGGATTTGACCCGCCGTCGCGCCGCGCTTGACGCTCCTGCCGATGGCGCCGATGGCCGGAAGCAGCGTCTCGTTCAAGTGCTGCTGAAGCTTCGGGCAGAGGCACCGGGGCTGTTCCTCGGCGATTATGTTTCGCTGGAGGTGGGCGGCCCATTGCCCATGGTGGGCTTTCTCCGCTCAGGAGGCGGCAAGGCGCTGCTGGCGCTCTGCCCCGTGCGGACGTTCGAGCAGGTGACGCCGGCCGGTGGTCTCGATCCGCGCGTGTGGCAGGCGACGGGCCTTGCGCTGCCGGACGGCTTTCGCTGGCGCTTCGCGCTGCCCGGGCTCTCCAGCGGCGTCGCCACCGCCGTCGATCTCGCCGCCAATAGGGAATGGCCGTTCGCCCTCCTCACAGGCGAGAGCGACTGAGGGCTAAACCCGCCGCCTCAGCAGCGCGAGCAGCACGGCGGCGGCCAGCCACAAGGCGATCAGCGCCGCAAGCACCGCGCCCGCCCCACCGGCCGTCAGCAGTTGCGCCGCCCCCAAAGGCGCCAGCGCCTGCGCCAGCAGGGCCGGACGGGCAAGGCGGCCGGCGAGCACGGGATAGCGCTCCGCTCCCAGCACCGCCAGCGGCACCGTGCCCTTGGCGATGGAGAAGATACCGTTGCCGGCCCCGTAAGCCACCAGCGCCACAGCGACGATGGGAATGCCGGCCGCGAGCAGCACGAGCCCGAGCCCCATCAGCACCACCGCCCAGATCATCGTCCATAGCGGATGATGCCGACCACCGGACATCTGCTCGACCACGCGCGCGAGCACCTGCGACGGCCCGACGAGTGTCCCGAGCGCCACCGCTTCCGCAAGGCTGAGGCCGCGCGACTGGAGCAGCGCCAGCACCTGAACGGACATGGCGGACGCGATGGTTCCGATGCAGGTGACGATGCCGCCCATGAGGAGGAAGGCGAGGCGTTCCCGCCCGCCAAGCGTCACCGGCGCGCCCCGCGCCGGCCCGCCGCTTTCCTCCCGATGCGGGACCTTCGGCACGAATGCCAGCACCAGCGGCAAGGAGAGGCCGAGATGCAGGCCGGCATAGACGAAGCAGGTGCCCCGCCAGCCCAGATGCGCATCAAGGAAGGCGGTGATGGGCCAGCACACCGTGCTGGCGAAGCCGCCCCATAACGTCAGCAGCGTGATCGCCCGCCGCGCCCCGGCGCCATAGAGCCGGCCCAGCGCGGCGAAAGCGGCATCGTAAAGGCTCGCCGCCATGCCCGCGCCGGCGATGCACCAGCCCAAAGCGAACACGAGCGGCCCCTGCGCCAGCGCCAGCAGCGCGAGGCCGCAGGCCAGCAGCGCGCACCCACCCGCCAGCACCGGCCGGCCGCCGCGCGCAGCGATCAGCGCGCCGACCTTCGGCGAGACGAGGCCGGCCACCAGCAGCCCCACCGAGAGGCTACCGACGATCCATTGCAGCGGCCAGCCCGTGTCCGCCGCGATCGGCCTTGCCAGCACCGTCAGCAAATAGAAGGACGAGCCCCAGGTGAGGATCTGTACGACGCCGAGCGCGGTGATGACCCCACGGCCGGCGCCGCCGGTCCCGGCCGGCGATGCGGTGGCGGTCACCGCACGGCCGCGCCGAGGGCGAGCCGGGCCTCCAACGCCTCGGCCGCCTCCTTCCTCTCGCTGTAGCGGTCCGTGAGGTAGGGGGAGATGTCGCGCGTGAGCAAAGTGAACTTCACCAGCTCCTCCATCACGTCCACCACCCGGTCGTAATAAGCGGAGGGCTTCATGCGGCCTGCCTCGTCGAACTCCTGATAGGCCTTGGCGACGGACGACTGGTTGGGGATGGTGAGCATGCGCATCCAGCGGCCGAGGATGCGCATCTGATTCACCGCGTTGAAGGATTGCGAACCGCCGCACACCTGCATCACGGCGAGCGTGCGGCCCTGCGTGGGCCGGATGGCGCCCAGCGCGAGGGGGATCCAGTCGATCTGCGCCTTCATCACCGCGCTCATGGCGCCGTGCCGCTCCGGGCTGCACCACACCTGCCCCTCGGACCACTGGGCGAGCTCGCGCAGCTCCGCCACCTTGGGGTGCTCCACCGGGGCGCCATCGGGCAAGGGCAGGCCGTCCGCATGATAGATCCGCGTTTCCGCCCCCAGCCGGGTGAGCAGGCGCTCGGCCTCCAGCGTCAGCAGGCGGGAATAGGAGCGCTCGCGCAGCGAGCCATAGAGCAGCAGGATGCGCGAGGGGTGACGGGACGGCGCGGCCGGGATGAGCCGGTCGGGGGCGGGAACGTGGAACAGGGCCTCGTTCACGTTGGGGAGGGTGTTGTCGGTCACGGATGCGCCTCACCTGATCTCGTTGGCCGCTCTCATAGCAGCGCGCGGCGCGGCTCACACCCTCCATCATCCCGGGACGGGAGGATCGCGCGCCTGCCCCTGGCTTGAGCACGGGAAAGTCAAAATATAAGCAAAAGAGCAGATGTTGCGCACGAATACCCGGCATCGCGTTCAACTTCGCGCCAGCCCGCCGCGCTCTGAACTATTCGATTGACGCAGCAGAGCCTGGATTGAATATAAGCAGCGTCATCACAACCACGCATCCGCCTCGCGCCCGGGAGATTGCTATGGGTCTTCAGTCCATGGGTGATTTCAAATGGCCCGGCCTCATGCAGCCGGATGGCGCGCCCATCGCCCTCAATCGCGCCGACTTCATCGCGATCGATCGCTACAAGGACATCAGCTACGATCCGGTGTACCGGCCGCAAGCGCTCTATCACCGGGCGCTGGAAGGGCTTCACGCCAACAACGGCGCCTTCCTGCTGCAGGAGGTGGCGACCAACCTGCCCATCTACCGGGAAGACACCGGGCCGACCGACTTCCATCTGCATCTGCCGCCCGGCGGCTTCCAGCTGGTGCTCGTCACCTCGGGCATGTTCACCTTCGACTACGATGGCAAGCTCCATTACGTGGGGCCGGGCGCGGTGATGCTGCAGAGCGCCATCGTCCATCGCCAGCTCTTCTACACCTGGTCCGGCCTCTCGACGGAAGAAAACCTGAAGACGCCGCAGACCGTGGTGCCGGACCCGCTCTGCATGGGCTATTCGGGCAAGTTCCTCGAAGCCTTCATCACCGATCCCTCCACCTTCCCGAACCCCACGGTGGTCGGCCCCGACAAGATCCGCGAGGACGAGACGCCCCGTACCGCCTGGAAGCATCCGCTGCACAACCGCCCGGCGGGCGCGGGCTTCTGGGTTCAGGATCCGCTCGCCCTCGACGCCCTCTTCCGCCTTTATCCCGCCGACGCGCTCGGTCCGGTGGCCTCGGCCATGCCGGTGCATGTGCGTGACCTCGGCATCGAGGCGCCGAGCGGCAATCTCGTCACCGGCCACATCATCGCCACCGATCCGCGCGGCGGGGCGGTGCTGCCCAAGTCCGCCATGGCGGCCGACGCGGAGGGGCTCGCCAAGGGCGAAGTCGTGGTCTACCGCATCATCCGCGGCACCGCCGGCTTCATCGACGGCGCGGGCAAGACGATCGAGCTGGGCACGGGCGATACGGTGACCGCCGGCAAGGGCGCCATCCGGCTCACGGATGTCGGCGACGACACACAGATCCTCCGGCTCGGCCTCCTCAACGGCTTCGACGCGCTGAAGATGTGGACGCCCGGCCAGCGCGACGAGATCGACGCCCTCGCCGGCCGGATCATCACCCGCGCCGACCTGCGCAGCGACCGCCTCGCCGGCAGCCCCGTGGGCTATCTCTACGAATAGGCCTGCGCGCTCATCCGGCTTCCGCCTTGGCTGCCGCTTTCAGCGATCCGGTCGCGTCCGCCGGCAGCGCCGACAGGCGGCTCAAAGGGATCGTGAGCGGCTGCGCCGCATCCCGAAGCGCGGTCAGGTCGAAGCGTGTGAAGTTCATGCCGGCATAGTCGCGCACGAAGAACAGCAGCCGGCCGAGGTCGGAGAGGCTGGTCCAGGAGGTGAATTCGGTGGCGTAGGGCCGTGCGGCATCCTCCTGCAGCCCCGCCACCTCCATGTGGCCGCCACCTTCGCTGGGATAGTCGATGGACACGCCGCGCGGCCGGTCGAAGGTGTTCATCACATGCGCGAGCGCGTTCACCGCCCCATCGGGCGTGTCCGCCTTCTCGGTGAACTCGGCATAATAGACCGCCCGCACGAAGCGCCCGACCGACGTGCTGGAAGACGGCAGCCCCGCCGTGGCGATGCCGGAATCAGGCTGGCGCGCCGCATAGCCGCCGAAGGTCGCCGTGGCACGGTCGACATTGCTGAGGAAGGTGTAATTGTCGAGATTGGTCAGGTGCCAGTCGAAGCGGGGGCCATTGGTCATCACCCGCACGGGGTTGTCGTAGAGCTGCATCTCACCCTTGTGGAACTCGATCACCAGCGAGGCGCCAGCAGCGTCGTTCACCACATAATGGAAGGGCGAGACTGCCCCCTGCAGCAGCGCCAGCGCCTCCAGCACCACAGGCTGCGCGGCGAGGCCCGCCTTCACCTCCGCCACGCTCGCGAACCGGCCGAGCACCCAGCTGCCGAGATCGGAAGCGGCGAGCACAGCGCGCGTCATCTCCACCCCCTGCGCGCGGCCGGCGGCGGCGGGATAGGACAGGAGGCTGAACGTGAGGCCCTTGTCGTTCAGCCCCTCGATGACCTTGAGATCCGCCATGCCGAGCGGCGCTTCGGGCGTCGGCACGCGCCAGGGCATGGTGATGGCGAGGAAGGCATGATCGACCGCATAGGCGAGCGCCGGATGGCCGGGCGCCTGCGAGGTCACAGGGAAACCCGCCGGGAACCAGACGACCTCGTAAGGCAGATCCATCGTCAGTTCGAGCGTGCGGCCGAGATAGGACCGCCCCGCGGCATCACCATAGACGAGCGCTGTGCACATGCCGGCTTTCCCCTGCGAAACCCCGCGCTTGGTCGCACACTTCCGGTCGCGCGCAAAGGCCGCGATCCCGCGGCATCCGCGCCGCTCAGGCGCCGATGCCGCCCGGCCGCCCGTTGCGGATGAGGATGATGGGTGTCTGCCGGCCATCCACGGTGACGACGAGTTGCCGGATGGTCCAGCGGTTGCCCTCGCGGGTCGCCTGGGCGATGGCCTTCCCCGATCCCTTGTCCCCATGAATGGGGATGCTGTAGCTCGCCGCGCCGCCGCCATTCCCATCGACCGTCACCTGCCCGAATACCCAGAAGCCGTCCTGGATGTTCGGGCCCAGCGCGCTGATGACCTGCGGGTCGGACTGCACCGCCTTCATGATCTGCGCGTAAGCGTCCGTATTCTTCAGGATGCCCGGCATGGTGTAGAACATCGTGCCGAATCCGCCCACGACGACGATCCAGACGAGCAGGCCGGCGATGCCCCAGGCGCGCTGGGTGCGGCGGAACTGATCGGGACTGCGCCAGGTGCGATTGCGCCAGGCCCAGCGGCTGCCCCTGAAGCCCAGCACGATCATCATGACGAGGTTGACGAGCGGGATGAGCGCGAGCAGCGCGATCCAGGTGGAATTGCCAATGCCCCAGATCCAGTTGAGAAAGAAGGCGCCCCAGTTCCAGCGGTCGAGTTCGGGCGGGATTTCCGCTGGGTCATTCAGGGCTTCGTTGGTCATCGTGGCAATCTCCTCGTCGCACGATGGCGTGTTTCGGAGCGCCGAGGCAAGTGGGAGTTGAGCGGCGTGCCGACGCGGGCATGAAACCCATCATCGGCTATATGGTCGCGCTGGTCGCAGGGCTGTGCCGGTCATCGCCGAGCCGTGGATCTCGACGGATTTCGTCTAGAACATGCGCGACGTCCCGCGACGGCGCTTTGCGCCTCAACACACATTCCAGGACTTTCGAGATGAGCAAGCGGCTTGAAGGCAAGATCGCGATCGTGTTCGGCGCCGGCTCCGTCGGGCCGGGCTGGGGCAACGGCAAGGCGACGGCGGTGACCTTCGCGCGCAACGGCGCCCACGTGGTGTGCGTCGACGTGAACCCGGCGGCTGCCGAGGCGACCTTGGAGATCATCGCGGCCGAGGGCGGCGCCGCCTCCGCCTTGGCCTGCGACGTGACCAGTTCCGATGCCGTGGCTAATGTTGTGGCGCAGGTCATGGCGGCCCACGGGCGCATCGACGTGCTGCACAACAATGTGGGCTACGCCACCATGGGCGGCCCCATCGAGCTGGACGAGGCGGCGTGGCATCGCACCATCGACCTCAACGTCACCGGCTGCTTCCTCACCTGCAAGCACGTGCTGCCGCACATGCTGGCGCGGCGCTCTGGCGCCATCGTCAACGTCTCGTCCATCGCGGCGGTGCGCTACACCGGCTATCCCTACATCGCCTATTACGCGGCGAAGGCGGCGGTGAACAACTTCACCATGGGCCTCGCCCTTCAATATGCGAAGGACGGCATCCGCGTGAACGCGATCATGCCCGGCCTGATGAACACGCCGCTGATCTTCCAGCAGATTTCCGGCCAATACGCCGATGCCGAGGCGATGGTCGCGGCGCGCGACGCCGCCTGCCCCACCGGCAAGATGGGCACCGCGTGGGATATCGCCAACGCCGCGCTTTTCCTCGCCTCCGACGAGGCTGGCTACATCACCGGCGTCAGCCTGCCGGTGGATGGCGGCCTGTCCTGCCGGGCCGGCTAGACGCGGCACCAGCCCCGCTGCCAACGGCAGCCGGGCTTCTGTGCTTCCGATCAGCTTCTACGCCGTGCGGCGAGGTGGTGGAGACACTGGCCAGCATGGAGCTGGCCCGTGTCTTGTTCCGACGCCTACCTGAAGAAGAGGAAGAGGAGAATGATGATCGGGATCGGAACGCCCAGCAGCCACAGTAGAATGCCTCGGCCCATGATGACCTCCTGTTTTGATGTGAGATGAACAGCGCAGCGGGCTCGGGTGTTCCCGGCAAGAGCGACGATCAGGTGTCCCGCAGCAGAGATCAGGAGACCCATACTCCATCGTGCAACGAAGCACGGCCTGTGCCGCATCCTCGAAACGCGCGACAGCGCCGTTGCGCAAGAATGGCGTGCGCAGCAGCAGAGCTAAAAAAGAATGTACCCATGAGACGCGCGGAATACTGACGCGTCGCGTGTATCGGCAGGAACATCGCCGGACGAGTGGCGTTTGCTGCCGACTGCAACATTTTTGAATTCATAGAGGCATCGAGCATGCCTTTCATGGAGTGCTCGCCTTGTTCTCTCGTCTTTCCAACCGGCAGATCACCCTTGCCTCCCTGGTCGCGGCCGGTGTCGCAGCGGCCGTCGCCAATGCCCTGATCGCACGGGACACGGAGCGGCTGAACCCTCCCTCTGGCGCGTTCATCGATGTGGATGGCGTGCGCCTTCATTAAGTGGAGCGCGGATCCGGCGAGCCTCTGGTATTGCTCCATGGCAATGGCGTGAGCCTCGACGATCTCGATGCAAGCGGTCTGATGGCAGCGGCCGCCACCCAATATCGGGTCGTCGCCTTCGATCGCCCCGGCTTCGGACACAGCTCGCGGCCGCGCACCGCCGTCTGGACAGCGGCCGCGCAGGCGGAGCTTTTCCGCAAGGCGCTCATTCGGCTCGGGGTTTCGCGCTTTCTTCTGTTTGGCCACTCATGGGGCGCCTGCGTCGCGGTCCGCTTGGCGGCGGACCATCCCGAGGCGGTGTCGGGTCTGGTGCTGGCGTCCGGCTATTACTTCCCGGATTTCCGTGCCGATGCGGTCGCGCTCGGCGGACCGGCCATCCCCGTTGTCGGTGACGTGCTCCGCTACACGGTTTCGCCGCTCCTTGCCCGGGTCACCTGGCGCCAGATGCTGCGCAACCTCTTCGCCCCGGCGAAAATTCCGGCGAAGTTCCGGGCCTTTCCGCGGGACATGGCCCTGCGCCCGTCCCAGTTGCGCGCCGCCGCGGCGGAATCACTGCTGATGGTTCCTGCGGCTTACGGCGCAAGAGAAAGGTATGACGCGCTCGCGATGCCGGTCGCCCTCGTCGCGGGGGAAGGCGATCGGGTGGTGGATATCGACAAGCAGTCTCGCCGCCTGCATGAGCTGATCGCAGGCAGCTCGCTCAGGCGGGTCAAGGCCGGCGGTCACATGGTGCACCACACGGCGACCGCCGAAGTCATGTCTGCCATCGAAGAGGTGGATCGTGCTTCGCGCGAAGGCGGCGAACGCGTGGCTCCAAGATCGCGTGCGTGACGGCCTTTAACGGCCGGAGCGCGCGACCTCACCGGCGCGTCGCGCGCGCTCGTGATTGAGAGGGCGCCGTCAGCTTTCCATTCGCCCGGTCCGCGCTCTCCTCCTCGGCCAGTTCGATCCATACGGGGGCGTGATCGCTTGCCTTCTCCCAGCCTCGCACGGCGCGATCAACCTCGGCTGCGGCCAGGCGGGGCACGAGGCCTGGGCTCAGGAGAAAATGGTCCAGCCTCAGCCCTGCATTGCGCCCCCAGGCGTTCCGGAAATAGTCCCAGAACGTGTAGAGGGCCTCGCCGGGGTGCAGAGAACGCAGGGCATCGGTCCAGCCCTGCTCGACCAGCGCCGCGAACAGGGCGCGGACCTCGGGGCGAAAGAGCGCATCGTCGCGCCACCGTTCGGGATTGTACACGTCGAGGTCGGTCGGCATCACGTTGTAGTCGCCAGCGAGAACCACCGGAACCTCAAGCTCGAGAAGCTCTTCCGCATAGGCGGCAAGGCGCCGGAACCAGTCGAGCTTGTAGTCGAACTTCGGCCCGGGCGCCGGATTGCCATTGGGTAGATAGAGGCACCCGATGAGAATGCCGTCGACCGCCCCTTCGATGTAGCGGCTCTGGCTGTCGTCCCCCTCTCCAGGCAGGGCGCGGCGCGTCTCGATCGGCTCGCTGCCTCTCGCGAGGATCGCGACCCCGTTCCAACTCTTCTGACCCTGCCAGATCGCGCCGTAGCCGGCCTTCTCGATCTCGCGGATCGGGAAGCGTTCGCTGGGCGCCTTCAGCTCCTGCAGGCAAACCGCGTCCGGCTGCGCCTCCGCGAGCCAACGCAGCAGGACCGACAACCGGCCGTTGACACCATTGACATTGAAGCTGGCGATCTTCACGGCGGCAAAGCTTATCGCTTGCGGTCGCCCTTGTCGCCCTGACCGGCTTTGACCGAGGCTTTGGCGGTCTTGCGCACGTC
>JAEZMT010000484.1 GCA_023442085.1 Pseudomonadota bacterium | reverse complement strand
CTGCCAGCACGTGCTGGGCATGGCGCTGCCATTCGTGACGACCAAGACTAACAGAACCGATCAGCGCGGGCGGTTTGGCATTGGCCTGAAGACGCTCAAGCGCATCGCGGATGATCTCGCGGTCCATTCGGCGCCGTATCATTTTTCCGGGAATCAGCTTTCGGTCCAAGTCGTGCCAGCGGAAGGACCGCTGCCCGGCTTCTACGATCCTGCGGCCGACACCATGATCGTCCTGCGCCTGAAACCGGATTTCAGCGTGGAGGGACTGCAAGCTTGGTTCGCGGAATGGGAGGACGACGGCCTAATCTTCCTGACCTGGGTCTCGAGTTTCCGCTGGTGTGATCTCACCGGCGCAACCCTCGAAGGCCGCACCCTAAGCTTCGGCGCGTGGGCGAACATCACTCTAGTTGGCGGTCGCGCCTCCATTACCGCGCTGTCGAGACGCGAAGTGCAGAGCACGGGGGCGTCGTGGACCGTGTGGCGCGCGACCTTGCCGGTGCCGGGCTATATGCATCCAGCTCATAAGGCTCGCGCAGAGGTGACGCAAATTTCCATCGCCGTGCCGAGCGCGGTGTGCGCGGGAAGTCTTTATATCGGCTTCAAGACGCGCGTCGCGGTGGACCTGTCATTTTCGCTCGACGCGCAATTCGACCCCAGCACCACGCGCGAGGCCTTGATCGAAAGCACGTGGAATAACTGGCTGATCGAGCGATGCGGCGATGTGCTTGGCGAGATCGCGCATGGCCGGATGCTGGCAGCGCCCAAGGAAGCTTGGCGCTTTGTGCCGGTCGCTGCCGAGTACATCGGCAACGAAGGGGACCGTTGGCTGCGTGGTGGCTTCGCGAAATCATTCGAAACCGCGAGAAGTTGGCTTGGCGAGCATGCGGCAATCCTTATCCGCGGCGCGTCCGTCGCCTTGTCGGATATCGCCTATGAACATGCCGATCTAAGCGATCTTCTGACCGACGTCGATATCGAGGCACTGGCCGAAGGATCACGAGCGCTGCCACGCGATGTTCGCGATGCGGGCGGTAGGTGGCGCACAGTGCTCGATGAAATTGGAGTCTGCGCCACTGTTGGCACCACGGAGTTGCTTGAGGGCTTCAAGCAATCGCTGTTTCAACCGAAGGAACCAAGTTGGTGGGTGAAAGCCGCGCGCGTGTTGGTGGAGACCCACGCCGATGAGGAACTATTTGATGTGCCGTTCTGGCTGACTGATGAAGGGCGCGCAGTGGTCTGCAAGCCCAAAGGCGCTACGGCCAAGCCGCTCGTTCTAGGCGGAGAGTTTTCATTGTTTTCCTTGCGGTGGAGCCTGCTGGATCGCCTGCATGCCGAATACGGTATCGAGAAGGATGGCGATTTCGCGGTGAAGTGGCTGGATAGACACGCGGCGTTCCGAACAAGTGTCGATGCGTCGACCGAACTCGCAGCCTTCGCGGAGCGATTCGCGGCGACGCCGCTAGAGATCGAGGACGAGGAATTGCGCGAGCTTCGCAATCGTTTCGATGAACTGAGCGATCGCCGCGCGGATGAGATCGGTCATGCTGTGGGCGCAGCGCTGATGGTGGATGGCTTCGTTTATAAGAGTGGCAAGATGCACCGGCAGAAGGTGCGTCCGACGGAAGCTTATCTGTGCAAGACGTTGGACAGCGATTTCCCCAATTGGCCCACAGCGGCTGGGAACGTACCGGGCATTCAGTGGATCTCCGCCAAGTACGATGAGAAAATGAAGACTGGCGCCACTCGCGCGCAGCGTAAGCGCGCTGATGGAACCATCTCGCGAGGCCCGCGCAAGTTCTTTGTTCTGCTCGGCGTGGAGACCGCGCCGCGACTGAAGCAAACCGGGTTGGTCCGTTGGGGCGGCGCGACGCGGACCCGGGAACTCCGTGCGGCCCAGGCCGAGCAAGTGCCGACCGATTGGATCAGCCCCGATCTCGAACGCGTTCTAGCCGCATTCCCCAAACTCTCCAAGAAGGACCTACGCGAGAGAAGCCCTGCCTTGTTCAAGGCCATGGCGCGCGCCTGGGAGCGGTCTTACGCCAATCGCAAGATGGTGGCCTCGCAGCACGAGGCGCGTGTCTACGTTTATCCGAGGGCACCTGTAACCGCGCAATGGCTGATCCAACTCCGTGAGACGCAGTGGGTGGCGGTCGGCAAGGGCGAGTTGGTTACGCCGAACGAAGCCGTGGTGAAGACGCAAGAGACGCAAACGCTTTACGCTAGCACCGCCTTCGCGGTCGGCGTCGATCTGGGGGATTTTAGCGCGGACTTCGCGGCGACGCTTGGGTTGGTAACCTCGGTGCGTGTCAGCGATCTCGTCAAGCTGCTGCGCGAGACGCGCGATGGGGTCGAGGCCATCGATGACGCGCAGGTCATGGCGATCTATCGCAACATCGCGAAGTACGTGCCCCGCACGGTCGCATGGAACACCCGCATAGGCGACATGACCGCCCAGGATTTGCGCAAGGCTTTCACCGAGAACCAGGGGCTTATCCACGTCGGCGGCAATGTTTGGCGCGGGCCAACCGAGTTGATGCGCGGCAAGGATATCTTTCGTGACCGCGCGCGCTTTGTGCCGGGTGGGCCGGCGTTGGCTAGCCTCTGGTCGGCCTTGGATGTACGTGAGCCTACGCTCGATGACTGCCTTAAGTTTCTGAAGTCGCTGGCGGGGCAAGCGCATGACGTGGGGGTCACGTCATGCCTGATTGACGTATATCGCTATATGGAGCCCTTGCTGGCCAATGCGGAGCGGCGGCACCGCGAGCGCACGAAAGCCCTGCCGCTGTACTGCGGCGACCGTTGGGAGTCCGAGCGGCCCATCTTCTTGGTCGAAGAATCCGAACTTAGCTCGCAATTGGCGAAGGCTTTGCCCACCAATAAATTCTGGACGCCGCCTTGCGACCTTCGCGAGCTGGCGTCGTTGGTGGTTTTCACAGGGGTGACGCGCAGCGAGCCTACCTTGGTCGTTGCGGACGATCGCGAGACGGCCCTTGATCGTGGTGATGGCATGCGAGCGCACTTCCGGCAGGCGGTCGATCACCTTTCCGATGAACTAGCGCGCAACGACCCAGAGGTGCGCAAGCGCATGGCGATCAGTTGGGATGCGCTGCGGGAGATTCCGTTGTTCGTATACCCCGGTCCGATTGCGGTTCGGGCAATGGGCGAGGAATTATCAGCGGTGAAAATTCCGATCCAGCTTCAGGCATTGATCGTGCGGGATCCGCTCGAATTGCATGTCTGGGACGAGGCCCTGCCCAAGCGCGAATACGGTGGCCACGCGATCGCGTCGTTGTTCCCGCATGCCTCGCGCCGCGGCATCGAGGCCGAATGGGTGGTGGCCTGGCAAGAAGCGCGCGAGACCGCGGCCGAAGCCATTCGCCTCGCATCGGACGAGGAACACGCGGAGGCAATGGAAGACCGCGCCGCAAAGATCAACGCTGCCCCGAAAAAGAAAATCTCGGTGAGCACACCCGGTGGGAAAGGCCCCGCCGTGAAGCCCCGAACCCTTAAGAATAGCGTTGGTCCCATTCTAGCCGCCACGGTGGTGCCGGGTAGCGATCCGAAGCCGGCACCACCACCGGCAAAACCGAAGCTGCACGACACGCCGCCTCCGCCAAAGCCGCCCAATCCCGGATCGCGCACGGCGCCGACGGCCTACACCGATCGCGATCTGGAACAACGCGGCTGGGAGTTGCTGACGCAGGCGTTGGAAACCTCAGCGGAGGAACTGCTGGTTGATTTTCGCAATCGGCATGAAGTTGGTGCCGACGGCGCGATCGACTGGAAGACCTTCGTCGAAATGAAGGCGACCGGCCGCGCGCCGCAGAGTTCGATCGAGATGTCCAACGCCGAATACGAGCGCGCCAAGGAACGTGGCAATGACTTCATTCTGGCTTTGGTAAGCGGCCTCGAAGATGGCTATCAGGACGAGGTGCGGTTGATATTCGATCCGGCCAATCGCGCGACTGTCCGCCCATTGAACGGCGTGAAGCTAGTCGCGTTGACAGAAGCGCCTCAGGTCCTGATCCCGTTTGGGAATTCAGAGGAATGACCTGGCTTCCTGTAGGCCGCGACCTTGGTCCAAGCTCGACCGGCAAACTATGGCATGACGGCAAGCGGATACACCGGAGCCGGGTTCCTGATGTTATTTCAGTGAATTCCGGCCGATTTCGCGGCATCATTTTATAGGGCTATAGCGTAAACGTAGTTGTCATCTTCACCCGGTGCGGCGCGCCACCTAAATTCTAACTGCCTTCGCTATCCCTGAAATCGCTCTCGCCGTTCTTCCAGTAGCCGGCAACGATGAGACGCTCGCGCGGCATGTTGCGATCCAGTTGAAAGTGGCGGCGCACCGATCGCGCGACCGAGGCTTCGGCAGCGAACCATACCGCGCCTGATTCCTGTGGCACCTCCGCCCCCATCACGGCCTCGGCGAGCGTGGAGCGCTGTCCTGCATCGTCGCTGCCGCGCGGGAGCCAGGTGATCTCTACATCGGCCTTCGAATGGATGACCTGGGCATCGGCGTCCTCGGGAATTTCCACGAAGGCATCGACGAAAAGCCCGGCCGGCAGGGCTTCGAGAATCGCGCCGATCGCCGGAAGGGCCGTTTCGTCGCCGCCGATCAGCAGATGCGAGACGTCCGGATCGAGCCGGAAGCCGCCGCGCGGGCCGGCGATCTGCACGACATCGCCAGGCGCCGCGTACTGCGCCCAAGTGGAGCAGGGGCCATCCCCATGCAGGACGAAATCGATGTCCATCTCGCACAGAGCCTCGCGGAAATGGCGGATGGTGTAGGCGCGTCTGCTGGGCTTCCCGCCGTCGGCCGTCGGCACGAACACCTTGATCCATTGGGCCGGGCGGCGGACGGGAAAGTCCATCAGCGCCGTCGAGGCGAGGGTGACGCGCCGCATGTGCGGGCTCAGTTCGGTGACCTTTCGGACCTCGGCGATCCTCAGGCGGCGGTCGGGCGGCACGGGGCGATTGGCGCCCATGAGGGGGGTGTTCTGTTTCACGGGAGAGCTCCTTGGCTGCCGTGTCAGGCGCGACGCCGGCGCAGCGTGGTGAGGGAGAGGAGGAAGGCGGCAGCCGCCATCGACGCCGCGATGCGGAAGGCGAAGCGCATAGCTTCCGTCACGAGGTCCGGGGTGGCGGTGGCCGTATCGCCGGCGACGCTGGCGAAGAGCGCGCCCATGAGGGAGGCGCCGGTGATAAGGCCGAGATTGCGGGCAAGGGCCAGCAGGCCGGAAACGAGACCGCGCTGTTCGGGGCGCGCATCGGTCATGACGGCGGTGTTGTTCGGCGTCTGGAAGAAGGCGAGGCCGACGCTGATGAACAGGATGGCGACGATGTAGATGGGGACGCCGCCATCACGCGACACCCAGGACATGGCGAAAGCCCCGATGGTGAACAGTGCCAGCCCGATGACCATGGCGAGCCGTGCGCCGATGCGGTCGGCAAGGGTGCCGGCCGGCACGCCCATGATGGCCGCGGCGAGGGGACCGACCGTCATCACCAGGCCGACCATGCGGGTGTCGAGGCCGAGCGCCTTTGAGAGGAAGAACGGCCCCAGCACCAGGGTCGCCATCATCACCGCATAGACCAGCACGCTCATGAACATGCTGGTGGAGAGCAGCACGTTGCCGAACATGGAAAGCTTCAGCAGCGGCGCGCGCGCCTTCACCTGCACCGCGAGGAACAAGGCGAGGCCGACGAGCGCGCCGAGCCCGAGCTGCAGCACGAGCGGTGCATCGAAGCCCTGCTTGCCGGCGAACGTCATGGCCAGCGCATAGGCGCCGAGCGTCGATGCGAGGAGGATCGTGCCGAGCCAGTCGAACCGCGCGGCGGGGACGACGGGATGCTTCGGCGCATCGACGGCATTGGGCAGATAGCGCGAGACCAGAAGGAAGGCCAGAAGCCCGAACGGCAGGTTGACCCAGAACACCGCCTGCCAGCCGAAGGCGGCCAGCGCCAGCGAGCCGAGGGAGGGGCCGAGCGCGATGCCGAAGGACACCATGGTGGAGAGCACGCCCATGGCAAAGCCCGTGCGCTCCTTGGGAAACACCTCGCCGACGAAGGCGAAGGAGAGCGCCATGAGGATGGCGCCGCCAAGCCCCTGGCCGGCGCGGCCGGCGATCAGTAGCGGCAGGCTGGTGGAGAGGGCGCACAGCACGGAGGCCGCCATGAAGACGGCGAGCCCCCACAGATAGAGGCGCTTCTTGCCGAGCTGGTCACCGAAACGGCCGACGCCGACGATGAGGGCGGTGACGACGAGCAGATAGCTCACCACCACCCATTGGACGGCCCCGAAGTCCACGCCGAGGCTCTTCACCAAGGTGGGCAGGGCAACGTTGATGATGTTGGTGCCGAGCTGCGACAGCAGGATGGCAAGGGAAAGCCCGGTCAGCACCATGCCGGAATGGATGGGCCGGTGCGCGGCCGTGGCGTGCGGCTGGGCGGTGGGGGAAGAGGTGTGCCGTGTCATGTGGGGTCCCGTCGAAAGCAGCGCGCAGGCGCGCCAAACTCGTCTTTCGATAGGGGTCGGCCTTGTTTGCATACAGTGCAATGTCACTATTATATGAGTGCATCGGACGCACTGATGCGGAGGCGCCCTCTTGCCCGCCAAACCGACAAGACATCGTGTGCCGCCGCTCGACATGAACCTGCTGGTGACGCTCGACGCACTTCTCTCGGAAGGCAGCGTCGTGGGGGCGGCGCAGCGGCTGAACCTCTCGGCGCCGGCCATGAGCCGCCAGCTCGCGCGCAT
>JAEZMT010000453.1 GCA_023442085.1 Pseudomonadota bacterium | reverse complement strand
GCGAGCCCCTCGGTGGAGGCGTGCGCCCGGTGGGCGGTGGAGAAGGCGTCGTTGACATAGACGTCGCCGAGGCTCGCGAGAGCCTCGATGAAGTCTGGCGCGTTCTTCTCCTCGCCCGCATGGAAGCGGGTGTTCTCCAGCACGATCACCTCGCCGGAGGCGAGGCCGGAGACGGCGCTCTTCGCCGCGTCTCCCACGCAGTCGCCGGCGAAGGCAACCTTGCGGCCGAGTTCGCCTTCGAGCGCCTTGGCGACGGGGGCGAGGGACTGGCTCTCGTCGCGGCCCTTGGGCCGCCCGAAGTGGGCCAGCAGGACGACCTTGCCGCCCTTGCCGGTGATGTCCCGAATGGTGGGCAGGATGGCCTTGAGACGGGTGGCGTCGGTGACGCGCCCGCTCTCCATGGGAACGTTGAGGTCGACCCGCACGAGGACCCGCTTGTCGGCGAGGTCCGCGGCGTCATCGAGGGTGCGGAAGGCGATCATGATGGCGCCCCCTTTTCCCGGTCAGCCCAGCTTGCCCATGGCGACGGCCGTGTCGCTCATGCGGTTCGAGAAGCCCCACTCGTTGTCGTACCACGACAGCACGCGCACCAGCGTGCCTTCCATGACCTTGGTCTGGTCGAGGTGGAAGGTCGAGGAGTTGGGGTTGTGGTTGAAGTCGATGGAGACGTTGGGCTGGTCGGTGAAGCCGAGGATGCCCTTCAGCTCCTGCGCCGCCGCCGCGATGATCGCCTCGTTGATCTCTTCCTTGCTGGTCGCGCGCTTGGCGACGAACTTCAGGTCGATCACCGAGACGTTGGGCGTGGGCACGCGGATGGACGTGCCGTCCAGCTTGCCGTTCAGCTCCGGCAGCACCAGGCCCACCGCCTTGGCGGCGCCGGTGGAGGTGGGGATCATGGACATGGCCGCCGCGCGGGCGCGGTAGAGGTCCTTGTGCATGGTGTCCAGCGTGGGCTGATCGCCGGTGTAGGAGTGAATGGTGGTCATGAAGCCCTTTTCGATGCCCACGGCATCGTTGAGGACCTTGGCCACGGGGGCGAGGCAGTTGGTGGTGCAGGAGGCGTTGGACACGACGAGGTGCTCGTTGGTGAGCTTGTCGTGGTTGACGCCATAGACCACCGTCAGGTCCGCGCCGTCGGCCGGGGCCGAGACCAGCACGCGCTTGGCGCCGGCGGTGAGGTGCGCCGCAGCCTTGTCACGCGAGGTGAAGATGCCAGTGCATTCCAGCGCGATGTCCACGCCCAGCTCCTTGTGGGGCAGCTCGGCGGGGTTGCGCACGGCGGTGACCTTGATGGGGCCGCGGCCCACGTCGATGGTATCTCCGGCGACCTTGACCTCGCCGGGGAAGCGGCCGTGCACGCTGTCGAAGCGGAAGAGGTGGGCGTTCGTCTCCACCGGGCCGAGGTCGTTGATCGCCACCACCTCGATGTCGGTGCGGCCCGATTCGATGATGGCGCGCAGCACATTGCGACCGATGCGACCGAAACCGTTGATGGCCACCTTGACGCTCATGTTGGGTCCTCCTGAGCCGGCTTTAAGCCCGGCCTCGCTGAATTGATATGCGCGCCTGCGGATGATCCGCGACGCCGTTCCTTCGCGCCCGCCGTGCGCCGAACCTCAGGCCTGCCGCAGCTGGTCGAGCGCGCGCGCGGCGACCGCCTGGGCAGTAATGCCGAAATGGGCGAAAAGCTCCTTTGCGGGCGCGCTGGCGCCGAACGAGGTCATTCCCACGAAGGCGGCGTCCGAACCGACGATGGCGTCCCACCCCATGCGGATCGCGGCCTCAACCGCGACCTTGGCCGGAGCGTCCCCGATCACCTTTGCCCGCTCTGCGGCGGGCCTTTCGAGGAACAGTTCGAACGAGGGAATGGAGACAACACGGGTGGGCACACCCTGCGCCTCCAACAGCTTGGCGGCTTCCACCGCCAAGGACACTTCCGAGCCGGTGGCGAACAGGCTCGCCTGCGCCGGCCCGGACGCAGCGAGGATTTCGTAGGCCCCCTCCGCCGACCGGTTCTCGGCGGTGGCATCGGAGCGCAGCAGCGGCAGGTTCTGGCGCGACAGGATCAACGCCGAGGGCCTGTCGGTGGACTGTAGCGCAATCTGCCAGCACTCCGCTGTCTCCACCGTGTCGCAGGGGCGCATCACGAGGAGATTGGGAATGGCACGCAGGGCCGCGAGGTGCTCCACCGGCTGGTGGGTGGGGCCATCCTCGCCGAGGCCGATGGAATCGTGGGTGAGCACGTGGATCACCCGCTCGCCCATCAGCGCGGCGAGGCGGATGGCCGGGCGGCAATAGTCCGAGAACACCATGAAGCCGCCGGAGAAGGGGACGAGCCCCTTGTGCAGCGCCATTCCGTTCATGGCCGCGGCCATGCCGTGCTCGCGCACGCCGTAATGGATGAACGAGCCGGAAAAATCGTCCGGCGTCACGGACTTGGCGCCCTTGGCCTTGGTGTTGTTCGAGCCGGTGAGATCGGCCGAGCCGCCCACCATGTCGGGCACCGCCTGGGTGATGAAGTCCAGCACCAGCTCGGACGACTTGCGGGTTGCGACCGCTCCGCCATCCTTCACCGCCTTCTCCTTGGCGGCCACGATGGCACCTTCCAGCGCCTGGGGCAGCGTGCCGGCGACCCGGCGCTCGAACTCGCTGCGCTCCTCGGCCGGGCGGGCCGCGAGGCGGCCTTCCCAGGCCTCGCGGGCGGCGCGACCGGCGGCACCGGCCGCGCGCCAGCCAGCGAGCGCGTCCTCGGGCACCACGAAGGCCGGCGCCTCCCAGCCGAGGGCGGCGCGGGTGGCGACGATCTCCTCGGCGCCCAGCGGCGAGCCGTGGACCTTCTCGGAGCCCGCCTTCTTGGGCGAGCCGAAGCCGATGGTGGTGCGGCAGGCAATCAGGGTCGGACGGTCGGAGGCCTTGGCGGCCGTAAGGGCGGCGAGGATCGCCTCGGGATCATGCCCGTCCACCGATGTAGTGGCCCAGCCAGAGGCAGCGAAGCGCGCGAGCTGGTCGGTCGAGCCGGAGATGGAGGTCGGGCCGTCGATTGAGATCTTGTTGTCGTCCCACATGACGATGAGACGGGAGAGCTTCAGGTGGCCAGCGAGGTCGGCCGCCTCCTGGCTGATGCCCTCCATCAGGTCGCCATCGGAGGCGAGGACGTAGGTGTAATGATCCACCACGTCCGAGCCGAAGCGGGCGGCGAGCAGGCGCTCGGCCATGGCCATGCCCACGGCGGTGGCAATGCCCTGCCCGAGCGGGCCGGTGGTGGTCTCGATGCCCTCGGTGACGAAATTCTCGGGGTGGCCGGGCGTCAGCGAGCCGATCTGGCGGAAGCGCTTGATCTCGTCGATGGTCACCTTCT